>NZ_CP117811.1:1560189-1872227 GCF_028728065.1 Lentisphaera profundi | reverse complement strand
TAGACGAGCCCTTGAGTACACTTGACGATGATACCCATGAGGACGTCATCAATTTAATAAAGGCAGTCACTCAAGAAAATCAGGTGACAACTTTACATATTACCCATCGAAAATCAGAAGCGTCTTTACTTGGAGATCATTTTTTTGAGCTTAGCGAAGGCCGCATTATCCAAAATAAGGAATCCTTTTTATGAAAAGAGTTCTCCCGTGTACTAATATCTTCTCATTGGCGGCAGCTTAATCCTAAGGAAAAAAAATAATGACTCTTTTTAAACTCATACGCAAAGAAATTATTCATCGTAAAGTGAATTTTACTTTGTCCATTTTAGCCGTGGCGGTAGCAGCGGCGAGCTGGCTTTTGAGTGAAGCTTTCCTCAAGAGTTCAAATCTGAAATCTGAGGCCGTCATTCAAGAAAAAGTTGACGAAACCGAAGCACATATGAAAAAGCTTGAGGATGATATTCGCAAATCTATGAAGGGGCTTGGCTTTAATATTTATATTTTTCCCGAGGGACAGGATTTGAGTGAAGTTTATGCTCAGGGTTATGCCAGCAAAACCATGCCAGAGGAATATGTATACAAACTCGCGAACTCAAATATTGTCACGGTCAATCACCTGCTACCGACTCTAACTCAGAGTCTTGAGTGGCCTGAATATAAGAGAAAGATCGTTCTAATTGGGATTCGTGGACAAGTGCCCAAATCCCATGGTAATCCCAAGAAACCTCTCGTGAACCCCGTGGCCGAAAACGACATGGTCTTGGGTTATGAACTGCACACCAGTTTAGGCCTCAAACAAGGTGATAAAGTGATATTTATGGGGAGAGAATTTAATGTGTCAAAAACTCATCGCCAAAGAGGGACACAAGATGATATAACGGCATGGATCAATTTGGGAGTATGTCAGCAATTACTTAAGAAAGAAAAGCGTATCAATTCAATTTTGGCTTTGGAATGTAATTGTACTACAGTGGATCGTATTGGTGATGTTCGTAAAGAGCTCTTAGCGATTTTGCCAGGGACGCAAATTATTGAACAAGATAGTAAAGCTTTAGCTAGAGCGGAGGCACGAAGCAAAACGAAAGAGACAGCCACTCTAGAAATCGAATCAATCAAAAAACAGCAGAATGAACTTCGCAAGAAGCGTGAGAATATGGTGGCAATCATGGTGCCATTTGTCGCGCTCTTATGTATGGCAACAATTGCGCTCTTAGCCTTTTTAAATGTAAGAGAACGAATTTATGAATTGGGCTTACTGCTGAGTTTAGGAGTAAAGACGAGCAAGATATTATTTGCTTACTTACTGAAAGCTTGCTTGGGTGCTTTGCTTGGAGCAGGTATAGGAATTGGCATGCTTTATCTGTGCCTTCAGTTCGGTAAAGAGTCTTATTTTAATGCTCATTCGGCTTGTGTGTTGGTGCAGAGTTCGAAAGTACTAATCATTATTATTGCCATGCCGGTCTTGGCAATGTTAGCTACTTGGTTGCCAGCTTTATGGGCAGCACAAACTGATCCTGCGGAGGTTCTTCGTCATGACTAATTCTTTAGAAATTCAACAAGCCTCAAAAGCCTACAAACGAAAAAACCAGACGCCTGTCCAGGCTTTAGATAAAGTTGATCTGAAAGCACAAAGCGGTGATTTTATTGCCGTGCTTGGTCCTAGCGGATGTGGTAAGTCTACGCTGATGTTAAGTGCAGGTGGCTTATTGGAACTCGATTCTGGGAAAGTTGTGGTCAATGGTCAAGATCTTAGTCAGTTATCGAGTTCGCAAAAAGCAGAGTTTCGAGCTCAGAATATCGCCTATGTGTATCAAGAGTTCCATCTCATTAGCTATCTTAGTGTGATAGATAATGTGCGCATTGCGGACCTCGCATTGGGAGCTGGATCTGAAGAAAGAGCTAAAGATATTTTGAATCAATTTGGTCTTGGTGATCGCGTGCATCACTTACCCTCGGAACTCAGTGTCGGTGAGCAACAACGAGTAGCACTTTCACGTGCGATCTATTCAGGAGCAAAGATTATTTTAGCCGATGAGCCCACGGGTAATTTGGATAGCGAAAATGCCGAAATAGTGCTTAAGGCATTGAGAGATTTTACCGAGCAGGGTGGTATTGTCTTAATGGTAACACATGACGACCGTGCAGTCGCTTATGCACAGCAAAAATTGACGATGGCTGCTGGGCATTGGGATTCATAAATTTAAATTTATAGAGGAGTATGATCAATGCTAAATAAAGTAAAACTCTGGGGACAATTAAAGCATCTAGCAGGGGAAGAATACCTCGAGGTCGCTGATGCCTCCACAGTGAATGATCTCATTTTTAAGCTTGCAAAGCAAAAATCAGAAATAAGTGAGATGCTCATCGTCGACAATAAACCAAATCCATCGATTCTCGTGTTTATCAATGATAATCAGCACCTCTGGGAAACGGAAAGGTCATTGACTGAGACTGATTCTATTACTTTGATGTCACCCATTGCAGGAGGTTAAAATGAAGCCTCTTAATCAAGAAGAAAAAGATACTTATGCTTGGCAAACAACGGTTCCGGGATTTGGTGAAGAAGGCCAAGTTAAGCTCAAGGACTCTACGGTATTTATTTCTCGTTGCGGAGGCTTAGGCTCTGTGGTCGCTTATGAACTGGCGGCAGCAGGCATAGGAAAAATGATTTTAGCCCACGGAGGCAATGTTAAACATTCGGATTTAAACCGTCAGTTACTAATGACGCATGATTGGCTCGGAAAGCCACGAATTGAATCCGTTGAACGCCGTTTAAAGGAGCTCAATCCGCGCTTAGAGATTGAGGCAGTGAATGCCAATGTGACTGAAGAAAATGCGCAGGCATTGATGAAAGAAGCTGACCTAATTATTGACTGTGCGCCACTTTTTGAAGAACGTTACCTGATGAATCGTGAAGCCATTGCCAATAATATTCCCTTAGTGGAATGTGCGATGTTTGAAATGCAGGCTCAGATTACGACTATAATTCCAGGTAAAACACCTTGTTTAGCCTGTATTTATCCAGAGAAACCTGCTGCTTGGAAACGTCGTTTCCCCGTCTTTGGTGCCGTATCTGGTACAGTCGGCTGTATGGCCGCGATGGAAGCGATCAAAGTCCTTAGCGGCTTAGGTGATACGCTGGAGAATCGTTTACTTAGCTTTGACCTACGCGACATGACTTTCATGAAGAGTCCCATTATGAAGCGCGATAATTGTCCCGCTTGTTCTGGGAAGTAAATCATTAATATTTTACTTGGTGACTTAGACTAAATTAACCATTTCTGTTCATCGCGTATTTGGCGTGGTGATTTACCCGTATTCTTTTTAAAGAAGTGACTAAAACTCGCTGAATCGGCAAAGCCAATGCTGGCAGCAATTTGCTGAATGCTAATCTCGCTTCTTTCCAAAAGTGCGCTTGCTTTACTGAGGCGTAAAGAACGCACTTCAGTCATAATGGGCTGTTTGCCTTCTTTCGCAAAGAGGCGAACGATCTGCATTTTACTAAGCTTAAATTCAGAAGTAATGAGTTCTACACTCAGTTTTTCCTCGAGATTATTTTGAATAAATTGCAGGATTTGTTCAATGAGTGAGTCAGGCTTGCCGCTGGATGGAATAGTATCGTTTTGAGCTATGCGCTGTAAGAGATACTGTGCCGATGCATTTTTATAGAGCTCACTTTTGGGCTGATCAAAAAAATCTTCATCAATGAGAGCTAGGCTGAGTTCATCGGCCTCATGAGCGAAATTTAATGAATCCAAACAGGTCGTTAAAATAAGATATTTGGTCTGTGATTCATGACTCTCAATGGAGAAACTTTGTAATCCAGATTCAAAAATTTCACCGATATCCATAGTATGACTCTTTTCAGGATGGGACAAAGTGAGTTCTCCCTCAAGAAGGATGAGAACTTGGCCCGGATTTAAGCGATGAGAATCTGTAGAATAAGTTTGCATGTGACACAATAAGTTATGTAGGAAATAAGTCAAAAAGATATTTTTAGACAATTTTAATTGTTTAAAAGTTGCAATAAATCTTTTTATCCTTATAGTTCATTTATAATAAATGACCAAAAAAGGATAAAATTATGGCCGAAGTAAAGCTTAGCAAACTCAAAAAAGTTTATGAGGGTGGTGTTGTCGCCGTCCATGAATCGGATCTTCATATCGAAGATAAAGAATTTATGGTTTTAGTGGGCCCATCGGGTTGTGGTAAGTCCACAACATTGCGCATGGTAGCTGGCTTAGAAGAAATTTCGGGCGGCGAACTCCATATTGGGGATCGTTTAGTGAATGATGTAGCACCCAAAGATCGTGATATTGCGATGGTTTTTCAGAATTATGCCCTTTACCCACATATGACGGTTTATGATAACATGGCTTTTGGTCTCAAGTTGCGTAAAACTCCCAAGGCAGAAATTCAAAAGCGCGTCATGGAAGCTGCCGAATCATTAGAATTGACTGATTACTTGAAGCGTAAGCCCAAAGCTTTATCTGGTGGCCAACGTCAGCGCGTGGCTCTTGGTCGTGCGATAGTTCGTGATCCAGCCGTATTTTTACTCGATGAACCACTTTCCAACTTGGATGCAAAAATGCGGGTGGGAATGCGTAAAGAACTTAAGTTATTACATCAGCGTTTGCAGACGACGATGATCTATGTGACCCATGATCAAATAGAAGCAATGACTTTGGGTAATCGTATTTGTGTGATGAGTCATGGTTATATTCAGCAAGTGGGCAAGCCCCTCGATGTCTATGATTTCCCAGTAAATAAATTTGTGGCGGGCTTTATCGGTACGCCAACAATGAATTTCCTCGAGGGTGACTTACGCGAAGAGGGTGATTCCGTTGTTTTTGTGAGTGCGGATGTCAAGATTCAATTACCGAAAGTAAAATCTGATAAATGCCGTGCTCATTTAGGCAAAGCTAGCTTTGGAGTACGTCCCGAGAAAATGACGATTGCCAAGCAAGCAGCTGAAGGTATTTCTTTTAAAGGTCGAGTAGAATTCATTGAAAAACTTGGTGATACCCAGCAAATATTTTTGAAAGTGGGGAATCAGTCAGTGACTGCTACTGCCGAAGCACATTATGAAATAGAAGCGGGTGACGATGTGTTCTTAGCTCCTGATATGGAGCGCGTGCATATTTTTGCAGGAGAGCACGAAGCAAATATTACGCTTTAGTTAGCGAGAGATTTTATCAAACGGGCAGAGTTGATTCTGCCCGTTTTTTTTGTGTAGATATAAGTTAGATTTATGGCTTACTTGCTAAGCCATGGTCCATCAAAGTAAGGCCAATTTATTACTTAATTAAGGCAGTCTAAGGGCGGAGCCTCGCTTAATGGGTAATTGTGGGAAATATTAAACTACTCGACTAAGTAGATGAGAGGGGATGATGCACCACACACGAGAAGGACTCTGTCCCTCTCGAGCTCTCCTGCCGTATGGGCAAATGCTTTTTGTCCGCCTGTGGAGGCTCTCCGCCCAAGCTTAATCAAACCATTCGTCATCGGGATCAAAGGCGGGTACGGGAATATTGACGATTTTCATTTTTCCAATGGCACGGTGACGGCAGCCGGGCTTGATGAGAATGGTGGAATCCTTGCGTACAGGGATGAGTTCACCATCTAACTCCATATGGCCTTCACCTTCTAAAACGAGATAGATTTCGGTCATTTTCTTGTGGTAATGAAGTTCTGAATCCTGTTTGATATCCACCATATGGATACTGGCGATTTGATCGGGATCCTCAGTGAAGGCACGGCGGGTTTCACCACAGGGGCAGTTGGTAGGAGAAATTTCATCAAAATGTGCGACAGTAAATTTTTTGTTCATAGCGAGCCTTTTTGTTTTAGCATACAGCGCGAGTTTATTGCATGCAAATAATAGAATAGGTAAAAGTTCTCTAGATTTGCCTAAAATGATTAAAGATGAATATGTTGGAATGTCAGCGGATTCCCATTATTGCGCATAATCAAATATAATTTCGTATTTTGCAAATTGCTTATACTTGACTCAGTCTTTAGCTTGGAGAAACAAGTTAAGGAATATTATTTGATGAAAACTTTTATGGACGAAAATTTCCTTCTGACTAATGCAGTTTCAGAAGATTTATATCACAATCACGCGGCTAAAATGCCGATCATTGATTACCACAATCATTTACCACCAGAAGATATTGCGAGCGATCGTTCTTTTGCGAATATGGCAGAAGCTACCTTGGAAGGAGATCATTACAAGTGGCGTGGAATGCGCGGCAATGGTGTGGATGAACATTTTATTACTGGTGCGGCTAAACCCGAAGAGAAGTGGCAGAAATGGGCTGAGACAATTCCCTATACCATGCGTAATCCACTTTATCATTGGCAGCACCTTGAGCTTCAGCGATACTTTGGAATTAATGAAACCTTGAATGGGGATAATGCCCAAAAAATCTACGGTATGTGCAATGAGCAATTATTAAGCCAGAGCCATAGCTGCAGAAATTTGCTAAGGCAGCAAAATGTCGCGGTGCTCTGTACCACGGATGATCCTACGGATAATTTAGAATATCATAAAACTTGTGCGGAAGAAATTAGCGATTTCAAATCATTGCCAACATTTCGTCCTGATAAGGCGATTGCCTTAGAGGATTTATGCGCGTGGAATGAATGGCAAGATCGTTTAGCCTCAGTAAGTGGTCAAAGCATTTCAAATTTTGATGATAGTTTGAAAGCCTTAAAACTTCGCCATGATTATTTCCATGAGAAGGGCTGTCGTCTTTCAGATCATGGTTTGCCAAGAGCTTATCACTGTGAGTTTAGTTCAGCCGACGTATCTGCGGCTTTCGCAAAAGCACGAGCGGAGCAAGACTTAAACGAGCAAGAAAAAGAAATCTTATGTACGGCCTATATGCAAGCTTTTGCTCGTTGGAATGCGGAGAAGGACTGGGCGATGCAATTGCACCTTGGGCCCATGCGTAATAATAATACTAAGATGTTTGGGATTGCGGGTCGAGACGCCGGTTTTGATTCGATGAATGATTTACCAATAGCCGAAAAGCTCTCACGTTTTCTTGATAGTTTAGCCGTAGAAGATCAGCTTCCCAAAACAATACTTTATAATTTGAACCCAAAAGATAATGCAGTTCTTGGTACAATGATCGGCAACTTTCAGCAAGCTCCAACAGCAGGCAAAATTCAGTTTGGATCGGGCTGGTGGTTTTTGGATCAGTTAGATGGTATGGAAAAGCAAATGAATGATTTATCTAGCTTTGGTCTCATTAGCAAATTCGTGGGCATGCTTACGGATTCACGTTCCTTTTTATCCTTTCCTCGTCATGAGTACTTCCGTCGTTTACTTTGCGATTTATTCGGACGTGATGTCGCTAGTGGGAAATTGCCTGATGATCGCAAATTTCTCGCTCAAATGATAGAAGATATTTCGTATAATAATGCAAAAAATTACTTTAAATTTTAGGAGAATAAAATGAGTTTACAGAATGAAATTTGTGTCGTTACGGGCGCTGCAGGCGTTTTATGTTCAGCTTTGGTTGAAGCCCTTTTAGAAGATGGCGGTCGCGTGGCTCTCCTAGGAAGAACAGAGAGTAAATTAATTGATTTAAAGAAGCGTCTCGCTGAAAAAGGTTATGATCAGACCTTAGTGGTAGCTGCGGACGTATTAAACCCAGAAAGCTTGCGCGTAGCGAAAGCAAAAATCAATAAGGATTGGGGCAAAGTTTACTTGCTTGTGAATGGAGCGGGAGGAAATCACCCAAAAGCTACCTCACCTGCAGAGCAAATGACCGCAGGAACATCCATGGAAGACAGTTTCTTTGGTCTTGATGCGGATGCTTACTCACAAGTTTTTGATTTGAACTTCAAGGGTTCATTCATTCCGGCACAGATTTTTGGTGAAGATATGATTGAAGCTGGCGAAGGTAATATTGTGAATATCTCTTCTATGTCAGCTTCGCGTCCATTGACCAAAGTGGGTGCCTATTCAAATGCAAAAGCAGCCGTGGATAGTTTTACTCAATGGCTCTCAGTTCATTTGGCGCAGAAGAACATTCGCGTCAATGCGATTGCACCAGGATTTTTTGTTTCAGATCAAAACCGCTTTTTACTCTACGAGAAAGATGCTAAAACCTTGACTGCGCGTGGTCAGAAAATCATAAATAATACTCCCATGCATGAATTTGGTAAGCCGGAAGATCTCAAGGGTGTAATGAAGTTTTTAGCGGGTTCAGAGTCGCGTTTTATCAATGGAATAATTTTACCTGTAGATGGCGGCTTCTCTGCATTCGCAGGAGTTTAGTTATGGTTTATGTGGTAATGGGAGTGAGTGGCTGTGGTAAGTCAACAATCGCTGAAGGTCTGGCGACAGTTTTAAAGGTGCCTTATCACGATGGCGACGATTTCCATCCTCAAGCTAATATAGATAAAATGTCTTCTGGAGAGGCGCTAAATGATGATGATAGAGCGCCATGGTTAGAGCTTTTAGCCGTAAATATTCAATTGTGGAATAGAGGCGATGGTGTGGTGCTTGCTTGTTCTGCGCTGAAAGATAAATATAGACAGATTTTAAGTAAATTTGGCGGAGTGACTTATGTTTACCTCAAAGGAAGTCGTGAACTTATCTTGGCACGGATGCAAGAACGTCAACATTTTATGAAGCCGGAGATGCTAGATAGTCAGTTTGAGACCCTAGAAGAACCCACAAAGGCGATAGAAGTTGATATTAGTAAAAGTACGGAAGAAATCATTGGAAATATAATGGAGAAGATTGATGCTAATTAATGATGGTGCTGCAGATAGAGTTATTAGTAAAGTAGAGCTTGAGGCTCACTTAGATAGATTTATAGCTATTAATTGCAAAGGTGTGAAGCGCTTGCTTTTATTGCCTCCTGATCATACTCGACTCAATTCCCGTGCGGGTGAAATCACGGCTTACCTTTATGAGAACTTAAAGGATCAGTGCGAGATCAATCTTATGCCTGCTCTGGGGACACATGTACCTATGACTCCGGCTCAGTTACACATGATGTTTGGCAAAGATATTCCATTAGACTCCTACATGCCACATGATTGGCGCAATGCTTTGGAAATACTGGGTGAGCTTTCAGCACAACGCATTAATGAATTATCTGAAGGCAAACTTAATTTCCCGATGGAAGTAGCGGTGAATAAAGAAGTCTTTAATAATTATGACCTCATTGTGTCGATTGGTCAGATCGTGCCTCACGAAGTGATTGGTATGGCTAATTACACAAAAAATGTGATGATTGGCGTAGGTGGTGGCGATACAATCAATAAATCACATTATCTAGGTGCGGTTTATGGCATGGAACGCATTATGGGAGAGACGGATAGTCCTGTACGCAGAGCCTTAAATGAAAGTTATGACGAGTTCGTACGTCCACGAGTGAATCTCCAGTTTATCTTAACTGTCATTGGCAAAGAGGATGATGAACTCGTACTTCGAGGCTTGTATTCAGGTGCCGAAGATGATGTGTTTGAAACTGCTTGTGAACTGAGTCAAGAAGTAAATTTAGATAAGCTGAAAAAACCAATACAAAAATGTGTAGTCTACCTCGATCCAGAGGAGTTTAACTCGACTTGGTTGGGGAATAAAGCGGTTTATCGTACGCGTAAAGCCATGGCAGATAATGGTGAACTCATTGTCTTAGCACCTGATCTCCATACTTTTGGCGAAGATCCTGAGATTGATCGTATGATTCGTAAATATGGTTATTTAGGGACAGCTCAAACTTTGAAGGATGTGGAAGAAAATGAAGATTTAGCTAATAACCTTTCAGCCGCAGCGCATTTAATTCACGGCACTTCTGATGGGCGTTTTAAAATCACTTATTGTCCTGGACCAAAAGTAAGCAAAGAAGAAATTTTAATGGTGGGATTTGATTATGCTTCTTATAAAGAAACAATCAAAAAATACGATCCTGCCAAACTAAAAGATGGTTGGAATATAGTGGATGGAGAAGAGATTTTTTACATCTCAAATCCAGCCCTAGGTCTTTGGACTGTTTAAAGACTTTAGAAAGGATTATTTGACTCGTATGAGTCATTTAATTCTTAAAGAAGATGGCGCGCTTACCGTGTTTTTTGATAAAGAGTTGGTTCATTTGATCGATGTTCGAGAATCCACTGGAGTGAGCTACCTGAGATAGATTAAATGAGGGAGATGATTCGAGTAAGTGAAGGGCCTTTTTGAGGCGGCGCTCATTAATGAAGTGTTTGGGGCTTTGTTGTAATTCTTCACGAAAGGCATACTCAAGCCAACGTCGAGAACGCCCTAAGTGGTCACAAATCATCTGAACGTTAAGTGATTGGGTGAATTGTTGTTCGATGAAATCTAAGGCGATTTTTATTTCAGGGTGTTTCGGGGTGAAAATTTCGGTAGATTTACGCTCTTGGATCCCCAAAGGTTGGATGAGTAAGTCTTGTTGGCAAGCTTCTCCACGCATCAGCATATCGAGTGCTTTGGCTGCTTCAAAGCCGATTTTTTGATCATCTCGTTCAATACTTGAAAGAGGAGGGGATGAAAATTCACAGCTCACGGTATCATTATTAGATCCTAGGATAGCGATATCTTCGGGGACCTTTAAATTCAGCTCTTCGCACGCTTGAATAAGCATTTGAGCACGAGGGTCATGAGCGGCTAGGATGGCGCAGGGCAAGGGGAGATCTTTTAAGAATTGAAGTACTTGCTCATCATTATTAAAAAAATCGGCTCCAAAGGGAACTTCGAGGCAATCGATGGCCTGATTTCTTTGTTCAATTTGTTGTTTATAGCCCATAAACATTTGCTTAGAAAAATGAGTTGAACTCAAACCAAAAAAAGCAAAATTAGTGAAGCCTCGTTCAAAAAAATGGTCGGCGGCTAATTTTCCCATGCTAAAAAAATCGGGGCACACTCTGGGGTGGATCGAATGAGTGAGCGTACCGGAAATATTGATAATTGGAGTAGATAATTTTGAGGCCCAGTCAAGGTCTTCTTGATTGCGCAACATGGCAATGATACCGTCTACGGAATTTTGCTGAATATCGGATAATTTTAAGATGTGGGTTTCTGGATTAGTAATTAATTTCCACTTATCACTCTCACTATTACAGTATTGACGAATGCCATAAGCGGTTTTCTCTAAGTGACTTGATCCCATGGGGAAAGCGAGAGCAATGCGTTTCTTTGCCATTATAAGTATCCAGAAGTTTATGCAAAATATAGCAATAAATACTTTTTTTTGCAAGTCGGTCCTATTTTTTAATCAAATTAGGCAAATAAAACATTTGATCAAAGGGTCTTTTTAATTGTCTTAGTCTTCTTGAGCATGTATTTTTTGATCAAATTCAATAAAATCAATTAAAAATAGGCAAATATTATGAATGTAAAAATATCACTTCTCGCACTGTTCTCATTAGCAGTCTCCTGTGTAAGTAGTTCTGAGCAGCAATCCTTATACAATGATCCTGAGTTCAAGGATACGCTCAATGTATATAATGATGGTCAGTATGAATTAAAAGATGGAGTGGTAGAGCTTACGTCAAAAAAGAATTTCTTTTTTGCCACCAAGAAGCGTTATACAGATTTTATTCTTGAGTACGAAGTCAAGATGCCCGATGTCGAAGAGTATTCGAATTCAGGTGTGATTTTTCGTGGGCAAGTCAAAGAGGGGAAGAGTAAATCTATCATTGGTTATCAAGCAGAAGTCGATCCTAGTGAGCGTGCTTGGAGTGGTGGTTTATATGATCAAGGAAGAAGAGGGTGGTTATATCCCTTGCATGCTAAGCGTTCTGATCGTGATGAAGATTTCAAAGAAAGCAAAGAACCCGTTTGGTCGGAAGCCAAGAAAAAAGTTTATAAGCATTTGGAATGGAATAAATATCGCGTTGAATGCCGTGGTCCTGAAATTAAGATTTTCCTAAATGGATCTCTGATGACTCATGTGATTGATACTAAATCCTCTGAAGGTCATATTGCCATTCAACATCATGGCAGTAAGAAATTCGCGAAGACGGGCAAAACTGATAATATCATCAAGTTTCGCAATATCACAATTCAAGAATTGGAGCTCGCTAAATAATGAGTGATAAAGTCTCGAAAGAAGTACAAATGTTGGATGACGCTCATGCAGCTGGTACTGGTGCAGTAGTTAAGACATACATGAAGTTATCGGGCCCAGGGTGGTTGCAGTCAGCGATTACTTTGGGTGGTGGATCACTTGCAAGTGCCTTGTTTTTAGGAGTTATTGGTGGGGTTGAATTCCTATGGGTGCAGTTAGTTGCGATGGCCATGGGAGTTATTATGCTTTCCGCAATTTCTTACGTTACCTTGAGTACAGAGAAATCACCTTTTAAATCAATGAAAGATAATATCAATCCGGTCTTGGCTTGGGGTTGGTTATTGGCCTCTTTGATGGCGAATATGATTTGGGTTTTACCCCAATATTCATTGGCTTATTCAGCCATGACACAAAATTTATTCCCTTCCATTCCCAATCCGGAAAGCATGACAACAAAGTTGATTATCACAGCGATCATCTTTGCCTTCTCAGCTTTTATTACCATGTGTTATGGCAAGCAGGGCAAGGGCATGAAAATCTATGAGAACTTACTTAAGATAACTGTCGCGGCCATCGTTCTTTGTTTTATGATTGTTGCGGGCAAATTGATTGCAGCGGGCAATGTTGGTTTTGGGGAGATTCTCAAAGGTTTTATTCCCAATTTTAATAAGCTTTTTAAGCCAGCTAGCGAGATCCAAGCGGTCATTAATCAGATTGCTGACCCCGCAGCCCGTGCCTTTTGGACTCAGAATGTAGTTCAAACTCAGCGCGATATTATGGTGTCTGCTGCAGCGACTGCCGTAGGGATTAATATGACTTTTTTACTTCCTTTCTCAATGCTAAATAAGGGTTGGGGCAAGAAGCATCGTGGCTTAGCGATTTTTGATTTATCTACTGGTATGGTGATTCCTTATGTACTAGCGACTTCCTGTGTGGCGATTGCTGCCGCTGTGACTTTTCATGCGAAACCTTTTGAGGGGCTGACGCTACAGAAAGATGGAATTGTTCAAATTGTAGAAGGTCACAAACAAGCGCCCAAAATCCAAGCTGCTCTCGAGAAGAGAACTAAGCTTGTAAAAACTGAGATTGATAATGATGAAATCTTATTGGCCAGTATGCTTGTGAAACGTGATACCAAAGAATTCCCTAAAGCTTTGGAAGTTGCTGTAGGGCCTAAGATGGCACATATAATTTTTGGCTTCGGGGTATTGGCAATGGCTTTATCTACAATATCAATGTTGATGTTGATTAGTGGTTTTGTGGTCTGTGAAATGTTTGGTTTTGAACATGGTGGCAAGGCGCATAAACGCGGAACGCTCTTGGCAACGACGGGCGTTTTATGGCCATTTATCTGGGGGACGGGCTCAGGTACTTACCTAGCAATTATCACTTCGACTTTTGGTTACATATTGTTACCGGTGGCGTTTTTAGCCTTCTTTATGATGATGAATTCCAAAAAAGTCCTTGGCGAAAATATACCTAAGGGTAATAAACGAGTTATCTGGAATGTACTTACAGGGCTTTCTTTAGTGATTACCGGTGTGGCCGCGGGTCATACGGCATGGAACAAAACAATGACTGTGGGAGATACGAGTATTGCCTTTGGTAAGTATTTTCTCATTATATTTATTATCTTGGTCATTATTGGTCAGATTTACATCATGAATAAGCATAAAAAAGAAGCTTTGGCAAAGGGAGCAGGCACTAGTGAGTAGCTTTATTGTCGCTCACGCTCTGCACTTCCATTTTCAAGAAGTTGCAGAGACTTCAATCTTAGTGCTAGGAGTTTTACTTCTAGTGAGTATAAAATATTTTCGAGGTACAAATGAATAAAAAGTTCTTATTGTTTCTTTTTGCATTGATCGCAAATATTAGTGCTGAAAACAAGTATAATGTCGTGATGATTTGTGTGGATGATTTACGCAATGAATTAGGCTGCTACGGAGTTGAGGAAGTTATCAGCCCTAACTTTGATCGCTTAGCTTCTGAGTCGGTGATGTTTGATCATCATTATGTTCAGATTCCAACTTGCGGAGCATCTCGTTATGCCTTGCTTACAGGCCAGTATCCCACGACGAAAGCAAGTATGGGGAATGGTGCCTTTAAGCAGTTAAACAAAGTTCAGCAAGAGGGCGCACAAAGCTTACCCGAACTCTTTCGTCGTAGTGGATATGTGACTTCAGTTATTGGAAAAGTTTCGCATACGGCCGATGGCAGGAATTTCAGTTATAATGGGAAAGGTAAAGGCGACGATGAAGTTCCCTTTGCTTGGGATTGGAAAAAGACTCCTTTTGGAGAATGGAAGCGTGCATGGGGATGTTTCTTTGCTTATGCCAATGGCAAACATCGTGAAGATGGTTCGGGCTACAAACCCCGCATGGAATTTGAAGATGTCGCCGATAATGAGCTTCCTGATGGAATGAATACTGATGAAGCTTTACGTCAACTTGATGAGCTTAAGGATAAACGTTTTTTTCTCTCGCTAGGTTTTTATAAACCTCATTTGCCCTTTGTGGCGCCGAAGAAGTATTGGGACATGTATGAAGGTGTTGATATCAAACTTGCAAAGCATAATAAGAAAGGTTATACGGCTTATTGGCACGGAAGTGGAGAGTTTTATAAATACCAAGGGGATAAAACAAAGCCTCTAAGTGAAAAAGAACAACTCAAGCATCGCCGCGCTTATTATGCCTGCATTTCTTATGTAGATGCTCAAATTGGTCGAGTGATGGATAAACTTAAAGAACTCAATTTAGATCAAAATACGGTAGTGGTTTTATGGTCAGATCATGGTTGGCATTTGGGTGATCACCAAATGTGGGGCAAGCACAATTTACATGAACAAGCCTTGGCTTCACCGCTAATGATTAAAGTTCCTGGGACAGAAGCTAGGAAATGTAGTGCAGTGGTGGAAACGGTTGATATTTTCCCAACGCTCAAAGAACTTTGCCAAACATCATTCACAAAAACACAAAAGAAACTCTCTGGGCAGGATCTCGGGCCCATTTTATTTTCAGTTGATACCCGTGGCCGAGATTCCGCCTTTTCTTTTTGGAAGAATGCCAAGTCAGTACGGACAAAAAATTATCGCCTCATTGTGACGCAAGAAAAGAGTGGTGAAAATAAAAATATTGAACTCTATGATCATCGCAATGATCCAGATGAGATCCGCAATGTGGCAAGAGAAAATCCCGAAGTGGTTTCAGAACTTTTAAAAAAGATTAACAAGAAAATTTAGGTAAACTTATGAGTAAAAAAGTATTTGGAATTGGAATTATTGGCTGTGGTATGATTGCCAACTTTCATGCAAAAGCATTTGCAGCAATGGAAGGCGCTAAATTAGTGGCCTGTTTTGAGCGTAGCCCCGAACGAGGAGAGCAATTTGCAGAAACTTATGGATGCAGCGCTTATTCGGATTTAGATAAAATGCTTGCGAATCCCGCAGTGGACGTTGTTACTATCTGTACTCCTAGTGGAGCGCACATGGAGCCAGCCATTGCCGCAGCAAAAGCAGGGAAGCATGTTCTCGTTGAAAAGCCTGCTGATGTCAGCATTGATAAGATTGATGCGATGATAAAAGCCGCAGAAGAAAATAATGTGCAATTAGCCAGCATCTTGCCCCGTCGCTTTAATGGCGGAACCATAAAGCTTAAAGAAGCGGTGGAATCTGGACGCTTTGGTCAACTTACTTTAGTTGAGGCAGTGACCAAATGGTATAGAACACAGGAATATTACGATTCTGGTGCCTGGCGTGGAACGTGGGACTTGGATGGTGGTGGAGCCTTGATGAATCAATCTATCCATACCATTGATCTTTTACTCAATGTAGCAGGTGACGTCGATTCAGTTTGTGCTTTTGCGGATTGTCTCACTCATGAAAATATCGAAGTGGAAGATACCGCAGTTGCGATCCTCAATTTTAAAAATGGTGCGAAAGGCATTATCCAAGGATCGACTTCTTGTTTCTCTGAAGAAGGCCATGCCGCCGAAGTTAACATTTGTGGCGTCAATGGATCTGCTTTTCTGAAAGATGATAAATTTACTCATTGGGAATTTCGTCAAGAAGAAGATGAAGACAAAAAATTCATGGAAGAATTTGGCTTTGATCCCGATGCAGGTGCCGCGGGTGCCGCCGATCCTTCTGCGATCGATTTCTCTTGGCATCAGCGCAATTTTGAAGAAGTATTAGAGGCCATTCGCGAAGGACGCAAAGTTCCAGCAGATGCCTATGAAGGCCGTAAATCGGTTGAACTGATTCAAGCTATTTATCAATCGGCACTCAATGGCGGGACTAAAGTGACTCTGCCGCTCGAGAAAGCCCCCGAATTAAGACGTTTTAAATAAGGAGCAAGCTATGTATTTAACCGGATTTGCAGATGAAGCTGCAGCAGATTTAGCCACACAAATTAAAGCGACCAAAGAACTTGGTTGGAATGCCATCGAGTCGCGTAATATTGGCGGTAAAAATATTCACGATATTAGTGAAGAAGAATTTGAGAAAACAGTAGATTTACTGAAAAAAGAAGATGTCTATATTAGTTGCTTTGGTTCCGCTATTGGCAATTGGGCAAAGAATATTAAAGATGATTTTTCGATCACTTTAGAAGAAGTTGAGCGTGCGATTCCTCGTATGAATCGTCTTTGTACGAAGATGATACGTATCATGTCTTATGCGAGATGTGAAGGTGAAGAGCAATACAAAGAAGAACGCTTCAAACGCTTGACGGAAGTGGTCAGATTATTTAAAGAAAATGGCATTCAGCCCGTTCACGAAAATTGTATGAATTATGGCGGTATGAGCTGGAAGCATACACTCGAGTTAATGGAGCGCGTACCAGGGTTACAACTCATTTATGATACTGGCAATAGTCCATTTATGAAAGACTATAGTAAAGGTGGTGATGTCTGGCAGGATAGCTGGGAGTTCTACTCACAGATTAAAGAACATATTGCTTATATTCATATCAAAGATTCAATGAATCCAGTAGGGGATAATCCAGAGAAATATACCTTGCCTGGTGAAGGTCAGGGTTACGTGAAAGAGATTTTGAAAGATTTACAATCGCGCAATTACGATGGAGGCATTTCCATCGAGCCACATATGGCAAGTGTTTTTCACGCTAAAGAACGTAGTGATATTGACTGGGATTGGAATTACGAAGTTTACGTTAAATATGGCAAAAAATTGATGGAGCTCCTAAAGGGCATTAGTTATCAAAGAACTCCGTACAATCCACTAACTAAGGCGGTGTAGTCCATGCTAAAAGTAAAAACGCTCTTATTTCTATTCAGTTCCCTAAGTATCTTAGCACAATCCGGAGATAGGAAAGGTCAGATTATGATTGACCCAATTGCGGCGGATAAAATTCCTGCGGCACCGGTTTTAGATATTGATAAGGCATTGGCCTCATTTAAAGTTCAAGAGGGTTTTGAGCTGGAAGTTGTGGCTTCGGAACCTCAGGTTTTTAATCCTGTTACCATGGTTTTTGATGCTGATGGGCGGATGTGGATCTGTGAAATGAATACTTATATGCCTAATGTTGATGGTACTGAAGAGGAAGTCGCGAAATCAAAGATTGTTATTTTAGAAGATAGCAATGGCGATGGCAAGGTTGATAAGCGAACTGAGTTTTTAAATGATATTACTCTTCCCCGTGCAATTGCCTTTGTTCCTGGAGGGATTTTGTATGCTGATAATACACAACTCTTTTTTGTAGAAGTTTTACCGGGACTCAAAGCAGGGAAGCGTGAACTTGTCGATAAAGATTATGCCAAGGGTGGTAGTGTTGAGCATAAGCCCAATACGATGTTGTTCGCATTGGATAATTGGTACTATAACTCTAAGTCATCGAGCTCTTACAGAGCCCTGCCTTTAGTGGCAAAGCTCCCTAAGAATTCAAAAGAAATCTATAAAAATCAATTTTTTAAATTAGTGAAGCGCACGACAGAAAACCGCGGTCAATGGGGACTGACAATGGATGATTATGGCCGTCTTTATCACAATGGTAATTCATCAGCTGTCACGGGTGAATATTTACGACCCGGTTCATTATTAAAAAATCCAGCTTATCGAGCAAAAATGGGAGTAAGTCGTATTGGAGGAAATGCTATTTATCCTATCCGTATGAATCCCGGTATTAACCGTGGCTACATGAAAGGTATGCTGCATGCCGATGGTAAATTAAAGAATTTCACAGCTGCTTCGGGTAGCTTGGTTTATCGTGGAGATCAATTCCCTGAAAAGTATTATGGAATGGCTTTAACGCCAGAGCCGGCAGGCAATTTAATTTCAGCTCGTTTTATACAAGAAAAAGAAGGTTCATTAGCGGGCAAAGAAATTTATAATAAGCAAGAGCTCTTGGCTTCTACTGATGAGCGTTTTCGCCCCGTTAATCTCTACACGGCCGCAGATGGATCCATTTATATTTTAGATATTTATCACGGTATACTTCAGCACAGAGTATTTGTAACGAGCTACTTGCGTAAACAGATCTTATCACGTGGTTTGGATAAAGGTAATAATG
The DNA here is from genome assembly GCF_028728065.1 of Lentisphaera profundi. Classification (GTDB taxonomy): domain Bacteria; phylum Verrucomicrobiota; class Lentisphaeria; order Lentisphaerales; family Lentisphaeraceae; genus Lentisphaera; species Lentisphaera profundi. Next base: position 1,853,650 of record NZ_CP117811.1, on the reverse strand, counting down.
AACGTGGACGCATATACCGTTTGCGAAGTACGCAAAATAAGCTTTCTAAAACGGCAAAACTATCAGGCTTATCTGCGAGTCAATTAGTGTCTTACTTATTACACCCAAGTGGTTTAGTTCGTGATACGGCCCGTCAACAACTTGTTTTCAAACAGGATAAAATTGCAGTGCCTGCAATTGTTAAGGTAGTTGGAACTAGTGAAGATCCACGATTGATTATAAATGCTTTGTGGACTTTAGAAGGCCTTGGGGCAGTTAGCCCAAGCGTGGTTCGCATTGCATTAAAAAATGATAATGTGAAAGTGCGAGTGAATGCTTTAGCGGTAGCTGAATTTATGAATGAAGCAGATCGTCAGGCAATGCGTAGCGAACTAATAGCATTTGCGAAACAAGCCAATTATGAAGAAGCGCTACAGCTCCTTTTGATTAGTTCCGATTTCTTTGCTGGCGATGATTTTAAAACGGTTGCGGAGCTCGCAAATAAATTTAAAGGAAAGAAGTATGTGACTGAGGCACTTATGAGTGGTCTCGGTTCAAATTATAAAGACTTTACTGCTTATGCTTCACTACTTAAGGATAAAAAAGCGAAATCGACTTATGCGCAATTGGGCAAGAAAAAAGTCCAAAGTAATTACGCAAAATTATCAAAAGCAGATAAGGCATTATTTAATCATGGTAAAGAACTCTTTTTTGGTCATGCCAATTGTTTTGGTTGCCATGGTCCCGATGCTGAAGGTTTACCCAATATGGGACCGCCACTGGTTAAAAGTGAATGGGTAAACGGCAGTCAAGAACGCTTGATTAAAGTGATGCTTCATGGTTTATATGGTCCTATCACAGTGAACAAAAAGAAATATAATACACCGATGCCGATGCCAGGCTTAGGTGCCAATCCCATGTTCAAAGATAAAGATATTGCGGGGATCGCAACTTATATTCGCAATCATTTTGGTAATAAATCGGGAGCGATATCCGAAAAAACTATTCAAAAAGTTAGAATGGCAACGAAGAAGCAAAGTACTCCTTACCCCGTTTCTGAGTTGCAATAAATAAAGAGTTTATTCGTATGAGTATTACCGATAGAGTTAAACAAGAACTGCGAAAAGAGATTAACGCAGGCCTGTATCCAGGCGGAAGTTTGTTGCCCACGCGTCATGAATTGATGGAGAAATATTCGGTTTCTCGGGGCTCTATCGACAAAGTCATTCGTCAGCTCGTACAAGAAGGGATACTCGAGTCACATCAGGGCTCGGGGACATACGTAAAATCACCCGATAATAAGCATCATATTTATATCATTTTAAATAATGATGTTGAGTGTGCAGAATCGAATAAGTTTAATGGGATTCTTTCGCTGATGTTGTCGGAGATTAATGATCTTGATTACAGCATTCATTGTAGCTCAAATATAGAAGAATATTTTTCGGAAATCATGCTCAATCCCAGTAGCCGTGTTATCTGGAGTCGCCCTTCAATTCGAGCGCGTTATTATATCAAAAAACTTAAAGAAAGTGCGATTGAACAAATTTTAATTAATCGCTCTGATCCTGAATTCAACTTTCATGCTACCGATACATTTGGGGCAATTGATGAAGTTTTAAGCAGTATTAAATTGAAGGATGCGGAAGCTCGAATAGGACTATTAGTTCCTCCGCTCAGTGAAGAAGAACCCTTTTTAGCCGTTCGCGAAATCTATTTTCAAGAATTGCTTCATACACATGACTTAAAACTGGCGATTCACCAACGAACCTTAAGTAAAAAAATTAATGATGTGGCAGGGGTTTTAAGTACGGTTTTTAAAGAAACAGAGCTCGATTACCTCTTCGTTCCAGATCATGATATGCTACCCATTGTTTTAACTTATATGGCCGAAAAAGGGCATTCGGAACGCGTCAAAATCATTTCATTTGATGGTGAATTGGATAGCTTCTATAAAGGCTCAATGACCATACGACAAAATTGGAAATTAATGTTTGACCAAGCCTTAGAATGGGCCCGATCTAGTAAGGGGATCAGTAGCCAAAAATTAATTATGCCTGAAATAATCTACTATTAATAGTTTAGATCGAATGGAGCTCAAATTTTAGTTAGAGTAATTTACTCGGTAGGGTACCCATTTCTGGATGATTTTAGCTTTGAAGCCATTGAGTTTCCACTTGAGTAAGACTTTTTCGATATCTTGTTGGAGGGAAAAGTTAGTGAGGCCTAGTCCCCAGGCCAATTTTTCTTTAGATAAATCCCAGTACACACCCGTGAGCTCTTTATCTACTTTAGTATTTGTATAGGACCATATATAAGGAGCATCGTGGATAAAGCAGTCAATTTGCTTGCGCTTTAAAGCCACAACTGCTTGGTCAATATTATCGTAAGATTTGATGTTTTGTTTCTTTAAATGTTTTTGGGCTAAAGTTTCGCCAGTGGTATCAGAGATGACACCCATTTTCATGCCAGAATTGACATAATAATTATTGCCGGGCTTGCGAAAGCGCCCCATGTCCCGTGTTCGAATAAGCATCATTTGGCTGATTTCCATATAGGGTTCCGCAAATTTCACAAAGTTCTTTCTCTCATCAGTAATAGACATGCCCGCCATGATTATATCAATTTGGCGACCATTTAAGGCAGGGATCAAAGAAGAAAAGGGCATTTCAATAAATTTGATAGGTCGACCTAATTCAATACTTAGGGCTTCGGCTAGATCTGCTTCAACTCCTTGGAATTGTCCATCTTTTTTGAAAATGATAGGATAGTAATCTCCTGAAGTCCCCACTCTTATGGGCGGAAGCTCTGTTTTAGCCGATTCACAGGATGAGAAAAAAAATGTCGAAGAGAGAATGAGTAGTGAAAGTAAATGTTTGATGAAGGACTCCTATTGATGGATATATCTTACCTTAAACAAGCAAAAAGTCATTGAGCACAAAGTTAAATTCTCCAAGTTCTTAAGAACTTAGTCTTTATTTACACAATATTTATTTCTGAATGTCAATTACTGACCTAGCACGGCTATTAATTAGCGTAATAAGGCACGAATAAAATATTCGCGCAGGAATTTATGATGTTAATAAGGATAGGAATAATATGAGCGACAAAATCAGCTTTAAAGAAAAATTCGGTTATGGTTTGGGCGATTTAGCTTCAAACCTCTTTTGGATGCAATTCATCTGGTATCTCAATTACTTTTACACCGATGTTTTTGGTTTAGCTCCAGCAGTACTTGTTACGCTCATGGGAGTGGTTCGTATCTGGGATGGTCTCAATGATCCAGCCGTAGGTATTATTGCCGATCGAACAGAGACGCGTTGGGGTAAATTCCGACCTTACTTACTCTTTGGCGCGGTGCCTTTCGGTATTATTGGCATACTGATGTTTACAACCCCCGATCTATCCGCAGGCGGAAAACTCACTTGGGCTTACATCACCCACGGTGCCTTCGTTCTTATTTATACAGTTGTCAATATTCCTTACTCCTCACTGATGGGAGTTGTTTCGCCCGATTCAAAAGTTAGAACGAGCTTCTCGCAATGGCGTTTTGTGATGGCTTTTTCTGGTGGTATCATCGTTCAAGCGACAACTCTACCAATGGTGGCACACTTCGGAAGTGGCGACACAACGGTAATTGAAGCTAGAATTGAAACAATTGAGAACAAACAAGTCATTGTAGTGAAAGAAAATGGCAACGGGGCTTCACGTGTTGAAGCAACGGCTAAGCTTCCTGGTTATGAAGAGCCTAGTACTTTCCAAAAAATTCTGATGAAATTGGCGAATGTACCTGACAAGAAAAATGAAGGGAAGATCTATAAAAGTAAAAAAACTTTCTATATCAATAATGAGACCTACTTCCTCGAGTCTAAGATCCTTCATAAGAATAGCGATGATAAACTCTTTTTGGATGATAAATTTGAGAATGAACACAAAATAGGTGACAACACAGAAGAGTTCGCTAAGATCAAATACTGTGTCGAAGGTTTCGATTCTACTGCTGTTGATATGGGAACTGTCTTTAAAAAGAACAAAGATACGATTTCTGACGAAATGATCCCCGTGGACCTTACTGGTGCAGAGATAAGTGTTGAAGTCGTGAATGAGCAGAATGGTTTCCAATGGGCCACAACGGTATTCGGTATTTCTGCAGCGCTGATGTTTTTGATTACGTTCTCTACTACGAAAGAACGTGTTAAGCCGCCAAAACAAGAAGTTAAGACTCCTCTCAAAACTGATATCAAAGACTTGCTCACAAATAAGCCTTGGCTCATTCTTTTTGTTCTTGGGATTATTACACTCTTCCATGTGTGCTTGCGTAATGGCGCGATCATGTACTACTTTAAATACGTTGTCGGTAATACGGGTATCGTACCACTCTTCATGCTTTCAGGTACAATTGCAAACTTGGTATCACTAGTAGCAGTTGGTTCCCTCGAAAAGTACCTTGGCAAAAAGAAAGGTTTTGCTTTGCTGATGCTCATGACTGCGGGACTTACTTTTGTCTTCGGCATGATTTCACCTGAAAATATTGGAATGCTCTTTGCGGTCAATATTGCGATTAACCTTATGTTTGGCCCTACGGCAGCACTCGTTTTTGCGATGTATACTGATGCGGCAGATTACTCTGAGTGGAAAACAGGTCGTCGTGCAACGGGTCTCGTTATGTCAGCTTGTACAATGGCACAAAAATTTGGTTACACGCTCGGCGGTATGCTCACAATGGCAGTTCTCGTTTGGATTGGCTTTGAAGCGAATACAGTGCAATCACAAGAAGCTCAAGATGGTATTTCAGGCATGGTAAGTTGGATGTCCGCCATTCCTTGTGTATTCGGTTTTGTTCTGATGCTCTTCTATCCGCTCACCGAAGATAAGCTCAAAGAGATTGGTGAAGTCTTAAAGCAACGTAGAGCCAAAGCTGAAGGATCAGAACAAGCAGCAAGTTCTGAGCAATCAAAAGAAGCTTAAATAAGTTTACAGATAACTTTTAAAAGGTCGAGCCTAATAGCTCGGCCTTTTTTAATGCGGGCGAGACGCCCGCGCTCCCAGGAGGAGTGTAGGACTCGGTCTTTTTTAATGCGGGCGAGACGCCCGCGCTCCCAGGAGGAGTGTAGGACTCGACTTCGTTTACTGCGGGCGAGACGCCCGCGCTCCCAGAAGGAGTGTAGGACTCGACTTCGTTTAATGCGGGCGAGACGCCCGCGCTCCCAGAAGGAGTATAGGACTCGACTTCGTTTAATGCGTGCGAGACGCCCGCGCTTCCGGAGTGGGAGTCGAAGTACTTAGCCCATTTACTAAGTTTGTTATTTTGCGTGTGAGCGATTAGATTTTGTTCTACGTGGAGAGCTAAGGATGAGACGACAAGAATTTGTGGACGATAGAAATTGGCATAATCGGGGCTATTTACCGCATTATGATGTCGCTAATAAATACCAAATGATTACGTACCGTTTAGCAGATAGTGTGCCACAAGATATTTTGGGATCCATGAGTGATGGAAATAGAGCATGTATAAAAAATAAGAAGAGGAATCATCGCCCTGGGAGCGCGGGCGTCTCGCCTGCAAAGAGTAAGAAAAGTTATGGGACCTATTAATTAAAACTTATCAAGAGCACAGCTTAAGTGATGTGGTTCATTCTTGGAAGTCTTATACGGCTCACGAAATCAGGAAGCTTTTATCAGAGAATAAAGCGGGTGAGACGCCCGCGCTCCCGGGAGGGAAGCTATGGCAAGAAGAGTATTGGGATCGTTTCATTAGAGATGAAAGGCACTTTATAAATACAATTGAATATATTCATCAAAATCCAGTAAAAGCCAGGCTCTGTAATGAGCTGACTACTTGGCCTTGGTCTAGTGCGTATAAAGTATAAATGCGGGCGAGAGGCCCGCGCTCCCAGGAGGAGTGTAGGACTAGATTTCGTTTAATGCGGGCGAGAGGCCCGCGCTCCCAGGAGGAGTGTTGTTATAAATGTGATTGAAATTCGCACAGAACTAGATGAAAAATTCATCTTAATAGAATCTGAAAATCTTGAATTATAGACTTGCTTATTAGGCGTTTTTGAGTTCTTGGTTTAGACTCATGTATTCTTTGAATAGCTCTTGTTTCTTTTCAGGATCTTCTTCACTGAGTAGGCGCATTTTGACTTCTTCGCAATTTTGCTCAATGGAAGCTTTGTTAATTTGCTTAACACAATCATCCACCAGCTGAAGTAGTGCTTCATAATCATTCCCTTCAGCTTCTCGTTTGTGATAAGATGAAATATTACCTTGCCTAAGAACTAATTCATAGATACTGGGGAAAGAAGCTTCGAGGTCATGCTTGCAGTCGCGCCAATTTCCCATTTCGATATGTGAATTCACAAAGTGAAGTGCCATTGATGCGGCTGAAGTTTCAGGTTTGATATCCATGGTATTTTCAAAGACCAAATTAGCAAATGTTTCTTTGCTCAATGCGAGTGTGATGAGCTCGATTTCAGCGATGGCTCTTTTGCTGATTTTGTTCAGATTAAGGGGTGGTGGAGCGACTTTTTGTGGAGCCTGCTGAAGTTCAGTTTGTGGCTTCGTGTATTGACTATGATCGCGCTTATTGTAAACGAGATAGCGCAACTGCTCGCTAATGGCTTGAGCATCGAGTTGCAGTTTAGAGGCGAGGCGTAAATGCCAATCACCCATCAGTACATTAGGTAATTTTGAAAGAATATCGAGCAGGAATTCACTGATTTTAACTTTGTCTTGAGTAGGGCTGGAGGGGCCATAATCAGATAAGATGAAGTCGACGAAATTGATGCCACCAGATAATTTTTCTTTGAGGACTTCAGGTCCTTGTTGCTTCAATACAGTATCGGGATCTTCGCCTTCGTCTAAAGAAATAATCTCTGGGATAACCCCTTTTGGGAGTAAGACGTTTAAACATTTGACCGCAGCTTTTTTTCCTGCCGCATCGGCATCAAAACATAGTTTTACGTGTTTTGCGTAACGCGCAATCATGGAGGCGTGTTGATCGGTGAAGGCAGTGCCTTGGGCCGCAATGGCATTTTTTACTCCTGCACGATGGCAGGCAATAACATCGAGTTGGCCTTCGCAGATAACGAAGTGTTCGCTTTCTTTGAGGTGTTTATGAGCAATATGAATGCCATAGAGAACATTGCCTTTATGAAAAACAGGAGTTTCTGGACTATTGATATATTTTGCGGCTTTGTCATCTTTTTCTAGAACTCTGGCAGAGAAGGCAATGACTCGACCACTTATATCGTGTATAGGAAACATCAGACGATTGCGAAAACGATCGTAAGTTTTGCCTTTCTCATTGTGCTTAGTGAGTCCCGCGGTGGCTAAGAGCTCAGCTGAAAAATTATGTTGATTAGCCCATTTCATTAGGGCGTCCCAAGAGTTGGGTGCATAACCTAAGCGGTAGCTATTGATTACTTGTTGATCGAGGCCACGGCCCTGAGTGTATTTGAGTGCATCGGCACCTTGGGGAAGTAGTAACTGCTGATGAAAAAAGTTAGTTGCCTTATCTAAGACATCGTAGAGTGCTTCTTTTTCATTGCGTTGTTTAATGCGTTCTTCAGGGCTTTGTCCTTTGCCCCATTCGGGTAAAATGACATTGGCTCGAGAAGCTAGTTTTTCGAGTGCATCACGAAAATCAAGCTGTTCATAATCCTGGACAAAGTTAAAGACGTCGCCACTTTTTCCGCAGCCAAAGCAATGGTAAAATTGATTGTTTTGATTGACGTTAAAAGAGGGGCTTTTTTCGTTGTGAAAGGGACAGAGTCCTAGGAAATTAGGACCATTCTTTTTAAGTTTAACGTGGGAACCAATGATATCAACGATATCACTGCGATCCTTAACTTGTTGTTTAGCTCTGTCGAAATCTTGGGCCATGTGCTATTGAAGACCCTGAAGTTGTCTGAGTCGTCTTTCAACTTCGGGGATTTGTGGATCATTGGTTCCCTTGGTCATGTCGAGGAACTTAGCGTAACGAATTCTTGCGAGTTTGGGAGCCTTATAAATAATGTCGAGAGCAATAGCGGCATTGAGTGTAGTACTTGGATTGCCGGGATCTAAAGTATGGGCCTTTTGCAAGAAGGGCATGATGAAGTTTCTATTGCCCTCTTTAGTAATTTCTTTGATGGCAACATGGTTATAAAAAACTTCGTCGCGCAAGTTTTTACGCCCCATTAGATACTTGAGGCCTTTTGCAGATTTGACGTACTTTTTGATGTCATAGGAGCCATCATTCTTTTTGCTATTACTAATTTCCGCTAAGATGAGAAGCTTAAGAGGAATAGCGTTATCCAAATCATTTCTATACGCAATATCCAAAGCTTTGATGGCATCTGGGTATTCGCCACGCTCGAGATGGATACGGCCAATCATAGTCATGATTTGCGGATCCACTTGAGCGTTGGTAGGATTGGCCTTGAGGATGAATTTCTCAACATCCTGAGCAAGTCCTCGACGATTTTGTGCATAAGCATAAAGGGCGTAGATACGGGGATGATCTTCCCCCAAAGGCAGCATTTTCTTTAGCTCGTACGCAGCTGTTTCCCAGTCTTTCTGTTCAAATAACTGTTCGATCTTTAATAGACTTACAGAAGCGTCGGGCTGTTTACAAGAGAATAAACAAAGAGCAAGAAGAAAAAGACTGCTTAACTTTAATTTCATATTAGTGACCTATTTGAGGCAGTGAAAGAGTGCGTAGGAGCAAGGCATTATTTACTTACCTTTTCCGGCGGATTTGTTTATATCCATTGCCACGAACGACTTGTTTAAGCTGTTTTTTCTCTTTTTTACCTTCAACGATGATGACAAAGTTGAGCTTCGGAGGAAGCTTTGCGGCTTCAGCTAAAATATTCGTCGCATTATCGTAGAAATAAGTTTCATGCTTGCCACTGATGTCTATGGCGAGAACAAACTTTTTTTCTAGTTCTAAAACTTTCTTTAAACTTTCGAGGATATGTTGGATTCTATAGGGCGTATCCATAATCAAGTAGGGGTAGCCAGAAGCCGATAATTTGCGTAATTCGCTTTCGCGCATTTCTTGGTCACGTGATAAGAAGCCAGCGACGACCACGCCTTTAACTGTAAAGGGGCATGCCGAGATAGCGGCAGTTACGGAGCTTGGTCCAGGAATGACTTGGATTTGAGCTTTCACTGACCAAGCAGCTTTTAAAACAGGTGAGCCTGGATCTTCTAGTGTGGGACAGCCTTGGTCACTCATATAACAGACTGTTTCGCCGCGTTTGAGAGCTTTTTCAACTTCGCGTAGAGTGTGAACTTCATCTTGCTCAGAGTATTTCCAGTATTCACGGTGAACTTTAGCTGCTTTGAGAACAGCACGCGCAGGGCGATCTTCTTCAAAAACGAGCATGTCACTATCTCTTACGGCATCGAGTGCGCGACTAGGTATGTCTTCTGGATTTCCGATGGCACCAGAAGCCATAATGAGTTTTCCTTTCAAGTGTATTTCTCCAATTGTTCTTTAGTGATAATATTTGTTTTTGCTTTCATCGTGGCGAATTTCAAGATGAAGGCGACTTCCATTTCGTTTCCTTGGCAGTGATATAAAGCTAGGTGAGCTCCTTCTTCCAATTGGATTTCTTTGTTGCTAGACTGTTTGCGAGCTTCCATAAAGTAATGTTCTACGATATCGGGCAGGTCATCTAGGTGCTCATGGAGAGCGCATAAATGCAGAGTGCAATTCTGAAAAACATTGCGAAACATGGGGTGAAGGATACCTTGGTTCATGGCTTCTTCAAAGGGGATCTTTGAACTACAGATAATACGTGTGTCCAGAGTATTCGTATCTTGCTCGTTTAGTTTTCCTGATGCAATAAATTCATAGAGCTTTTTTTGGCTACTAATATCAAGTTGATCAATGTTTTCGATAAATAATGAGCCTTGCTTTGCCTGTTGTATTTTACTAGAAGAGCCAAAAAGTTGTTCATAGATAGGGAGGCCACTATTATCTTCGCAATTAATACGAATGAGCCTCATGTTACTACGATTACTATTTCCGTGAAGGATATCTGCGACTTCTGCAAAATCATTGCCTTCATGTCCTTCAATGAGTACAGGAGAATCTAGGCTTGAGAAAATCTCGATTTTTTTCATTAATTTATGGACGTAGTCAGAGTGGCCAGGTAATGCAAGTGTCTTTTTGTCAGAATCAGTACTTACTATTGTGGTATTTAAAAGTTTACAAAGTAAGAGACCTGCATGCATGCAGATGAGTCGTGCAAAAGCAAATTCAGCATTGGTAATGGCTTGATCGAGTTTGCTATCAATATAAATAAAGCCAATAGATTTTTTGATAGAATTTAACAAAGGTGCCGTTAGCACCGAGCGAACGCCATTGTTAACCAAGGTATTGCGATCCACTAACTTGCTGTTTGAGGTATCGCGAATCATGAAGGCGGCGCCATCATTTAAAGTTTTTCTCATGAGGTCAGAACTCATGCGAGAGCTATCATCATCCCCTGTGGCTAACGCGATATTGTTTTCGCTGTCATCTTTAATCACAGTGAGATAAATTTGGCTGCATTGAATAGAAGATTGAAGAGTGTCATTGAGTGCTTCGTAAACTTCCATCTCATTTTTCGCGGCATTGACGGCGAGGTTAGTAAAAACAATCTTTTTAAGCCAAGAGCGGCTTATATCATGGTGGACCGCAGAGTCAATGGATTCATTTGGGCTTAAGCTAATGAAATCTTCAAGTGATGTTGCGGTACGATTAGATGCTTGAGATCCACTATTTTGAGTTTGGGGATGAGATCCCAGAGCAATAGTTTTGTTCCCTGCAGATTGACTAGGTTTAGAGCTAGCGCCTTGAGCGTCATCGGAGAAAATAAGATCAACTTTACCAATCGTTATTTTGTCGCCAGTACGAACAAGTCCTTTAGAAATTTTCGAGCCATTAATGGCGACGCCGTTGCAACTCGCCATATCGACCAGTTGGAATTGACCGCTATTATGGAAATTTAGTTGAGCATGGTGACGAGAGACGCTGACATCATCGAGGAAAATATCAGCAGCAGAAAGTCGGCCGAGGATGTTTTCTTTGTTGAGCGAATAGGTTTGTCCATTGTCGAGTCGAATTAAGTTCGCCATTGGTACTCCGTGAAATTTTTAAACGTTGATAATTATAGTTTGTCAATTTATATGAGTAACACTTACGATCAAGCCGAGAAAATTTTATCTAAGGAGTTTTGTTTACCGACTTTAAAAAAAACTGCTTCGAGTGATAGTAAGGGCCAAAATATTTTTAATTAAACAAAAGTGCCTACAATGAACGAGATACCTGATTTTATTAGTGTTGATGAAGATTTTGCTTCCTTATTTGAAGCTAAGTCTGGAAGTATGAAAATTGATTTTAAGTCAGGCGATGCCGTAAAAGGAAAAATCACTCTAATTGATAAGAGTTCTTTATTTGTAGATATCGGTGCACGCTGCGAAGGTATAATCCCCATTGGTGAACTTCTCGATAACAAAGGTGTACTTGAGTTTGAAGTTGGTGATGAGATCGACGCTTGGGTAATAAGTGACCGCAATGGTGAAATTAGCCTTACAGTGAAACTCTCTGGTGATGCTCTTAATGAAACTTTTGAAGCTGCTTTTACAGAGAAAATTCCTGTAGAAGGCAAAGTTATCGAAGAACGCAAGGGTGGTTATACAGTTAACTTAAGTGGGAATATGGCTTTTTGTCCTTATTCACAAATGGATTCTCGTCCTGGTGATGCGTCACTTTATCTTGGACAAACTTTTAGTTTTCTGATCACTAAAATTGATGATCGTGGTGCGGTAGTTTCACGTCGTGATTACTTAAATACTTTAGCGGAAAAGCAGAGAGAGAAACTCCAAGAAGAGCTTGTTGAAGGCGATGAAATAACGGGCGTCATTCGTCACATTGAGCGCTTTGGTTTTTTTGTAGATATTGGTGGTGTTGATGGTTTAGTTCCAGCCTCAGAAGTTTCTTGGAAGCGCAATGTAGATCTGAATGAATTTGTTTCTGTGGGAGATGAAGTAAGCTGTAAGATTTTGGCCCTCGATTGGGAAAAAGGGCGTATCACGCTCTCACTTCGCGCGTGCCTACAAGACCCATGGGATTCGGATGAACTCTTTAATGGTGCGACATTTGAAGCCAAGGTTAGTTCGGTTCAAGAGTTTGGTGCATTTTTAGAACTCATTGAAGGTGTAGATGGTCTTCTGCATATTTCGCAGTTCAAAGGTATTCAACCTGAAGTTGGTGAGTCACTTAAAGTGAAAATTGATTCACTCGATTTGGATCAACATCGCGTTTCTTTAAGCCTCTTCAAAGGTGATGTTAGTGAGCTTGTTGAAGAAGTCGAAGCGAAAGATTTAACGGGCACAGTTGAGAACATTAAGCCTTATGGCGTATTTATGGGCCTGTCTGATGGTCGCAGTGGTTTGCTTCATGTAAGTCAACTCGATATTCCAAAGAGTGGTGACTCAACAAAGTTTTTAGAAATCAATTATGCTAAAGGTACTGAGCATAAGATAGAAGCATTCAAAGTAGAAGGTGGTAAAATCTCTCTTTGTCTTCCTGGTAAGGCAGTAGCAAGTGAGAATACGGCTAAGATGCTTAATGAGCTTCATAAGAAAAATAAATCTGAGAGCTTTGGTAGCTTGGGTGGTTTATTTGACGGTTTAGATCTTTAGAAGCTAGCCAGATAAATTTTGAGCGAACAAGTAATTGTTCGCTCTTTTTTTTTGTTTAGCGAGTGAGAATGGGAAGTTTACTCTGGCAATAAACACTCTAGTGACTAGGCACGAAATCAGTACGTGAAATTTTGTAAGAGCGTTAAATTAGATCTAGCTATTTTATTCGATATTACTCATATAGGCACAAAAAAGCCACTCTGTATCAGAGTGGCTTTTTCTTTGGGTTTAAGTCCTAATTACGCTTGTTCTAGAGTAAGGGTAATTGTTGGCTGATCACAAACTTCAGTCGGGCCGAAGTATTGGATAGGGCCAGGGAAAACGTAGTTGGAATGCAAAGCCCATTGCTCGCGATTAGCTGAAAGTTCTTTGAATGGAGCACCATCTAATTCAACGAGAGCTTTTTTGATCACGGGTTTATCTGCACCATGACGACGCTCGATATTCATCATAGAAGTGAGGGGGATACCGCCGGCGATCCATTGTGAAGCAGGGGATTTAAGGTTTTTGACTGATGCTAGGCAAGCAGTTTTTCCTGCACCAATTAAAGCTGAAGCAGTGTAGCCAAGGCTATAGCAGTAGTCGGCATCAAAATTTGAAGGAGCTGCGCAACGACCCTCGTAACCGAAAAAGTGATGTTGTTCAGAGAAGTGAATATCGGCATGTTTTTCTTGCATGTACATTTCAATCATGCTGGCAATGAGTTTCTCTGTTTCAATACGCGAAACTTGAACATTGCCGTGGGGGTCGCGATCCATGACGAGTTGCTGACGAATGTTTGCAGGCATTGAGATGTAAACCCCCGCAGATTCTTCGCTTAAACCTTTTGCTTGGAGTTGAGCAATATCAGTGGAAAGCGGGAGAGATGCAGAGAGAGTTAAATCATGAGCCAGCAAATCATTGAGTTCAGCAATGAGAACTTTCATTTGCGGGATAAATTCGATGACGCCTTCTGGAATAACGACCATACCGAAGTGTTCACCTTTTTGTGCGCGTTTCACTACTTTATCTGCGATATCCGCAACGATTCCGCCGAGAGTCATAGCTTTTGCTTCAACTTCTTCAGAGACGAGAGTTATATTAGCGCGGGTCTGTAAACCACATTCTAAAGCTATATGAGAAGCTGAACGGCCCATGACTTTGATGAAGTGCCAATATTTACGTGCAGAACAAGCATCACGTGAGATATTACCGATAAGTTCGCTGTAGACTTTGCAGGCAGTATCGAAACCGAATGAAGCTTCGATATCTTCATTCTTTAAGTCGCCATCAATAGTTTTAGGGGCACCGATTACAAGGATGCCAGAATTTTGAGCTTTGCAGTATTCAGCAAGAACACAGCCATTGGTATTGGAGTCGTCACCACCAATGATGACGAGTGCCGCAAGATTAAGTGCTTTGCAATTGGCAATCACTTGATCAAATTGTGCCGTATCTTCTAGTTTAGTACGACCAGAGCCAATAATATCGAAACCACCAGTATTGCGATAAGCATCCATGATAGCCGCATCAATTTCCATGTAATTGTTATCTACAGCGCCACCGGGGCCACCGAGGAAGCCGTAAAGTTTGGAATCTGCATTAAGTGATTTGATACCGTCGAAAATGCCTGCAATAACATTGTGACCACCAGGAGCTTGGCCACCAGAGAGGATAACGGCAACATTGGTTGCGACAGAAGTTTTGTTTGAGTTAGCCTCAAAGTTAATTTTTGGAGCGCCATAAGTTTCGGGGAAAAGTGCTTGGATTTGTTCTAAATCAGCCGCAGCAGTAGTGGCCACACCTTCGACAATATTTACAGCGGCACCATTAGCAAAAACGGTAGGGAGTTTTGGTTGGTAGGCAGCACGAGCAGCTTGGAGTGCGGAAATCGCAGACATAGAATAATCCTTTGTATTTATCATGTTTTATATAAAGAGAAGCCAATATAAAGTAAGGCCTTTCAACTGCAAGAAATGTGACAGGGAAAGGCCTTAGCTTTATTCTATGGTTTTGGGAATCTAGTCAATTACGTTGACGCAGCTGGGGCGACCAATGCCCTCGGTTTTACTTTTGAAGCTAAGTAAGCCGGTGTCAGGGTCGAGATCAAAGAAGATGATGTTATCACTATTTTGATTTGCCACGAGCGCATAATCTTTATAAATTCCGAAATTGCGTGGGGTCTCACCTTGAGTCGGTTCATGAGCCAGTAAATCTATTTTTTCTTCAAGGATTTTGAAGATGGCTAGGCTATTGTGGCCACGATTTGAAGCGTAGACATAATGACCATCGGGATGAACGTGAACATCGGCACAGCTATTCCATTCAGTAAAGTCTTTAGGGAGGCATCTCTTAGCATCAGTTTCAGTAAGTTTACCATCTTGGTAGATGAAGGCGACAAGAGTGAAATCAAGCTCATTAATAAGATAAGCACGATGGCCATCGGGGTGGAAAGTTAAGTGGCGAGGGCCTGCACCTGGAGTGGATTTATAATCGAGATCACGGCGATAAATAAGTTGATTATTGCGGATTTCAAAAGTTTGTATTAAATCGCGACCTAGATCGGGCATGAAGCCAAATTTGCCGATGTGATCAAAAGTAAAGCAGTGGGGGTGTGGAGCATTTTGTCGTTTGGGGTCAACATTACTGCCGCCAGTAAAACGATATTTTTGAAGTTGTTTCTGGATTTCGCCTTTTGGGCCTAATTGGAAACTTTCGATATAGCCAGCTCCATAAGCAGTTACGACAAGGAGTGAGCCATGAGCGGCAACATGACAAAGGCTGCCTTCAGTTTCGATAGAGCTTACTTCGTCTAAGTTGTTAGTTTTATGGTTAAATTTGTAAGCTTTGACAGAGTGGCATTTATCCTTTTTTTGACCCATACTTACACAGGAATAAAGAGTGTCATTATGGAAGACCTGAAAACCATGATTTTGTTCTTTTCCGGCAATTGACAAGAGTTCAATAGTTTCGCCCTTGTCAGCACTTTTATAGAGGTGTAGGCCGCCATTTTTTCCTGAGCCACCGCCGACAAAATAAAGTGTTTTGCTTTTACTTTCATTTTTACTTGAAGCACAAGAGCTGGCTACGAGTGTTAGCGAACTGGCTGTGATAAAGGTTCTTCTATTCATGGGTTCTCCTATTGTTTGTATATGCGTTTGATTCTTTGTCCAAGTGAACAAATTATTTCGTAAGTTATAGTTGCTTTCCATTTAGCCCACTGTGCGATGGGCAGCTCTTTGCCAAGACAGAGAACAGAGTCTCCGCTTTTTGCTTCGGGACTTAGGCTTAAATCTACAGTGATATAATCCATTGATATTCTGCCTAATAAAGGACATTGCTGCCCCTTGTGAATAATATAGGCTTGTGAGTTAAATGGGAATCCGTCTGCATAGCCTATTGCAACTGTGCCGACTAAAGTTTTTTTCGTTAAAATACATTCGCGTCCATAGCCGATACTGGTGCCGGCTTCCAGTTCGCGAACTCTAATGAGTCGTGATTCTAGGCTCAGTACAGGATCTAAACAAATTCTTTGCTGGCCTTCTAAGTCAAAGCATCCATAGAGGTTGAGGCCAGTGCGAACTAAGTTGAAGGGGGCTTGGCAAGCTTCTGGTATATTGTGAATACCATCGGAGTTGGCGAGGTGAATGCGATTAAAGTTATAATTACATTGAGTGAGAAAATCTTTAAATTTATCTACTTGCTGCAGAGAGAAACCCCGATCGCCATAGGCAACGGCGAAATGTGAGTAGACGCCATCAAAATGTAAATTTTCGAATGCTGCGATCTGCGCAAATTCTTCTAAAGCCTTGTCAATGGGGATGCCTAAGCGCCCCATTCCTGTATCCAGAACTAGGTGGCAGAATACGCTGCGGTTTTTAGCATGTGTGGAAATAAGTTTTGCACTTTCGATAGAACCAATGGGTAGAATGAAATTGTTTCTAATGGCCAAAGGGATTTCTTCAGGAATGATATCACCCAAGATGAGGATGTCTAGATCGAGATCTCTCAGCTCTAGGGCTTCGTTTAAGTCGGCCACGGCAATGATTGTAGCGCCCGAATTTTTTAATTCAGTAGCAATTCTTTTAGCCCCTAAGCCGTAGGCGTTAGCTTTTAAAACAGGCATAACTTGAGAAGGCTGACTCAAGTTCTCTAAGCTGAGAAAATTCCTTTTTAAAGCTGCTAAATCAATGCTTAGGGTATTGCGATGTTGATTCACCAAGTGACGACTCCAAATTTATCTAAATAAAATGACTTTTTATTCAGATTAAACAAGTGCAAAACTCAGTCATGCTAGTCGAAATTGAGACTTGGGTTATCTTAATGACGATTTTAATTAGGAGAAAGAAATGAAAATTATTTTAGTGGTATTGATAGCGGTATTATTGTCTTCGTGTGGGACTTCACCGGCTTCGCCAACAAGCTTTTTGAAAGATCCTTGGAAGATGGAAGAAGGAAGGAATTTACAATTGATGTGGAAAGCTCCAAATGCGCATGTAGGAAATTACACAAAGTTTGCCTTTAAGCCTGTTGGAGTCACTTATATGAGACGTTTAGGCTGGTGGGATAAAAAGAATGCCACGAGCTATCAAGAAAATGATATTTTTCCAGGTTTTGATAGTGGAGATAATAGAAAGGTTGCTGTGGAAGCAGCTAAGATATTTGATTACGAAATACGTCAAGCATTTTTGAATGATCCACAGAAAGATGTGCGTTTAGTTCCTCATACCTTTGTCGATAATGAAACGCTTTTAATGGAAGTACAAATTATCGAGTTAGTACCTATCAAAAAATATTTACCTAGTATGGGTTCAGTAAAAGGAGGATCCATGGCAATTGAAGGTAAGGTATTTAATGGTGGGACAGGAGAACTGTTAATGATGTTTAGTGATCGTCGTATTGAAAATCACCCAAAGACAGAAATGACAGGTAAGCTTCAGCGCTATAGCCAGGTGAAGCCTTTGAGTAAAGAATGGTGTACGTTTTTTGCGCGTTTAGCAAATACAGGAATGAGAGCTAACTAAGTTCGTCATCGAGACGTCTGATTTCTTTGTAGAGTTTATCTTGAACACGGTTTTTTAAAACATAGGCCGTGTTCTTTTTTATATCGAGATCTTCACAGATAGTCTCGATTTCTTTGCCCTCACTAAAAAGTAAAAAGACTTGTGCGGCTTTACCCTTGAAGTCATCTTTTACGTTTTCCCAAGCTAAATTGGAAACGTGAAGTTTCCATTCTTGTTCAGCCATGTTGTAGATCTCGGGTTCATTTTCCTCAGGATCTTCTTCATTGAGGCGAATACTAGCGGCACGATCTAAATCATTCTTGTAGCGCTTTTGTTTACGAAAATAAGCAATTACTGTATTGCGTGTGATTTGATTCATCCAGGTACGGAATTTACATTTATTGGGTTCATATTCAAAGCTCGGTAACTTTTCCCAAAGGGCGAGTAAGACTCTTTGGACCAAATCTTCGGCATCTTGATGGGAGACGCCCATTTTTACAATGACGACATAGATATAGCGGCGATAAAAGTAGACGAAGTCTTCCCATGAACGATCATCATGCTGATTGCGGATCTTAGCGATTAAAGTGTGTCGGGTATTATAATCTGAACTCATTATTGCCTACTCCTAAAAAGTTAGTCTAATATGAGGCTTCTTTTCAGCAGAGCAATATTTTTAGACTTACTTTTTTCTAAAAGGGAGATTAAATGGGTAGAAACTTTGTTTTAGGGCACTCGCATAAAGGACAAGTCCAAGATTTTGGGAGATCACTGAAATCAGTATCAGGCATAATATTTTTTTCTGGATCACCGCTAGTTTTGTGATATTCACTTAAGCAGTCGGGGCATTGATAATGCTCAGGTTTAGAATCTTCTAAACTGATAGCCTTAATAAGTACACCTTCAGAATTGATTTTTCGAGTATGGAATTCTTGCTGAAGTGAACGTAAACATTTGATTAAATCATCAAAGTTGAGGTTTTTTCCTGCTATTTTAAAACCTGAATAACGATAATCAAAATTGGGCTTATAGATGACTTTACAGGAAAGGCTCATGAAGTTTTTTGAGGTATAGATAATAATGGGTGCACCACAATCGGAATCTCGGGGGTCAATGGCAATGTTGAGTCCATGACACGCAAAGCCTTCACGGTTTAACTCATGTATGACTTGTTCTTTGAGTTTAATTGCGTGGGGTTTATGTGATGGAACAATCCAAGCAAGGTCCTGTTCAGAATGACGAATACTGATGTTGTGACGCCCGAGCAGTGCTTCCCAAGTGTGGAGATCCTTTTTACTGATATGCTTCATGAGTAATGAGCGACCCGCAGTGACATAAAGTCTATTTAAATCCTGTGATTGTGCGAGCTTCGCAAAGTCTTGGATAAACTCTTTCTTCCATGATTTATGATTGGAAAAAATATTGAGTGCGAGACGTCCATTTTTCATGGGCGTGAAGCCTTCGAAATCACGATTAAGTAAAGGAGGAAGGATGAGGTCGGAGCTTTTATTTTCACTTAGGTGGAGAGTAGATTCTATGAGTTCAGCGAGGTGATGCGAGGTGATGAACTGATCTTTATCTACAAAGTCCTGAGCTGTTTTTACCGCAAGCGCAACTTGATCAGTTTTAAATAGATGGGCTAATAAAACGCGTTCTTGATTAAGCATGATAACTAAATGCCAAAGACCTTCAATTTTGGATGAAATGAAATTTAATTTACTCGAGAAGAGTGGGAATATACTCTGTTGAAAACTGCAGATGCTGACTGAGATAGTGGGTTCGAATCGGAAGGCATCAAAGATTGTTTGATAATCTTCGTTAATATAGGCCCAGTCATTTTTTTCTAGATCAATGCCGCCAGAGGCATGTGAACAAATAATATTGGGATGAGTTAGAGGGACCTTGTCTATGTTGACTCGTCGGGATAGGTCTGTGGGTCTACCAGGATAATTGATAAGGATATTTTGACGCCTACCTAAAATGAAGCCATCAATGGCCTCGGGTTCTACAAGTTTAAGTAAATCATTTGGAGTGAGCATTCCTCCAGGAGCATTGATAGTCAAAAGATTTTTCATGTTCATGATTTTACCTCTTCGGCTTGTGTAGCAATACTTTTCATGAGTATCCTTTTGACTTCAGGACGACAGGATCCACAACCAGTACCAGCACCAGATTTCGTACATATTTGTTCAAAATCACAGCAGCCTTCACCAATAATATTTTCGATATTTCCGACGCCTACATTATTACAAGAGCAAATGATTTCTCCAATGGGAGCTTCTGTGGGTTCAGCACTTCCTTTCAGTAAAGGAAGACGTTGGTCCGCAAGTTCAATTTTTTGCTCAATGAGATCTTTGAAATGATTGAATTCAGATTTGTCGCCAATGAGGATAGCACCAATAAGGACATCATTGCGGAGGATGCATTTTTTGTAGTAATTTTTGCGACGATCAATGAGGGTGATTTCATCGTATTCAGGCCCTTCAGGTTTGCGGACTTGCCCCAAAGAGGCGAGTTGAAGGTCTTTTAACTTGAGGATGTTAAAGCTCAATGAACCTTTGTAGGTGGCCCAGCGATCGCCATTGAGGTAAGCGGAGACAACACGTGCTTGATCTTGGGCTGAGGGAGTTGTACCATAAGTTTTGTTTCGATGTTGAGCAATTTCGCCCATGGCAAAGATATTAGGGTCAGAGCTGAGTAATTGATCATTGACGATTATACCACGGTCGCATTTCAAGCCCGCGTCTTGGCCAAGTTCTGAGTTGGGTTTAATTCCCGCAGCAAAAAAGAGGGCATCACAGTCTAATTTTTTGCCTGATTTTAATTCAATAGCTTTGAGATGTGTGTCGCCCTCAAATTTACTGACTTCATCATTGTAAATAATCTCAATATTTCTTCTTGTGATTTCATCGTGCAGGATATCACTTCCCATGTCATCTAGCTGGCCGCGCATGAGGCGTGATGAGCGTTGAATAATGGTGACTTCAATTCCTAGTGAGGCGAGTGAACCCGCGAGTTCTAAACCTAATAAACCGCCACCAATAATGACAGCCTTGCCGCCATCTTTTAGGTAGGATTTAATAAGGTCAGCATCACGACGTGTACGCAGACCAAAGAAACCTTGCATATTTTTGGGTGTTTTCATGGTTTGCGTCGGGCGGCTACCCGTGGCAAGTATCAGCGTATCGTAAGAATGGGTTTCGCCTTTGGCATCAGTAATTTTTTTTGATTCAGGAGATACTTTTTCTATGGCATTGCCCTGATGGTAATTGACTTTAAGTTTGGTTAACTCTTGTGCTTCAGAAAGTAAAATAGCCTCCCAACTTTTTTCATTATTAATGTAGTCAGGTAAGAGGACGCGGTTATAGAAGAGGTGAGGTTCACGTCCAAAAACATGGATTTCGTCGTCTTCATTAACTTTGCGATAGGAATGGATGAACTCAAGTGCGGCAGCACCAGCACCTACAAGTACAATCTTTCTTTTTTTCTTGCTTAAAGCCTGGACTTTTACAGCACTAAATTTAAAATCGGGCTCTTTAGAAATAGGGTCAATTATATCTGAAGTTAAGTTATTAGCACGGGCTTTATTAGACTTATTTATATAGCCCCAATGCATGGGTAAAAATACTGTACCGGGACGGATAGCCGTGGAGACTTGACTAGCGACGATAACCGAGGATCTACGGCTAGTGATTTCTACATTCTCGCCATCTAGGATTTTGAGTTTAGCCGCGTCATCGGGGTGAATTTCGAGTTTAGGAGCAGGTGTATGCTGATTGAGGCGTTGAACTTTTCCCGTGCGGGTCATGGTGTGCCACTGATCGCGGATACGACCGGTGGTTAAAATCAAAGGATAATCACCGCAAGTTTTTTCAGATTTATGCTCAGGTTCGACGACGTGAACCTTCGCTTTTTTGTCAGGAGTGAAAAATTTAAAGTCTTCAAATAAGCGTTTTGTTCCAGGGTGATCTTCACTAGGGCAGGGCCACTGAATTGACTTCTTTTTTAAACGATCATAAGTAATGCCACAGATATCAATATTAGTTCCGCGAGTGAGTTCTTTATGTTCATCGAAAATAGCTTCTTCGTTGGGATAGGTGAAGGCATCTTCCCAGCCCATTTTCTGTGCGAAGTGTTTGAGTATATCTACGTCTGGACGTGCATTTCCTGGGGGATCAATGATTTTGGGAAGGTGCGAGACTCTGCGTTCAGAGTTGGTCATAGTGCCTTCTTTTTCAGCCCAGCCAGCGGCAGGTAAAATCATATCGGCAAACTTTAGGGTATCTGACTTCGAGGAAATATCAGAGACCATGACAAATTTAGCTTTTTTATAAGCACGCTCGACTTTTTCGAGGTTGGGTAAGCTCACGGCGGGATTGGTGCAAATGATCCAGATGGCCTTGAGGCGACCGTCGTCAAGAGCGTCAATCATTTCCGTGGCGCTTAAACCTGGCTTAGATTGAACCGACCCGCAACCCCAGTAATTGGCGACTTTATTACAATGAGCAGGGTTGTCGAGGTCGTGATGGGCAGCTAAGAGGTTGGAAAGGCCGCCAACTTCGCGACCTCCCATTGCATTGGGTTGGCCTGTGAGTGAAAATGGTCCACTCCCGGCTTTGCCAATGCGACCTGTTAGTAAATTGAGGTTAATTAGAGCTAGATTTTTATTGGTGCCTATGGAGCTTTGGTTAAGACCCATAGTCCACATAGAGAGCAATGTTTTTGAGTCTGCAATGAGTCGGGCGGCTTGCTCTATGAGTGAAAGCTCAAGGCCACAGGCTTGTGCAGTTTCATTTAAGTCTAGGTCTTTAAGAAATTCGAGTAGTTGATGTCCACCATTACAGTGTAATTCGAGGAAGTTATAATCTACCGCACCATATTGAACGAGGAGTTTTGCGATAGCATTAAAAAGATAGACATCTGTGCCGGGGATAAGGGGTAGGTGAAGATCCGCCATTTCAGCACTTTGGGTTTTGCGTGGGTCAACGACGATTATTTTTGTATCGGGGAATTGCTCTTTTCTTTTTTCAATACGACGAAATAAGATAGGGTGACACCATGCAGGGTTAGCTCCGGCAATAAAAAAACAATCGCTATGTTCTATGTCTTCATAAGAAATAGGAGGGGTATCGTCACCAATAGTTTTTTTATAGCCCACAACAGCAGAGCTCATGCAGAGGCGTGAGTTGGTATCGATGTTATTAGTCCCTAAAAACCCTTTAGTGAGTTTATTCGCTAAGTAGTATTCTTCGGTTAGTAGTTGACCTGAAACATAGAGGCCGACGGAATCAGGGCCGTATTTCTTTATGATAGATTTAAAGACGGCGGCGGCACGTGTCATAGCCGTGTCCCAAGAGACATTTTGGAGCTGGTGATGTTTGGCAGAACGCATTTGTGGTTCTAGCAAACGATCACTTTTGTCCATGACTACGTTATGAAGGTTCATGCCCTTGGAGCAGAGCATCCCCTCATTTACGGGGTATTGCTCATTACCTTCTAATTCGAGAAAATCGTCTTTGTCTTTGCTTAAAGAAATACCACATCCAACACCGCAATAAGAGCAGGTTGTTTTACAGTTTTTCATAATGTTCTCTTTGGGCGTAGTTCGCCGTTAAGATTTAAACTTCTATAAGGATCAAGTCGTTTTCGAGTTTGACGGGGTAAGTTTTGATATTATCGCAGTCCTTACTCTCACTGAGGAGTTGGCCGTCTTTTAAACTGAAAGAACGTTTATGCAAAGGACAGATAACGCTTGGTTTTTCAAGGTCTCCACCAACTAAACCTCTGGAAAGCACCATACGTTTTTGATGAGGACATAAATTTTGTACTGCGTACCAGTTCCCATCTGTAAGATGATAGATAGCAATTTGTTTATCATTAACTTTAACACATGTTCCTAAATCTTGGGGGAAATCTGTTTTTTTACCTACTGCGTGCCATTGAGTGTACATAATATATTCCTTAAATTGTTACGCTGAGTTTTTCTTCTTCGTTTGCGGGGCGAATTTGATCGCGTTCGAGTACGAATTGAACTGTTTCATCTTGTGCTTGTGAATTATTGAAGTGAGTAAAACGCTTGATCTTTTCGGGATCGTTGATCGCGTTTTTCCATTCACACTCGTATGTATTGACGACGTGTTGCATTTGAGCTTCGAGTTCCTCATTAATTCCCAATGAGTCATTGATGACAATATCTTTTAGGAATTCTAAGCCGCCATCAAGTTTGGTCATCCAAGTTGATGTACGTTCGAGACGCTCAGCAGTTTTGATGTAATACATGAGGAAGCGATCGATGTATTTGATTAAAGTTTCTTGATCGAGATCAGAAGCTAATAAATCGGCATGGCGTGGTTTCATTCCACCATTCCCACAAACGTAGAGATTCCAACCTTTTTCAGTAGCAATAATACCAAAGTCCTTGCTTTGAGCTTCGGCACATTCACGTGTACAGCCAGAAACGGCAGACTTTAATTTGTGCGGTGAGCGCAAGCCGCGGTAACGTTCTTCAATTAGGATAGCAAGTGCCGTTGAATCACCGACGCCATAACGACACCAGCTTTCACCAACACATGATTTGACTGTTCTCAATGATTTACCGTAAGCATGGCCAGATTCAAAGCCTGCGTCGACGAGTATCTGCCAGATTTTAGGGAGATCATTGAGGCGTGCACCTAGGAGGTCAACACGTTGGCCACCGGTGATTTTTGTGTAAAGATTAAAATCTTTCGCAACTTGTCCGATAACGATAAGTTTATCTGGGGTGATTTCTCCGCCAGGTATACGAGGTATGACTGAGTATGTACCATCTTTTTGGATATTGGCGAGATAGATATCGTTGGTATCTTGAAGAGGAGCATGTTCAAGGATAGGGCGATTAAAAACGGTGGAAAAAATTGATCCTGCCGTAGGTTTGCAGACTTCGCAACCTAGACCTTTGCCATGTTTAGCTAAGAGTGTTGCAAAGTTATCAATGCCTGTTTTGCGAACGAGGTCGTACATTTCAGAGCGAGACATATCAAAGTGTTCACAAAGAGCATTAGAGACTTCAACACCAGATTCAGCCATTTGATGTTTGTAGAGGTCTGTAAGTAGGGGCATACATCCACCGCATCCAGTACCTGCTTTTGTGCAAGATTTGAGATCACCAATACTGCAAGCACCATTTTCGATAGCACTGCAAATATCACCTTTTGTGACATTTTCACAAGAACAAATTTGAGCAGTATCAGGGAGGTCGCCAATACCAATGCCACTTTGGGCGTCATCATTTGCAGGTAAGATTAGAGTCATGGGATCTTCTGGAAGTTTCATGCCGTTTTGATAGATTTGTAAAAGTGTGCCATATTCATCGGCATCACCTACAAGTACGCCACCAAGAAGTTTTTCACCATCAGCTGAAACGACGATTTTTTTGTAAACGCCTGAATGCGGATTATTAAATCTCAGGTGTTTAACACTACTATCTTTAGGTTCGATATCGCCAAAGCTTGCTACGTCAGTACCAAGGAGTTTGAGTTTAGTGGACATATCAGCGCCTTTGAATTCTGCGTCGCGACCAACAAGTTGTTCGGCAACAGCATCAGCCATTGTGTAGCCAGGAGCCACTAAACCGTAAATCATATTATTATAGAGTGCGCATTCACCAATGGCGTAGATATTTTCATCGGATGTTTTTAAGTTGTCATTGACAAGAATGCCGCCGCGTGGACCTAAAGTTAAACCAGCTTCACGAGCGATTTCATCGCGAGGTCTAATGCCTGCAGAAACGATAATCATGTCAGTTGTAAGGCTGGTGTCGTCGGCAAATTCCATGCCTGTAACTTTGCCTTCGCCAGCAATGTTTGAAGTCGCTTTGTTAAGGTTGACTTTGATGCCGATATCTTCGATAAGATTTTTGAGCATTTCGCCACCTTCATCATCGACTTGTCTAGGCATGAGTCGTGGAGCAAACTCTACGACTTCAGTAGTGAGTCCCATGTCTTGAGCCGCCTTCGCTGCTTCGAGACCTAGTAGGCCGCCGCCGATTACCACACAGTGATCAACATTTTTTGAGTATGCGAGCATTTTATCTAAGTCTTCGATGGTTCTATAGACAAAGACACCTTCTTTATCAATTCCAGGTACTGGAGGGACGAAAGCATCTGAGCCAGTAGCGAGAATGAGTTTGTCGTAAGGAATAGTGATTCCTTTTGAAGAAGTAACGAGTTTAGCTTTGCGGTCAATGATTGTGGCTTTGTCGCCAAGGTGGAGAGTGATGCCGTTATCTTCATACCATTCGATTTTTGCCATTAAGAGATCGTCAGCAGTTTTTCCATCAAAGTATGACGAGAGGTGAACTCTATCGTAAGCCGGACGTGGTTCTTCACAGAAACTTGTGATTTGGAATTTGTTCTGTGTATCTTTCTCGAGGAGTCGTTCACAGAATTTGTAACCGACCATGCCATTTCCAATAACAACAATTTGTTCTTTCATTTTTCTTACCTGCGTTTTCCGTTATTACGTTTATGTAAATAACTTTATTATTATTTCGATTTATGTCTTAAGTGTAGCAAGGGGAAAAACTTTTCCAAGTTCTTTTTAGCTGGAAAAAGTCATTACTTAACAAAAACAACATAAAATAGAATATATAAAACAATTAATTACAAAAATGTAATCTAATTATATAAGTAACAAAATAAGTAGCTTTTTGGCTTACTTAGTTTTTGGCATCATTATTGAAGCTATTAGCCTTGTTGAGACTTTTAGTTTGTAAAAAGATGGCTACTTGAATTGAGTATGTAATAAGGCGAGATAAAATAGGAGACTTAAAAAGTGTATTATATATATAAGGTATTTAGACATGGGTAATTATCGCTCAAAAGCGACCACTGAGGGTCGCAATATGGCTGGGGCACGTGCACTTTGGCGCGCAACAGGCATGACAGATGAAGATTTTGGTAAGCCAATTATTGCTGTAGTGAATTCATTTACTCAGTTTGTTCCAGGTCATGTTCATTTAAAAGACATGGGCCAGTTGGTTGCAAGAGAAATTGAAAAACACGGTGGTGTAGCAAAAGAATTTAATACGATCGCCATTGATGATGGGATTGCGATGGGGCATGATGGTATGCTCTATAGTCTACCTTCGCGTGAGATTATTGCTGACTCAGTTGAGTATATGGTGAATGGTCATAAAGCAGATGCCATTGTTTGTATCTCTAATTGCGACAAGATTACTCCTGGTATGTTAATGGCCGCAATGAGATTGAATGTTCCTGCAGTATTTGTTTCAGGTGGTCCAATGGAAGCTGGTAAGACTAAGCTTGCTGATGGTACGACTCATGCGACTGACTTGGTCGATGCGATGATTGCAGGTGCTGATCGCGATGTAAGTGATGAAGATGCGACTAGCTATGAACGTACGGCCTGTCCGACTTGTGGTTCTTGCTCAGGTATGTTCACTGCGAACTCAATGAACTGCTTAACTGAAGCCCTCGGTTTATCATTGCCGGGCAATGGTTCAACTTTGGCGACTCACTCCGATCGTAAACAGCTTTTCTTGAAAGCAGGGCGTATCATCGTAGATATTTCTAAACGTTACTACGAAGATTTCGACGATTCAGTTCTCCCACGCTCAATTGCTACTTTCGAAGCATTTCAGAATGCGATGACGCTTGATATCGCTATGGGCGGTTCAACAAATACGGTATTACATATTATTGCAGCGGCTCAAGAAGCTGGTGTGAATTTCACTATGAAGGATATTGATGAACTCTCACGTAAAGTTCCTAACCTTTGTAAAGTAGCTCCGGCAATTCAGACTTATCACATGGAAGACGTTCACCGTGCGGGTGGTATTTATGCTCTCATGGGGGAACTCAAGCGTGCAGGTTTGCTCAATACTGAAACGAGTACAGTGCATACGCCGACGCTTGGTCAAGCAATTGATGAATACGATGTCCTCACAACTAAAGATGAAGCGGTTAAAGAATTTTTCAGAGCGGGTCCAGCTGGAATTCCGACGCAAACGGCTTTCAGTCAGAGTACTCGCTACGATACACTCGATACCGATCGTGAAAATGGCTGTATTCGAAGTATCGACAATGCTTACTCGCTAGATGGTGGCTTAGGCGTACTCTATGGTAATGTGGCGCTTGATGGCTGTGTTGTTAAGACTGCGGGTGTGGATGAATCTATTCTTAAATTCTCAGGTCCAGCTCGTGTTTTCGAGAGTCAAGATACTGCAGTGGCAGCCATTCTTGCTGATAAAATTGTAGCTGGCGACGTCGTTGTGATTCGTTATGAAGGTCCTAAAGGCGGACCTGGTATGCAGGAAATGCTTTACCCAACAACTTACCTCAAGTCACGTGGCTTAGGTGCAGCTTGTGCACTACTTACTGATGGACGTTTCTCTGGCGGTACTTCGGGTTTATCTATTGGTCACGTCTCGCCTGAAGCAGCTTCCGGCGGTGCTATTGCACTGATAGAAGAGGGTGATACGATCAATATTGATATTCCAAACCGGATAATAGCGATTGATATTTCTGATGAAGATTTAGCGGCTCGTCGTAAAAAGATGGAAGCCTCGGATAAGCCTTGGCGACCTATAAGTAGAAAGCGCACGGTATCAAAAGCGTTGAAAGCTTATGGTGCGATGGCAACTTCTGCTGATAAGGGTGCTGTAAGAGATGTTGATTGGTTCTAATATAAAGAACTAAGCATGCTTTATAAAAGGTCGCCTTTAGGCGGCCTTTTTATTTGCCTTGTTTCCCTTGCGAATAAGAAGGTAAGAGAGGCTCAAGCTGATAGCAAAAAGAATGGTGGATTGAACAAAGCTATCGGAAGAGAAATCGGGTAGGGTGTTATAGGCCCTTGGAATCCATATCCCCTTATTAGCAAGAATTGAGCCGTCAGCATTGAGCATGTCTATTTTAAAAGGCCATAAGACGTAGAGTGCACTGGCAATCATGCCGGTGAGTAGGGCCATTGTATGATCATGGAATTTTTCTAAAGCTTTGTGGATAACTCGACTCATCACTCCGAGCCCAATGAGGCAGCCTAGGCCAAAAATTGAGAGTAATATAATAGTTTCGATAGTAGAGAAATGCTGAACTAAACTCAATGCGTCTGCTTTTTCCGCGGATACTTTCCCCGTGACACTCTGTTTTAAGCGAACGATTAGGCCTAGAATAAAAATGTATTGACCAAGAAGCATGAGGATAAAAGAACCACTAATTCCAGGGAGGATCATGGCACAGATGGCAATAAAAGCAGATGTAAAACAAATCCATGTGGCATTGGCAAAGCTAATCAATTCGCTTGATCCAGATACGGAGCCTTTGACGGCCATAGTACTGCCTATTGTGATGGCTAAGCCGATAAAGAAAAAAATGTAGTTAGAGAGACGGTTTTTTTTAATCATGCTCCAGGGGAGGAAGATGGAAGGAACGATAAGTCCGAGAAAGCAGGAAAAAGTAAGTGCAGTATGATGAATGATGAGTTGAGGGATAAAACTACTGCCAATGATAATCGCAGAAAGTACGCCAAATCCGAGTTGTGTTAAGAATTGACCGTCAATTTTTTTGAACTCTTGGACAAAATTTTCGCGTCCTTGTTTCTGGATACAGAAAAATAGTGAGCGGAGTAATTTATATATAATTTGTGGAGATAAATTTTTGAGTGCATTGATGAGTCTTTCGTATATGCCGACAATTAAAGCTAGTGTGCCTCCGCTAATTCCTGGGACCACATCTGCGGTGCCCATTAGCATGCCTTTGATAAAAACTTTCATATTGTTTGACGATCTCCTTAATTGATCCGCTGAATATACCCATGTACAATTTTTTTACTCGCAGGATAAATGATTTTAGCTAAGAATCCAAGCTGAATTTAAAACTGAGGTATTTTTCTTAAACAATTCTTTTTACAGAGCTTTAGCAGTGATAAAAAAAGCCTTTTGAAAAAATATTATTTACCTTGCAAAAATGGATCCTTAGTTTCTATTTGCTTCGATATAGATAAAGCCTTAATTTTAGATTTTAAGAGAGTCCTAGATGCCCAAACGCGATGACATAAAAAGAATTTTACTCCTCGGATCAGGCCCCATTGTTATTGGTCAAGCCTGTGAATTTGATTACTCCGGAACCCAGGCTTGCAAAGCCTTAAGAGAAGAAGGGTACGAAGTCGTACTCGTAAATAGTAATCCTGCAACAATTATGACGGATCCAGAGTTTTCTGATCGCACATATATTGAGCCCCTTACAAATGAATTCCTTGAAAAGATTATTGACCGTGAGCGCCCAGATGCGATTCTACCAACTCTTGGTGGACAAACGGCTTTAAATGCAGCTATCAATTTAGATGCAGCAGGAATTTTAGCAAAATATAATGTTCAGATGCTTGGTGCTACGCCAGATGTCATTGATAAAGCCGAAAACCGTGACCGTTTCCGTATTGCGATGGAAAATATTGGTCTTGATATGCCCCGCTGTGCGACTGCTACCGATATGGAAGGTTGTTATAAGGTTCGTGAATGGCTTGGTGATTACCCGCTCATTATTCGTCCAAGTTTTACTATGGGTGGATCAGGTGGCGGAATAGCTTATAATGACGAAGATTTCGATCGTATTTGTGGTACTGGAATGGATTATAGCCCAACTCATGAAGTTTTGATTGACGAATCGATATTGGGCTGGAAAGAGTATGAACTTGAAGTGATTCGCGATAAAAATGATAATGCTATCATTGTCTGTTCAATTGAAAATTTTGATCCAGTAGGCGTACACACAGGTGATTCAATTACGGTTGCACCGATTCAAACTTTGAGTGATCGTGAATATCAAATCATGCGTGATAAATCTATTGCGGTTTTACGTGAAGTTGGTGTTGAAACGGGAGGATCAAATGTTCAGTGGGCAGTTTGTCCTGAGACTGGGCGTATGGTTATTATCGAAATGAACCCACGTGTATCACGTTCATCAGCTCTCGCCTCTAAAGCGACAGGCTTCCCCATTGCGAAAATTGCAGCTAAGTTAGCAGTAGGTTATACACTGGATGAACTTCAAAACGATATTACGCAATCAACTCCTGCTTGTTTTGAGCCATCAATTGATTATGTCGTAACAAAGATTCCACGTTTCACTTTCGAGAAATTTGCCGGTGCAGAAGATTCACTTAATACACAGATGAAATCTGTTGGTGAAGTTATGGCTATTGGTAAAACATTTAAACAGTCATTCCAAAAAGCTCTACGTGGAATGGAGATTGGTCGCTTCGGTTTTGGTGCTGATGGTAAAGATGCGCCTTTCGAAAATGCAGACGATAAAGAAATTACTAGGCTTCTTGCCGATCCAAACTCACAACGAACATTTGCACTGAGAGCCGCTTTTAAGCGTGGTTGGTCAGTTGAGAGAGTTTTTGATATCTGTAAAATTGATCCTTGGTTCCTTCGTCACCTAGAAGAATTAGTGGCTTATGAAGGCGAAATTCAATCTGCTGGCGATCTAGAAGGTTTAACTGCAGACGCAGCGCTTTTCCGACAAGCCAAAGAGTTTGGTTATTCCGATCCACAGATTGCTTACCTTTTATCTAGTGATGCAGACAAAGTTCGCGCTGCTCGCAAAAAGATTGGTCTCACTCCTTCGTTCAACTTAGTGGATACTTGTGCCGCAGAATTCTCTGCAGTGACACCTTATTATTATTCAACGTATTCAGAGCTTAATGAAGTTCGTCCAACGAATGATAAAAAGACGATTATGATTATTGGTGGTGGACCCAATCGAATTGGTCAAGGTATTGAATTTGATTACTGTTGTGTGCATGCCTCTTTTGCCTTACGTGAAGCTGGCTTTGAAACAATTATGGTTAACTCCAATCCGGAAACAGTGTCGACTGATTACGATACATCTGATAAGCTTTACTTTGAGCCATTAACTCTAGAAGATGTCTTGGCGATTTATGAAGCCGAAGACTGTGATGGAGCAATTGTTCAGTTTGGTGGTCAAACACCATTGAATTTAGCTGCGAAGCTCAAAGAGAATGGCGTTAATGTTATTGGTACGAGTCCAGAAAGTATTGAACAAGCTGAAGATCGTGATTTCTTCCAGAAATTAGTGACTGAGTTAGATATCAAGCAGCCAGAAAATGGTATGGCCGTGAACGTTGAAGAGGCCCTTATCATTGCAGAGAGAATTGAATACCCAGTGTTGGTTCGTCCTTCTTTTGTTCTCGGTGGTAGAGCTATGGCAATTGTCTATGATGAAGCTGAGCTCAGTAAATATATGGAAACGGCCGTAGATGTTTCTGATGATAGACCCATTCTCGTAGATAAATTTCTTGATGACGCAGTAGAAGTTGATGTAGATTGTATTTCTGATGGCGAAACTTCGGTTATTGGCGCGATCATGGAACACGTTGAGCCTGCAGGAGTTCACTCAGGTGATTCGGCAACATGCATTCCATCAATGACTTTGAGTGATGATATAAAGGATGTGATTCGCAAGCATACCTATAACTTGGCGAAAGCACTGAAAGTACGTGGATTAATGAATATTCAGTACGCAGTTCAAGAAGGAGAAGTTTATATCATTGAAGTGAATCCACGTGCATCACGTACCATTCCTTATGTATCGAAAGCGATTGGAGTTCCAATGGCTAAGTACGCGTCATTAGTTATGGCGGGTCAAACGCTGAAAGAACTTGGTTTTACTGAAGAAGTTGAAGTTAAATATTGGTCAGTGAAAGAAGCTGTTTTCCCATTTGTTAGATTCCCTGGTCACGATGTGATACTTTCCCCAGAAATGAAATCTACTGGTGAAGTTATGGGTATATCTGGTAACTCTGGTTTAGCTTTCTTGAAAGCTCAGGTTATGGCGGGGAATAAAATCCCTGAGGGTGGCGCAGTTATGATTACTGTAATGGACCGTGATAAAGATAAGATTTTACCTCATGCAAAAGACTTAGCAGAATTAGGCTTCGAGCTCTATGCAACAAAGGGTACCGCGACTTTCCTATGTGAGAATGGCGTAAAAGTAAACGCTCTTTTTAAAATAAGTGAAGGTCAGCCTAATACCTTGAATTTGATTAAAGATGGTTCGATTAAGTGGATTATTAATACTCCTACGGGTTCACAGCCACGCAAGGATGAAGTCGCCATGCGAGCGGCTGCAATTATGAATAACATTCCAATGACGACAACTATCCCGGCACTTGCGGCAGCGGTATCTGGCCTTAAGCACTTGGGTTCAGGTCAGTCTTTTGGAGTCTTGAGTTTACAAGAAATTCATTCATAGTTTTTTTTAAGTTTCTTAAAAGAGCTCTCTTCATCTGAAGAGAGCTTTTTTTTTATTTACTTATAATTTAAAATAAATTGTAACAATTATCAGGTGTGAGTGTTTTATATCTATAAAACTTACGAGAATCTAGTTTTTTTTACGAATATATCTATAAATACATAAACATTAAGGATATATTAAGAAAGCATTAAGTTGTATTATTTTAACGAAAAGATAAATGGGTAAGTTATATGCTAAGACAATTAAGTCCTACGGAGCACTCGTGGCACAGAGTGGGGGAGCTTGATTCGAATAATTTTATAGTGATTGCTGAGCTAAGTGGAGCTTTAGATGAAAGACAATTACATGATTCTTTA
Organism: Lentisphaera profundi; assembly: GCF_028728065.1. GTDB lineage: Bacteria > Verrucomicrobiota > Lentisphaeria > Lentisphaerales > Lentisphaeraceae > Lentisphaera > Lentisphaera profundi. The sequence goes on along the minus strand of NZ_CP117811.1, from coordinate 1,820,380 downwards.
GTTCAACTTATACAATCTCAAGCCATTTTAAGTTACGACCTACTCAGTAAAGGAGAGAAACTTTATTTTATACAGGGTGAACTTGAAGATGTGCCTCTCGAGAGCTTCTCAGTGAGTAATAGAGATGAGCGTGACTACCTTGTAGATCAGTGTTTAAATACTCCCATAGATAATTGCCCGTATTGGAATATGAAAATCATTTCAATAGGTCGTTTTCAGCATAGTTTAGTTTTAACTTTTAATCATTTGTTAGCAGATGGGCGTACAGGCATAAAGTTTTTTGACTACCTTTTAAATACCATGGCAGATTCGAATTACCAAATACCAAAAGCCGAACCAGTTAAGAGTTTTGAGCATAGTTACTCGCAGCAAAAAGATGTCATGCAAACTCTGAAGACTTATTCTTGGGGCGTGAAAAATAAGTTTGCTCGCAAAGCTACTATCCCATGTGCTAAAGATAAAAGAGATAAAATTAAGAGAGATGATATTAAGGGTAGATCTGCCTATGTAAGTCGCCGCATGGACTCAGGTCAACTCAATAAGATTTTATCCTTTAGTCGCTTGTATGAAGCTTCTTTTACTTCGACTCTATCTACAGTTTTTTTAAGTACAATAGCAAAAAAGTATGAGTTGAGTAAACCGATTCATTCTTTGGTAGCCGTCGATACGCGTCCCTATGCCAAAGATAGTGATTACAGTGCCTTAAACTATGCCGTTGGCACGATAGAAGTGGGAACTAAATTTTCTAAGTCAACAAAGTTATCCACTGTGACTAAACAGTTTAAAGATGAGTTTAGAGAGAAGTGTACTCCCATTCAGTTTGCCTTTGATAAATTCACGCGCTCTTTAGCGCTGAAAAAATTCCCTCAGCCGGAAGAATTTCTTCAAGCCTTCCAGGAGAATCAAAACGCAGTGGGCTTAGTGACAAATATTGGCGTGACAGGTCTGAAGAATCAATATGGGGGGCTCAAAGTTCAGCACTGCTACCATATACCCGCAAGCCATTTAATTGATAAGCCTTTTTATTGCTTAGCCAGTTCCACGCATAATAACGAACTGATTTTGAATTTGACTTATCCAGCGCATTTAATTGACCGTAAAGACGCGGACGCCTTGTTAGATGAGATTGTCGAAACTCTGCAGGATTTACACCAAGAAGTTAGTTAGAACTAATTAACTCGTTTTACTTTGGCACCAAGCTGAAGTAAGCGATTTTCTATATTGGCATATCCACGATCAATCATCTGGATATTTTTCACTGTACTTGTTCCCTGTGCGCATAGAGCCGCGCCTAGTAAAGCCATGCCCGCACGAATATCGGGGCTGCTTAAGGTGTTGGCGCGAAGTTTAGCTGGACCAGAGATGACTACGCGATGAGGATCACAAACAATGGCATTTGCACCCATACTTATTAAGCGATCGACAAAATAGAGTCGACTTTCAAACATTTTTTCAAAGAATAAAACAGTGCCTTCTACTTGGCTGGCTAAGATAATCATGCAGCTCATCATATCTGAAGGGAATTGCGGCCAAGGGCCATCATCAATAACGGGTATGGCACCGCCAAAATCAGGCTGTATTTTTCGGCTCGAGTTTGGGTTGACTGAAATTTGACTATGTTCCATATCTAAAAGAATTCCGAGACGCTCAAAGACTCGACGAGCCATCCAAAAATCAGATTTATTTGTGCCAGTCACGGTGATTTGACCACCAGTCGCCGCACCAAGTGCTAAGAAACTAGCGGCTTCTATATAGTCGCCGCCGATATGAATATCGCCACCATCAAGAGAATTAACACCGTCAATTTCTAAACAGTTTGTCCCCAGTCCTTTAATGCGAGCACCCATGCTGATGAGCATTTCTGCTAGATTCTGAACATGGGGCTCACTAGCAGCGTTGCGAATCCAGGTTTTCCCTTTTGCGATAACAGCAGCCATTAAAATATGTTCCGTCGCAGTAACGCTCGCTTGATCAAAGAAAAGATCGGCGCCTTCGAAGCCTTTTTTTGCTTCAAAAATAAAAGCAGGAAAGGATTCTTTGAGAGTGGCACCGAGTTTTTCTAGACCATAAAAATGTGTATCTAAGCGTCTTCTACCAATGACATCTCCGCCGGGTGGGTGAAGTTCGACTTTGCCAGTACGGTAGAGGATGGGAGCCACTAAGAGGATACTCGTTCTGATTTTTGAACAAGTCTCGTGGTCCAAAGAGGATTTAATGAGGTCTTTGGCATGGATAGTTACAGAGTCGGTATGTCGTTCAATTTTTGCACCTAAAGATTGCAGGGCCTCGAGCATGTGTGTTACATCGACAATGTTAGGGAGGTTATGTAGGGTTATGACTTTGTCGGTCAGTAGGCAGGCTGCGATCATGGGCAGGGCGGCATTTTTATTTCCGGAGACTTTTATGCTGCCGTGAAGGGGAGTGCCACCTTCGATAATGAGTTTTGACATGTTATTCCTTGCGAAGACTTAAAATGATTTTTACATGAGAGAATTTGTGCATGGCAATATTTTTGTAGTTCAAAGTGAACAGGTCACTCGCATCATTTTTTGGATGTATGATATCAAGTATTGCATCATCTTGGTGCCATAAGGAGCAGATTTTACCGCTACCTTGAGCTTGGAAAAACTTTTTATGAACGCGGGATCCGAGGAAATAAAATCCTCGCCTTTTCATTGGCTTAGCTTCGTCATTCAGCCAGGATTCGATGTTCCGACGAATTTTCTTATTATTTGATAGGTACTCAACATCAATATCAATGATGGAGCCTCGTCGGCCTTCTTGAACTCTAGGGATTTTGTTATCTGCTCCTAAAAGTAAAAGCATGAACTGGAGGTGAAAAGGCTGTGTTTTAGTGAAGAATAGACTCTCGTGGCTGAATTCTGGGCTACTGGTGATGAGATATTCTTTTGTGACTTCGGCGCCGATGATGTATTCAGCGGGGAAGCTAATTTCTTCTGCTTTACGATCCAGCAAAATGCCGCCGAGCTCAATGTTTCCATTAGAATGTTTTATGGGACGGATTATGGGATTGCGTCCTTGGTATTGGATGTCGCGATTAGGAGCATCTTGGAAAGAACAACAAAAAATTAAAACGACCGTAATTAGCAGAGTAATTATTGTTTGCTTCATACTTTAATTACGTTCTTTTTTGGCATCACGAGTCATGAGGTAGTTAATGGCCTCAGCAGGAGATCTATTTTCGTAGAGTACTTGATAACATTGTTCGATAATGGGAGTTTCAACACCATGATTTTGGGCAAGTTGGTAGGCACTTTTTGTGGTAGCTACACCTTCGGCAACTGAGTGGCCAAGTTTTTCTTTGATTTGTTCCATGCTTAGGCCTTTGCCTAGCATTTCTCCCACGCTGCGATTTCGGCTATGTTTACTGGTACAAGTAACAATGAGATCGCCGATTCCTGAGAGACCGTTAAATGTTTCTTCGAAGCCACCTAGAGCTCGACCTAAGCGAGCCATTTCTACATTTCCACGAGTCATTAAAGCTGCTTTTGTGTTATCGCCTAAGCCTAGACCATCAATAACTCCTGCTGCAATAGCAAAGATGTTTTTGAGAGCTCCGCCTAACTCAACTCCAACAAGGTCCGAGCTAGTATAGACTCGGAAATTTTGATTCATGAAAAGTGACTGAACTTTCTTAGCGAGAAAAGTGAATTGTGAGCTAGCAACAACTGCGGTGGGCATATTTTTGATAAGTTCTTCGGCATGACTAGGGCCAACAAGTACACAAAAAGGATGGGTTTCACCTAGGATTTCACTTGTGATTTCACTTATTCGTTTTAAGGAACTAACCTCAATGCCCTTGGAGACATTGCAGATGGGGGCAGAACAGTTTTGTTCTTTAAGCATCTCTAGAGTCTGACGAATATATTGAGTGGGAGTTGCAGTGACGATTAAGTCAGCATTTTCAATGGCTTTAGCGAAGTCCGCAGTCAAGTGTAAATTATCAGGTAAAGTATAGCCAGGAAGATAGCGAAAATTTTCTTTTTTTGCTTCCATGGCATCAGAATATTCTTTAGAACGAGACCAGAGGTAGACTTCGTGATTATTGTCGCAAAGAGTTTTGGCTAAGGCGGTACCCCAGCTTCCAGATGATAATACGGTGATTTTCATGATTGCTTTTCCTTCTTTTTAAAGCAACTTTCAGTGCCATTCCACAAGCGCTTAATATTACTGCGATGCATGTAAGTGACTAAAGTTGCAAGGATAGTGAGAAGGATAAGTTGAGCTTGACTCACTTCAATGATTTGAGTACTAGAGAGTGCAATGGCGATAATGGGAACAAATATAGCGGCAATTATACTGGCAAGGGAGACGTAGCCAGTCATCTTGAAGCAAATGAACCAGATAACTAAGGCAAGTGAGACTGCAGGAGGACAAATCGCCATAACAGCACCGGCACCGGTAGCGACACCTTTTCCACCTTTGAATTTGAGGAATATACTAAAAATATGACCCGATATTGTCGCTGGTAATGCAATTATTGTTGCGAAGTCCGCAAGCTCGGGATAGTTTTTATTGAAAAAGATAGAGATGATTAAGACGGGTAGTAAGCCCTTGAGAAAATCTAAAGTAAAACAGGCGTATCCCCATTTTTTACCAAGGGTTCTTAATACGTTGGTCGCACCAATATTACCGCTGCCATGTTTTCTAATGTCAACGCCGTTGGCTTTGGCTAGAATTAAGCCAAAAGGAATAGATCCGCAGAGATAGCAGAAGCCAATAGTTACTAAATAAAGCATGGATTAACGGTATTTTTTATTGCGCTTGGCTGCTTCGTGTGAGTTTCTAAAAAGAGTGTCCATATTTTGCAGTGCAGAACCAGTGCCATTAGCAACAGCACAGAGTGGGTCATCGGCTACGGTAACAGGAAGACCTGTTTCTTGGCGGAGTAATTTATCTAAGCCACGGAGCAAAGCACCACCGCCAGCTAAATAGATGCCGTGATCAATAAGGTCAGCAGAAAGTTCCGGTGGGCATCTATCGAGAGTTTGGCGAACAGCTTCAGCAATTGATGTAACCGGAGGCATGAGAGCTTCACGAATTTCAGTACTGGTGATGGTGATCGCTTTCGGGAGTCCTGCGAGCTGATCATTACCACGTACTTCCATGGTTAATTCACCTTCGTCAAGAGGGAAGGCAGAGCCAAGATTAATCTTGATGTCTTCCGCCATTCGAGGGCCAATTTTCAAATTGTAGTTATTTTTTATGTGATTAGTAATAGCCATGTCCATAGCGTCACCACCAACTTTCACACTTCTACTTTCTACGATGCCAGCTAAGGAAATCATGGCAACTTCAGTTGTGCCCCCACCAATATCTACAATCATATTGCCTGTAGGGTCGGCGACCGGTAGTCCTACGCCAATGGCGGCAGCCATCGGTTCGAAAATTGTTTCTACTTCACCTGCACCAGCTTTTTTAGCACTTTCTTTAACCGCACGCATTTCGACTTCGTTAATTCCAGAAGGAACAGCGATAAGTACACGAGGCATGGTTAAATTACGGGCACGTGAATGAACTTTGTTAATAAAGTAACGCAACATGATTTCAGTAATGTCAAAATCTGCAATGACGCCATCTTTCATTGGGCGAATAGCTCTGATTGAACCGGGAGTTCTACCAAGCATTTTTTTAGCTTCAATACCTACGGCTAGAGCTTTGCCAGTATCTTCGTGTACAGCAACTACGCTGGGCTCATTGAGGACGATGCCTTGGTCGCGAACGAAAACAAGGCTATTGGCTGTACCAAGATCGATACCGATATCTTTGACGAAAACTGATCTGATTTTATTAACTAGACTCATAGGAAACTGATTTTAAAATTTTAAACAAGTCTTAAGATAGTTCGATAATGGATTTTGCAAAAAAGCCCCTCGATAAAAAGTGGCTAAAAAGCAAGTTAATCGTCAGTATTATGAGATTAATTGCGGGGGTGGTTGGTATTTAAGAGAAAAAACTGCCGCCCTGAGTGTTGGGAGTGTGTCAATAGGAGGAGTGAGGAGTAGGACGGCAGTTTAAAGTTTGCTTGTTTCGATTTTTTAAGTCGCCGCCCCTGGGAGTGTCAATAGGAGGGGAGGAGTGTTCGGGACGGCGACTTAAAAAATCGTTTGAAAAATTCCTTTGTTTCTTACTTATATAATATTCATAAAAATATACATTTCAAATTTTTACGGCGACAAATGTTAAGAAAAGGTTAATTCGAGTGTAAAAGGAGTTTCTTTTACTTGATGAAAAGGGTTTGAAAAGTGATCCCGTGAAGGCATTTTACAGTAAAATTTAACAAGGAAGAGAATGATAGAAGAATTTCGCGGGCTAAGTGCCTACACCGATGGGACTCGATTAAAGTTAGCGTATGTCTTGGGGATAGAAAAAAAACGTGCTCAAGCATTGATAGCAAGTGGCCGAACTATTCCCTTGCCTCTAAAGAATGTGTTATTTAGTTTTGATACTCAGATTAGTGAAGATGATTTTCGCTTAAAGCATAGAGATCATGAAGAGAAGATTGCGAAGATTGCCGAACAAATTGATTTAGAAATGCTGTGGGAGATGCTTGATGGCGAAGAGTGTAAAACTTTTTCGTTAACAGACTTATGTGACTTTTATTTTTCCGAGAAAGCAGATTATTCAATGTCAGCCTTATTTGATGTTTTATGCCAAGATATTGTTTACTTTAAACAGCGGCTCGCTGAGTTTACTATAAGAGATTCAGAGCAAGTACAAGCAATCCTGAAAAGCAGAGAAAAGAAACGATTACAAGAAGAGTATGAAGCTGAGCTCGAGCCTTGGGTTAAAAAAGTCTTAGTTAGCACTGATGAAGAAGCTATTGAAGTACCCGAAAAGTTCACGTCTTTTGTCGGTCAGTTATGCAACTTGATTTGGTCCAAGCAGAATTCAGATGCCTCGCGTTTTTTGGATAAGTTGATAGGCAAAACCCCGGTGAGAATTAAAGCTTTAGAGTTTCTTAAGAAAACGGGAAGTATTGGAGAAGGTCATGACGAGCATTTATTATTGGCGGGGATTCGTCCTGACTTTTCTCAAAAGCTATTAGATTTAGCAGATGAACTTGAGGTAGAAGAGGCAGATAGAACTATTTTAGGTCCTGATTTTTATTGTTTTAGTATAGATGACGAATCCACAAGTGATGTCGATGATGTACTTAGTGTAGAGCGTTTAGCTGAAGGTAAGCTAAAAGTGGGAATTCACATTGCGGATGTTAGTTCATATGTCGTCAAAGGAAGCGTTCTTGATCAAGAAGCACAAAATCGAGCTACGAGTATTTATTTACCTACGGGTACAGTGAATATGTTCCCCCAGGAACTCTCTACTAATAGAGCTTCCTTATTGCCAGGAGAAGCAAAACCTGCACTCTCGTATTATGCTACTTTTGATAGTGACGCAGAAGTCATCGATAAAAAAATTGAGAGAAGCCTCATCCATGTGAGCGAAAAATTGAGTTATTCATTTTGTGATGACGTGTTGGATGGCGAAGTAGAAGCCACAGAAGGTTTAGAGCAAGATTTGCATAGTCTGCATGATTTATCTATTCAGCTTATGGAAAAGCGCAAAGCGAACGGAGCGGTGACGTTTAATCGGCCTGAGAATAAAATCACAGTGAAAGGTGACGAAGTTACTGTAACGGAAGTGAGAGCGAATTCCGCTAGTCGTGCCTTGATTGGTGAATTCATGATTTTTGCAAATAATATGGGAGCACAATATTGTCTTGATCATGATGTTCCCGTTTTATATAGGGTCCAAGAAAAGTCGGATAAAATTGTTCCTATGCCAGATGTGTATGATCCGATATCTTTTGATGCAGCTATTAAGTGTATGAAAAAATCGAGAATGACACTCTATGCAGGAGCGCATGCAGGCTTAGGTTTGGATTGTTACACACAATTCACTTCTCCTATTCGTCGTTATACGGATCTCGTGATGCAAAGGCAGCTGATTGCAGCAATCGAGAAAAGAGAATTTATTTATCAAGAAGAAGATTTATTGGAGCTTCAGGCAAAGGGTGAGAGTCGTCTTGGAGAAGTAAGAGATGTGCAAAGACAATCAGAAAGCTTTTGGTTGTACGAGTATTTAAGGCAATTCAAATTAGAGGAAGTCTATGAAGCAACAGTAGTGGCGCATCTAAATGGCGGGCTCTTGGTTGAATTAGATGGAATTGCGATGAGACTTAAATTGAATCATGGTAAAAAGCTAGATATTGGTACGCGCCTAGAGGTGAAAATTCAAGAAGTAGACCCTAAACTAAGTCATGCGAAGTTAAGTTTAGAGAAAATTTTTGAGTGAGAAGAGTATGCTTTTAGATGTGGATAGATATAAGTTTATTGAAGAAGTCGAAAGGTTGCTCCAAGGAGTCGGAGACTTTCAGTTAGATAATTTTCGGGATTTAGAAGTACAAGAAGAAGAAAAGGAGCCACGTGAGTTGGTTTCTTTTGTTGATCGTCAAAGCGAAGCCCTCTTGTTTGAAGGTCTGACACCACTTTTTCCAGAGGCTGAATTTTGGGGTGAAGAGACTGGTAAACGAGGAGAAGCTGATTGGATGTGGCTCGTGGATCCCTTAGATGGAACGACTAATTACCTCAATCACTTAGATCAATTTTCAATTTCAGTAGCACTACTCTATAAAGGTAAACCTCAGTTCGGCGCTGTATATAAACCCATAAGTAGCGAGTTTTTTCATGCGTTTAAAGGTGTGGGATTTTTTCATAACCACAAGCAATTAATTCCTCGAACAGGACATAGAGAATTTCGTAAAGCGATGTTAGGAACGGGCTTTCCTTATCGTTCGCCTGATTTAAAAGATCCTTTTTTTACTTTGATAGAAGACCTAATGCCTCGTTGCCGTGGGATTCGACGTTTTGGTTCAGCGGCCTTAGACTTGAGTTATGTAGCGGCGGGTTGGTTACAAGGTTTTTGGGAAAGTGATTTACAGCCTTATGATGTAGGAGCAGGTTTACTATTTCTAGAGGAAATGGGAATGAAAGCTACTAATCATAAGGGTGAAGCTTACGATATGAATGTAGATCGCATGTTAGTGACGGCTCGTGCAGATGTTCATACGGAGCTACTCGATCGAGTTTCGCATCATTATGGAGATAAGGATCTAAAGTTTTAGTTTATGCAGATTGCGATAATTTATTTTTTGGCTAAATAATGGAGAAGGCACCTTACCGTCCTCAGTTTAAGGTTCTGATGCTTGTAAGTGTTTTTATACTTATCTGCTTTAGTCTGCCTATGCTTTACTCAACGAGTGCTCCTGTGCATGGGAATAAATATTTTTTCAATCAGACTTTATTTGTTTGTATAGGTGCGAGTTTAGCCTTTTTTATTCAGTATATTGATTATAACTGGCTATGTCGAAATGGCCGTTGGCTGTTAGTTATTTGCTGTGTAGCCTTACTTTATTTAGTATTAGCCAATGTCTTGAGCAAAGCAGGCTACTCTGATTTAGTTAAAAAATTTCCTTTGATTAAGGCGATAAAAGGATCTTATCGGTGGTTTCGGATTGGAGGTTTTGGTATTCAGCCCGCGGAGTTCACAAAAATTGGCCTCGTTTTAGTTTTGGCAGAATATTATCATCACAATATAAAGAGAGTCCATGAAACCAAGTATGGTTTTGTGTATCCTGCTATTATAGGAGGAGTCGTGATGTTGCTCATCCTCTTGGGGGGGAGTTTATCGATGACAGTCTTAACTGGTACGGTTATTTTAACTGTAATGTTTGTAGCGGGAACTCGTTTACGCTGGCTCTTAGCCTGTATAGCCTTAGGGATTGGAGGCGTGCTTGCGATAGCAAAAGTTTCTCCAGTTCGAGCATCGCGTTTTGAATCATTTTTAACTCCAGAAGAACTTTCAGGTGATAAGGGTTATCAATTATGGCATTCACTTTTATCCTTGGGTTCAGGTGGTTGGACAGGGCAGGGTTTTTCTGAAAGTCGGATGAAAAATGAATATTTACCAGAAGCTCATACAGATTTTATTCTCGCAATTGTCGGTGAGGAATTAGGTTTTTTGTGCATCCTCTTTGTTTGTTTTTTTTACTTACTATTTCTCGTCTCTTCACTTAGAGTAGCAGGGCAGGCACGCAATGTACGAGGGGTGATTTTAGCCGCTACTTTAGGTTGTACAGTAGTGCAGCACGCCTTTGTTAATATGGGTGTGATTTGTGGTTTATTGCCTACGACAGGAATTACGGCACCATTTATAAGTTATGGTGGATCGAGTATGGTTTCAGCCTTTATTTCAGTAGGGCTTTTAATGAGTGTGGATAGGATTACGTCTAATGGTGAATACGTACCTGAGAAACCTTCGAATTCCCATGTTAAAGGTCCTTTGATGCTGCCCGGAGAGAATGTTGAATAAGTTACTTGTCTCATGTGGTGGAACTGGAGGGCATTATTACCCAGGTTTATCGATTGCGAGGAAGGCAAAAGAACAAGGACTTGATGTGAGTCTGTTCCTTACGGGAAAGCGTGCGCCTGGGCAAGCAGAATTGGCTAGGCAGCATGGCTTGGAGTCGACTTTAGCTCGGGCATTAAGTTTGCCGAGGAAACCTTGGCTGGCGCTAGTTTTTGCTTATAGGTTTTACTGTGATTATTTAAATGCAAAAAAGTTCTTAAGAAAAACGGAGCCCGATGCGGTGTTGTTTATGGGGAGTTTTGCAGGAGTTCCTTTGGGGATGGCTTGCAAGAGTTTAAAAATTCCTATTTATCTTCATGAAGGTAATGTATGGGCGGGTAAAGCTAATCGCTTTTTATCTAAATATTCTAAAAAATTCTTTGCAAGTTTTCCAGTGAAGAACGAATCGGCCATCCAGTGTTCTACGGTGGTTGTGGGCATGCCTATTAGACCGGAGCTTCTGAGAGAAGAGTTTTCGAAGCCAGAGTTCATTTCTACGCTTAATGATAAGGACCCGATGATTCTCTGTTTTGGTGGTAGTCAGGGAGCTCAAGCTATTAATCAAATGCTTCCCTATTGTTACGAGGTTTTACTAGCGAGGAAGTATTCATTGCAGTTGGTTCAATTGACAGGGACGGACGATAATCAAATGCTTATAGAAAGGTATGGTGAAGCTCCAGTTGTTGTGGCTAAGCAGAGTGATGAAATGGGGGCCTTAATTAATCGAGCTTCTGTAGTGGTTTGTCGAGCAGGCGCTTCGAGTATTGCCGAACTCATACATTTTAAAACGAAGACCGTTTTGATTCCTTACCCCATTGCAGCTGAGAATCATCAAGAAATCAATGCAGATTTTGCGTGTAAGTCGAAAGGTTTTTATAAATTGAATCAGTCTGAAATTGATAAATTTAGTTTGGCGAATGCAATTGAGTTACAGTTGCGCCAAGGAGATGATTTAGATTTCAGTCAGGTTTCTTATCCAAATGCAGCCGAGAAAGTGCTTAAAGAAATTTTTTCTTAAACTTCAAGTGTGCTAAGCATTTTGTGGATATTGTCTTCGAGATAATCACAATCAATAACGGTAGATTGTTCATCGCTGAGGTGAAGGATGATTTGGCGGTGGATTTTACATTGGTAAGTTTTTTCCAACAGATAGCGGTAGAGTGAGAGCTGTGCGCTGTAGTGGCTGAAGTTGCAGTCATCTAGATTGGAGCTGGCAGTATGAGGGCCTTTTTGTCCTTGATAGGAACGTTTGTTGATGCGCTTATTGGTTTTCCAGTCAAAAAGTAATAAGGTGCCAGATTTTTTATGCTGCGCAATTAAATCTATAGTTCCTGCAAGTTTGAGTTCCTTGCAATAAATGATGACTTCGGGAAAAAGTTCAAATTTTTCTAAATCAATATTTTCTGTAAGCCAGTTTTTCCCAATGATGCTTTTGAGCTCTTTCGGTTCAGACTTGTTTATAATGAATTCTTCTAACTCTTCATGAACTTGTGTTCCATGATCGGCTGCGGCATTCCATTCATCTTTAAGTTGTTCAACGGTCATGCCGAAATATTTTGGGACATTATTAACAAGTTTGTTTGCTACTTCATCGGCATTGAAGGGGCTGAAGAATTGTTTGATGAAAGTGGTGCAAGATGTGAATTGAGCATTGGGATCAGATTTGAGCTTATATTCATGTTCTTCTTTTAGCAGATAAATGTCATCCGAGAGAAAGTGACTCATGTTAAATTTTACCTGATTTTTTGAGCCATGCAAAGGTTCGCTTTAGCCCTTCTTCATTATCAATTGAGGGGGCATAGCCGAAGTCAGATTTGGCAGCAGTGTTATCAAAGTAATGTGCTTTAGCCAGTTGAGCTGCGACAAAACGGGTCATGGGTGGTTCACCACTGAGTTTAAAAGATTTGTAAACCCACTCTAATATTGCACCGATTTTTGCGGCTTTCGCATAGGATATTTTTCCGTTGGGAAGGGGGCAGTCACTCAGGCTTAGGAGTTCTTTGATCCAAGGCCATAGGCTTACTGGTTTTGGATCGGAGATAAAGTAAGCTTTTCCTGCAGGCTTCGAAGTTTTATCGAGTTCTGCAGCTGCTTGTAGGTGGGCTTTTGCAGCATTTTCTACGTAGGTTAGATCGACAAGGTTATTGCCATCGCCTACTTGTTTGAGTTTTTTACTTTTGGCCTTTTCTAGCAATCGTGGGATGAGATGTTGATCTTCAGGGCCCCAAATTAAATGCGGGCGTAATGAACAGGTTTTGAGTTGTTCGCCATTTGCGGCTAAAACTAATTTTTCACCTTCAGCCTTGCTTTTGGGGTAGCTAGTTAAGTATTTGTCAGGGTAAGGGAGGGACTCATTGCCATTTTCAATGGCATCAATTCCAAAAACTACTGAGGGCGAGGACGTGTAAATTAAATTAGTAACCTTTGCACCAAGACATGCATTGATTACTGATTGTGTTCCCTGGGTATTGACTTTATAAAATAATTTTTCGTCTCCCCATACACCAGCAATTGCAGCAGTATGAAAAACGTTGTGGCAGCCATCCATAGCGCGGGTTAACTTCATGGTTTCGTTGATGTCACCCTGTATCCAGGTACATTGCTTTAAGTCGTCAGGAGCTTGAGAACGATTATATAAAACGACTTCATGTCCTTGCTCGAGTAATTGTCGAGCAATATAGCGACCCAGAAAGCCGCTTCCACCAGTAATAAGGTTTTTCATAGTTAGATCCCGCCCCGGAGGACGGGGCTCAATTACTGATTGAGTAGGTTGTTAACCGCAGCAACAATAGCACGAACAGCAGCTTGATTGATATTAGAATGATATCCAAAACCAATGAAAACATTTTCATCTGTAATATTCTTAATCGAAATACAGGAAACGGCTTCTGCCTGAGCTGAGTCGCCAATCGAGTCTTCACCAAAATGCTCTAGAGTGAAGCTAGGGATCTCAAGTTGTTTGAGTGCAGCTACAAAAGCTGAGATGGGGCCATTATCTCTTGCTTCGAGAGTGACTTTTTTACCTTTGAAAAGGACTTCGATTTTTGCATTGATAATCTCTGGATGCTTTTCATCCGGGTAGGGCCAGTAATTACTCAAGCTTAAATTAGCATTTTTAGGATTGATATAGGCTTCTTCAAAAACTCTCCAAACTTCTTGTGTAGAGACTTCACGACTTACGGCTTCGGCATAAGCCTGGACACGTTTAGCAAAGTCAATTTGTACAAAGCGAGGCAATTTTATGTTGTGCTCTTTTTCAATTATATGAGCAATTCCACCTTTTCCTGATTGGCTATTAATGCGAATAAGGTTTTCGAATTCTCTACCGATATCGGCGGGGTCGATGTGTAAATAAGGGATTTTCCAACGGCCAAAAGTTTCCATGAGTGCATCTTTTTTGAGAGTGGATTTATGAATGGCATCTTGGTGCGATCCAGAAAACGCAGAGAAAACTAATGAACCCACATAGGGGTGACGCTCATGTGGAGGCATGTTCGTAAGTTGAGAAATAGTCTCGGTGATATTCATCAAATCAGAGAAATCTAATCCCGTATCAACGCCGAGGTACTGCAAGTTCAAGACCAGTGTTATCAAATCAACATTGCCAGAGCGTTCGCCTTGACCAAAGAGAGTGCCTTCTACGCGATGAGCTCCTGCTTGGATAGCCAATTGTGAAGAAGCGACGGCACATCCCATGTCGTTATGAGCGTGGAGAGATATGATAGCTTGGGTGGATTTGAGTTTGCGTTGAAAGAGCTCAATCATGTCTGCGTAATGAGTCGGCGGACGACGCTCTACGGTGGCAGGAAGGTTGAGGATGACTTGTTCGCCTTCCGCAGGTTGCCATTCATTAATGACGTGATCACAGATCTCTACAGCAAAATCTAGGTCAGTATCTGTGAACTCTTCAGGAGAAAATTCTAAGTAAAACTTACTAGGGTTAAGTTTGCTGGCTTCTTCTTTAATAGCTTGGACTGTTGCCGTACACATTTCAAAAACATCTTGTCGTGATTTTCCCAAGACATGTTCGCGGTGAAGGTCACTAGTCGCTACATAAAAATGAACTGTTGCTTTAGGCACGTCACGCAAGGCGTACATAGTTTTACTTACCAAGTCGGGGCGAGCAGGGACGAGTACTGAAATCATAACATCATCTGGGATGAGTTTGTTTTCGATCAAATGACGGCAGAAGTCATAATCATCTTTAGACGCCGAGGGGAAGCCAATTTCAATTTCTTTGAAGCCAATTTTGACAAGGATATCAAAGTAGGTTTTTTTCTGCTCGAGGGTTAAAGGGTCAGGAAGTGCTTGATTTCCGTCGCGCAAGTCAACGGCGCACCATCTTGGGGCTTGTGTAATGGGAGTATCTGGCCAAGTTCTATTTGTGATGCCAATTTCGGGGATAGCGGAATATTTTTTCATGATATTTATTACTTAACTTTGCGTTATTCTTTTGAGGGATATATGCCTTTTTCGATGGCATTTTTAATGATGCTCTTGGTGTCTTCGGGGAATTCTCCTCGCAGGATCCAATCTAAGTAGCCACGATCAGTTTTTACTAAATCTTTGAGTAATTTACCTTGGTTTTTACCAAAGCCGATAGAGGCATCTTCACCTTTCCAGTGGAGGCGACCATTCATGTCGATCCAACGTTCATCTTTACAGTACTCAGCTAATAGAGCAATGTCATTTTCGATGTCGTCATACATGTCTAGTTGTCCTTCTAAGACGTCGATTGTTGCGATTACATCATTTTCTGCAGCGTGTGCGCCTTCCAGGTCCTTTTTGCAATAGAAACGCAAAGCGGCTTCCAGAGTGCGGGGCTCCTTTTTATGAAAGATTCTTTGTACATCCACAAGTTTGTGAGCAGAAGCGTCAAATTTTATTCCAGCGCGTTTAAATTCTTCAGTTAAAACACGGAGGTCAAAACGCAAAATATTATAACCAGAGATATCACAACCTTCAAAAAAGTTATAGATGCCCTTAGCCATTTGTTTGAAAGTGGGCTCGTCTTTTACGTCATCATCAGTAATGCCAGTGATTTCAGATGCTTCACTTGAAATGGGCTTTTCAGGATTGACGCGACGGGTTTTGATATCTCGTTTACCATCGGGATGAATCTTGATGCAGCAGACTTCAATAATGCGGTCTTCAGTGGGGTTAAGCCCTGTGGTTTCCAAATCAAAAAAAACGATAGGTCGCTGGAGATTAAGTTTCATGTTTTATCCTAAGGTAAATGGTGGTGTTTTAAGGTATAGGGTTATTTTTTATTCGTTGAAATTATATGCGCGTTTACATGTTTTTCACATGAGACAATAATTTCTTTAAAAGATTTTTCCATTAGATCAACAAATGATGCGCCTATTTTTGTGTCGCCAATGTTGCTTAAGGTGATTTCGGGTATGATGATTTCGTTTATTTTTTTTGAATCCTGATAGTAATGGACTTTAGTATTTGTTAAAGTCATTTGTTGGAGCGCAAAATATTTATGCTCATCCTCAAGTCCGCGGCTTGTTATATCTTCAATAATTGCACGTTCTCTAGTGGCGAACTTTATGATGTGGGCTTCGATTTCGCGAAAGTTTTTACCTTCTTTTCCAATCCAGAAAATTTCTAAATTATCGGTCTCTAAGTTTTCGATAATAACGGTGTCCTTAGTTATAGACATCGGATTTATTTTCATTTTTGCAGAAGTCATGATCATTGCTAGGGGAGTGCTTGATCCCTTTGGGTTGGCAATGAGTAGCTTTTGCATAGTGGCTTTTCCCGTCAAAAGACTGAAACTTGATTTTGAGAGTTCCACATCGGTGCCGGTTATGTTGTGAGTAACCTGATTGATAGTTTTTTTAATGATAAACCCCATGGAAGACAGGGCTATTAATACTGAGATTATGGTTGCTAAAAATATGATAATGATGAAAGAGTATTTTTTATTCATGGTGAATATCCTGGGAGTTCAGATCAAATGGCTCACAAAGTAAGCGGAGTTCATTAAGATTCAATACTAATGAGAGCTTATTTTTTACTGAGAATTGAGTCTAAAATACTTTGTGGATTTTGGTGGACTTCCCACATTTCAGCAGAGTCGGCGGCCATGAAATTTTCATGGATTGCTCCGTTTAGAAGTTCTAGTAAAGGATTGTAATATGATTTTGTATTTAAGATCATAAGTTTTCCCTTGAAGAGCTCAAGTTGTTTCCATGTTAAGGCTTCCATAAACTCTTCTAGCGTTCCGCAACCGCCCGCGAGAGCGATTGCAACATCACAGTTTTCCAGTAATTTTTCTTTGCGTTCATGCATGGTTTTAACGATATGCATGGTGGGTACGCCGAGGTGTTGCCATTCTCGCTCAATCATAAATTGCGGGATGAAACCTCTTATTTCGCCTCCATGGTGAATCATGCTGTCAGCTAAGGCGCCCATTAATCCACTTGCGCCTCCTCCGTAAGACACTGTACAAGGGATTAGAGAGAGCAATTCGCCAAGCTCTTTTGTGCTATCGAAGTAATCTTGGTGAATATTAGGGCTAGACGCGCAGTAGACGGTGATATTAAGTTTATTCATGATTCCAGGTTGATTTTAAATTAAATATAGAAAATAAATAGAGCCTTAAGTGAAAATTAAAAAATGAGTTCTTGCATGTCTTGCACTACTTATGTATAATCTGAGGATTATTATAGATGTGGATATGTGGATGACGCAAGAAGAAACAGTGAAAAACCAGAGTATGGCAACACAATTGCCTGAAGAATTGCTTGCGAAGCTTCGCGAAGCGAATGATTCTGAGCAAGATTCAGGTTTTAGTATTGCATCAAATTTTTCTGAGCGATATGAATTGGGCTTGGTTTTAGGTGAGGGTGGTGCGGGCAGAGTTATAGCTGCTTATGACAAAAATGTTCGGCGACGTGTGGCAATTAAATTTATCCGATCCGATAAAGCCAGTGAAATAGCCTTGAGATATTTTTTAAAAGAGGCGAAAATCACAGGGCAATTACAGCATCCTCATATCATTCCCTTGTACGAACTAGGTATGACTGAGAATGACGAAATTTATTATGTCATGAAGTTGGTTCAGGGCGTGACTTTAGATGGGATATTAGAAGGGATTCGCATGGGGGATATTTCGATGATAGAACGTTTTCCTCTTCCTAGTTTGATGAAGATATACCGCAGAGTATGCGAAGCTGTTTCCTATGCCCATGCCAAGGGTGTGGTTCATTTGGATTTGAAGCCCGATAATATTTTAGTTGGATATCTTGGTGATGTTCAGGTAACGGATTGGGGTTTAGCTAGATTGCGGCGTGGGATGGAAGATATATCGGAGTTGGAAATGGTTGATATTGATGAAGATATAGATTTCATAATAGATTCTGAAAAAGAGAAGGTTATCGGAACACCTGCATTTATGTCTCCAGAACAAGCCATAGGTAATTCTGATTTAGTGGGTACACGTAGTGATATTTATGCATTAGGAGGGATTTTATATAAAATTCTAACCTTACGAGCTCCAGCAAATGGGAAAACGACTACGGCGGTCTTGCGCCGAAAGTTGAATGAGAAAATTAAGCATCCCTTGTTGTTTAATGAAGAAGCTGTTGGGAATAATCCTGATTGTGTGCGTTTGGTACATTTGCCAGATAGTAAAGTACCGCGATCCTTGGCTGCCATATGCATGAAATCTTTGGATGAGAAGTTGGTTGAGCGTTATCAGAAAGTCGGAGATTTGATGAGAGATGTCGAAGTTTATATGGCAGGGTATATTCCGGATGCGGATAAAAGCGCTGGTCTGAATCGTCATTTTTCTCAATTTATTTACCGCAATCAAAAAAGTATTGTTTTGGTTTTGATTTCAGTTTTCACCGTTTTAACAATTGTTATTATACTCTTGCTTTTAATCCAGTATTATAGATGATGGATCTAGGCGTGACCCTATGAGTAATGAGCGTGATCCAGAGTTTTGGGTAGAGGAATATTCTGACTATTTGTTTGGCTTTGCTTATTCCAGATTAAATGATGTTCATAAATCAGAAGATGTACTACAAGAAACTTTTTTGTCCGCAGTAAAGTCAATAGAAAAGTATGATGGCAGGGTGCCTATTAAATTTTGGCTACGTGGAATAATGAAGTATAAGATTCTTGATAGCATTAAACGAGATCTTAAAGAGATTGACTTGGATTCTTTTCCCGAAGTTGATAGTAGAGTATTTAAAACAATGGGGATTTTTTCTCGGAAAGTAGTGGATTGGGACTTTGATCCCTTGCAATCATTTGAGAAAGATGAGTTTTGGCAGATCTTTAGATCATGTTTAGAAAAAGTAAAAGACCCCTTACGAGCGATTTATATGATGAAAGAAATTGATAATGTGGATACAAAGACGATTTGTGATCAATTTGAAATCAGCCAAGCTAATTTATGGGTGATTACTCATAGGGTTAGAAAATCAATGAAGCTCTGTTTAAATAAAAACTGGGGTGAGACCTACAAATGATTTTCACTTGTAAACAGGTAGCTCGAAAAATGGCTGATCAAAAGTTGCATACAATGCATCCCTTAAAACGTTGGTGGATAAGCTTACATATTAAAGCCTGCGTATGCTGCGGGAAATATCAGCGCGATGCTTCAAAATTCCAAGAGGCTGAAAGTAAGTTTGCTGATGTAGACGATAATTCGGGTCATAAACTTGATGAGTGCTTCAAAGAAAAGTTAAAAGAAGAAGTGCGTCAATGCTGTAATGATCACCTGAAAAAATAAGTATTTAATCAATAAATTTTTACTACATTCCAATACATATCAAGATTTTAGGATGATGATCGGGAGAAAAAGATTTTTTTTTCTTTTTTTTATTCTGAATTGTGCTATTATCTGCGAGTTTATTTATAAATAATCCCAACAACTTACGGAGTTTAGCCATGTTAATGAAAGGCAAAAAAGGTATCATCCTTGGAGTAGCAAATCATAGATCAATCGCATGGGGTATTTTCGAATCCCTTAGAAATCAAGGTGCTGATGTCACTTTGACTTACATGAATGATCGCATGAAAGATGGAATTGAAAAACTCTTCAAGAAATTCGATATTAATGATGTCGATTTACTCGAGTGTGATGTGACTAATCAAGCTACGATTGATTCTACTTTCACGACACTGGGCGAAAAACACGGTGAAATTGATTTTGTTGTGCACTGCCTAGCTTTTGCAAATAAATCTGAGCTTGAAGGTGATTTTATTGATACGAGTCGTGAAGGCTATGCAATGGCGGGAGAAGTAAGTTCTTTCTCATTAGTAGCAGTCTCTAAAGCTGCTCAGCCTTACCTAAGTGCAAATGCGAGTATTGTTTGCTTAACATATCTCGGTGCAGAAAAAATCTGTACAAACTATAATGTTATGGGCGTAGCGAAAGCTGGTCTTGAGTGTAGTACTCGTTACCTCGCAAACGATCTTGGACCTAAGGGTGTACGTGTTAATGCTATTTCTGCTGGCCCAGTTAATACTTTAGCGGCACGCGGTATTTCAGGTTTTACTCGTATGTTAACGATTCAGGAGAAAATCTCCCCATTGCGTCGAGTTAATACGGTTGATGAGATTGGCGATGCGGCAATGTTCCTTTGTTCAGATTTAAGTCGTGGTATCACGTCTGAAGTTCTTCATGTTGATTGCGGTTTTAGCAATGTGGGTGTAGGCCCAATGGAAGCCTACAACTTGGAAAAATAATCATGAAAAAACCTAATGTAGCCATTATGGGTGCCACTGGTGCAGTTGGTGCCGAGCTTTTAGATTTACTGGCTGAGCGTGAGTTCCCGCTTAATTCTCTTAAGTTACTTGCTTCAGCGCGTTCTGCAGGTAAGAAAATCACTTTTCGTGGTGAAGAATTAACTGTAGAAGAATTGACGCATGACAGTTTTGAAGGTGTGGATATTGTTCTTGCTTCAGCAGGTGGATCTTTGTCAAAAGAGTTTGCTCCTTCAGCAGTAAAAGCAGGTGCTATAGTCGTTGACAATACGTCACATTATAGAATGGATCCAGAAGTTCCTTTAGTCGTTCCAGAGATTAATCCAGAAGATATCAAATGGAATAAAGGTATTATTGCAAATCCAAATTGCTCAACAATTCTTATGGTTTTGGCACTGTGGCCTCTTCATAAAAAGTTTGGTGTGAAAAGAACTGTATGCTCGACGTATCAGGCCGCTTCAGGTGCAGGTGCCTTGGCGATGCAAGAACTTGAGCAAGAAACAGCAGCGAAACTTAAAGGTGAAGAGTTTACTAATACAGTGATTGATCAGCCTTACGCTTTTAATTTGTTCCCACATAATTCTCCGATGCAAGAAAATGGCTATGTAGAAGAAGAGTTAAAGATGATGAATGAAACGAGTAAAATCTTTCATGAAGATTCAAAAGTGACAGCTACTTGTATACGCGTTCCTATTATGCGTGCGCACTCTGAAAGTTTAAATATTGAGTTTAATAATCCTTACACAATAGAAGAAGCTTATGAAGTTTTAAAAGATTCTCCAGGTGTAGAGGTTTTTGAGAACCGCGATGAGAACCTTTGGGCAACTCCTTTAGATGTGTCTGGAAAAGATCCTGTTTATGTTGGTCGTTTACGTCGTGATGTTACTATCGATAATGGCTTAGAGTTATGGTTAGTTGGCGATCAAGTACGTAAAGGGGCAGCTTTAAATGCAGTGCAAATTGCTGAGCTTCTTTTAGAGAACTAAGAATGGCTGATAATATATACGACGAGCTTAAGTGGCGTGGACTTATTTTCCAAGAATCAGGTCAAGATGAACTCCGTTCATATCTTACGGATGCTAAGGTTAGTGTGTACTGTGGATTTGATCCAACTGCGGACAGTCTACATATAGGCCACCTAGTTCCTTTGATTACTTTACGACGTTTTCAGAATTATGGTCACAGTGTTTTGCCTTTAGCAGGTGGAGCAACTGGCATGATTGGTGATCCTAGTGGCAAAAGTCAGGAGCGCAACCTTTTAAGTTCAGATGATATAGCCCATAATGTTGACTGTATTAAGTCGCAGCTTAAGCAAATTATTGATTTTAGTAGTGACACAGCAACTTTGGTTAATAATTATGATTGGATCTCGAAAATCAATATCATTGAGTATTTACGCGATATAGGTAAAAACTTTTCGGTTAATGTGATGATGAATAGAGACTCAGTTTCTTCGCGCTTAAAGAGTAAAGATGCGGGTCTGTCGTATACTGAGTTTAGTTACATGGTTTTACAGGCCTATGACTTCTTGCACTTAAATCGTGAGCATAATTGTACCCTGCAGATTGGTGGCAGTGATCAGTGGGGCAATATGACCTCGGGAATGGATTTAATTCGCCGTTCAACTGATAGTCGAGCTTTTTGTTTGACGGTTCCGCTCATTATGAAATCTGATGGTACTAAATTTGGTAAGACTGCCGGGGGCTCTATTTGGTTAGATCCTAAGCAAACTTGTCCCTATGATTTTTATCAATATTGGTTCAATGTGGCAGATGCTGATGTGATGCACTTTATTAAGTTCTTTACGTTCTTGTCTCAAGATGTGGTAGAAGAGCTTGAGAAATCAGTTGCAGAAGAGCCTCATTTGCGTAAAGCGCAAAAGACATTAGCTTGGGAAATGACCGCGATGATTCATGGTGAACCTGAAGTTGAAAAAGCTATTTTTGCTGCGGACGCACTTTTTGGTCGAGAAGATATTCGTGAAGTTGATGCAGTGACAATGGAAGCATTGCATAAGGCAACGGAAGCCCCTAGTTTTAGTTCTTTGGATGAAGTAGAGGGTGTGTTATCCTTATTGACTGCAAGTACTTTATGTAAATCTTCGGGCGAAGCTCGTAAGATGGTTCAAGGTAATGGCATTAGCTTGAACAATGAAAAAGTAAAAGATATTAGGTACAAGCCTGTACAGGATGATCTTATCCATCAAAGGTATTTAGTTCTTAGGAAAGGAAAAAAGGACTTTTCCGTAATAAAGTTCACTTAGCCTAAAGAAAAAGACTCTAAAAAGCTTGTAAAACAAAAGCCGTGTAATATTATTCTTATAATGTTATACGGCTTTTGTCGTTAATTTTAGTTGAAATGACAACTACGTTTTTATTCTCCCCCAATTTGAGAGATTTAATGTGATTAAAATCGGTCTTACCGGTGGCATCGGCTCCGGGAAAAGTACTGCTTTAAATTTTTTTCATGAACTTGGTTTTAGTGTTCAAGACTGCGATGATGTAGTGAGTGAAATTTATCAGTCATGTGAAGAGTTTAAAAAAAACTTACTTGGTCGTTTTGGTCAAAGTATTGTTACTGAAGGAAAGATAGATAAGAAAAAGATTGCCAAGCTAGTTTTTGGAAATGAAGTCGAACTAAAGTGGCTCAATAAAGAGCTTCATCAAAAAGTCCGAGACGAAGTTAAGAATAATTATCAAGAAGAGAAAATAAATATTGTAGCAGTGCCTTTACTTCATGAAGCAGGATGGGACACGAGTTTTGATGCCACGGTTTGCGTGTGGTGCCCCAATGACATAAGAATCAATCGCTTAAAGGATAGAGGTTTTACCCCAGAAGAAAGTCAAGCAAGAATAGCAGCCCAGATGTCGCAAGATGAAAAATTAGAAAGGTCTGGATTTGCCATTATAAACGATTTTGATATAGAAAATTTAAGAGCTCAGTGCAAAGAGCTAAGTCAAAAATTTAAAAATACATATAAGAACAAGGATATTTGAATGTCTGAAGAAAATGCTGAACAACCTACGGCTCCGAAGAAAAGAGGACGTCCACCTAAGGCTAAAGAAGTAAACGCTAGCGCGGAAGCAACACCAGTAGTAAAAAAGCCAGCAGTAAAGAAACCTGCTGCTAAGAAAGTGGCATCCCCCGCAGCAAAGAAAGCTAGTGCTCCGTCGGCACTAAAAACGGCTCCCCCAGCTGTGAAAATTCAAGAGAAAGTTACAGAGAAAAAAGCTCCAGTGTCAAGCAGTAGCTCAGCTCCTCAAGTTAAGACTAATGAATCAACAGTGAAACCAGTAGCTAAGCAAGATTCACAAGTGAAGGAAAAAGCTCCACTTAAAGAAACACAAACGGTTAATCCTAAAGCGGCTAACTCACAAGAGAATCATAAACCGGAAGTGGCTAAGACAGGAAATAATTCTGCTCAGTCGTCGGGTTCTGGTCAAAATCAGCAAAGAAATTCAAACCCGAATCAAAATTCAAACCCGAATCAAAATTCAAACCCGAATCAAAATTCAAACCCGAATCAAAATTCAAACCCGAATCAAAATTCAAACCCGAATCAAAATTCAAACCCGAATCAAAATTCAAACCCGAATCAAAATTCAAACCCGAATCAAAATCGCAACAACAACAATAATAATCGTAACAACAACAATAATAATCGCAACAACAACAATCCCAATAATCGCAATAAGAACTGGAAGAGCAATAACAAAAACCAGAATCAGAACCGCAATCACAATAAAAAACGCAATCCATATCATGAACAAGATATAATGATTGAAGAAGAAGAAGCGGCTTTCGAGGGCGGTACTCCAGGCGCAAATCTCACAGAGATTCAACAAAAATCAATGCAAGAACTTAATGAGCTTGCAAACGAGTTGGAAATTGAGGGTGTTGGTTCGATTGGTAAGCAGCAGTTAGTTTATCAAATTCTCCAAGCTCAAGCCTCGGACCAAGGAATTTTGTATGGTGGCGGAGTTTTAGAAGTTTGCAAAGAGGGTTATGGTTTTTTACGTTCGGCCGAATACAGCTATATGCCAAGTCCAGAGGACATCTACCTTAGTCCAAACCAAGTAAAGCGTTTTTCTTTGCGTACTGGTGATACCGTTATGGGTGCCGTTCGTGCAGCAAAGGATCAAGAGCGTTTCTTCGCAATGATTAAAGTTGATGCAATCAATGGTGAAGATCCGAAAGAGAAGAAAAATAAAATCCCATTCGAATCACTAACGCCAGATTTTCCTGAATATCGAATGCACATGGAGACGACGCCAACCAACTATAGTATGCGTGTCCTGGATTTAGTCTTGCCAGTAGGCGCAGGTCAGCGTGGTTTGATTGTGGCCCCGCCACGTACAGGTAAAACTGTACTTATGCAGAGCATTGCCAATTCTATTGCAGTTAATAATCCTGATTTTCACCTCATTGTACTTTTGATTGATGAACGTCCTGAAGAAGTGACTGATATGAAGCGTAATGTGAAAGGTGAGGTGATAAGTTCGACTTTTGACGAACCACCAACACGTCATGTACAAGTTGCTGAAATGGTAATTGAAAAAGCTAAAAGAATGGTGGAGCACGGTAAGAACGTCGTTGTGCTTTTAGATAGTATTACACGTTTAGCTCGAGCCTATAATACAGTTCAGCCTCACTCAGGTAAGATCCTCTCAGGTGGAGTGGATTCCAATGCATTGCATAAGCCTAAGCGCTTTTTTGGTGCAGCTCGCCGAGTTCAAGAGGGCGGTAGTCTAACGATCTTAGCTACAGCACTTGTTGATACAGGTTCAAAAATGGATGAAGTGATTTTCGAAGAATTTAAAGGTACGGGTAATATGGAGATCTGCCTAGATAGGTCGATGATTGATAAACGTATCTTCCCAGCCATTAATGTCGAAAAATCAGGTGCACGTAAAGAAGAGCTTCTTCTTGATCCTAAAGAAAAAGAACTTATGTGGAAGTTGAGACGTACGGTGATTTCTATGCCAACAACTGAGGGCATTAAAGTTCTTCTTAATGGTGTAAAGAAAACCAAGTCAAATGTTGAATTCTTAATGACGATGAACATTTAATAAATTTAAAAACCTGCTCGCTCTTAAGAGCGAGCTTTATATATTATTTTATAGGAGAAATGAAATGAAAAAATTAGTAATGTTAGCTGTGTTACTTCTAGTGACGACTGTAAGTGCTTCTCAAGAAATGCTTAAATTAATGCCTGCAAGTAATAAATTGGTCATGCTTTTTGATATCGCCAAAAGCTTACAGATCCCTTTGATTGCGGAAGGTTTGGATGCGGCAAATCAAGACCCGCAAGTACAGCAGTTTATTAAAGCTACAGGTTTTAGTATCAAAGATTGTGAAAAACTCGCTATGAGCATGGATATTGATGTCGCCACTGGTCAGCCTAATGAAAACTCAGCTATCATGTTGGTTGAGCTATCTAAGTCAATAGATTTAGATAAAGTCATTGCAGCGGGAATCAAAACTAATAAAGGTGTTAATTTCCAGAAACAGGACTTTAAGGGCCAGAGTTTATACCTTCTTAAAAATGAACAGAAATCTAATGTCGGCATGGATGAACTAGCAATGGTTTTGTTAAAAGATAAGCTATTGGCTGTAGGTGCAC
Organism: Lentisphaera profundi; assembly: GCF_028728065.1. Taxonomy (GTDB): domain Bacteria; phylum Verrucomicrobiota; class Lentisphaeria; order Lentisphaerales; family Lentisphaeraceae; genus Lentisphaera; species Lentisphaera profundi. The sequence goes on along the minus strand of NZ_CP117811.1, from coordinate 1,794,600 downwards.
CGGCTGCTGTGAAATCACAGATGCAGGTAGCGAGTACGGCTAATTTAACAAGCAATGCTAATTTAATGAAGTTGTTGAAAGATAATAAGGGTGTTTTTGCTCTTGCAATTGATACCTCTGACCAGCCGGATCCACAGCCTGGTCAGCAGCCTAATCCTATGAGTAGTGTCAAGGGGATTGCTCTGAGCGGAGATATGAACAAAGGTGAACTTTTTGTTAATTTAAACGCAGAATGTTTTAAAGCAGAGCAAGCAGCAGGTCTCATGTTTATGTATAATATGATGGTAGCGCCTCAGCTTCAAAAACCCCAATCGCCTATCAAGGCAAATGAGATGAGTATAGCCGTTGACCAGAGCATGGTAAAAGTTCAGCTTCATTTATCCAAGGCTCGTTTAGAAGAAATTCGTCTACAAGTTGAAGCAATGAAGCAGCTACAAAACGCAGGTGGAGCCTCTGTTCAGCCTGCTACGGGACAGAATCCTCTTAAATAAGCTTAAAATAACATAGGCTTAGATTAATGGCAAGATGACCTATTTCATCTTGCCATTATTGTATACACCAATTAGTTATTTTAATAAGGATTCCATTCATGAGACTAGCAGTCATTGCTCTGATTTTACTTGCCTTTAATGTGCAAGCAGAAAACCCGAAACTATATCTTAAAAATATTCCCATCAGTAATAAGCTTATTATCGGTGTAGACTTAGAAGCCATTATCGCTTTTCAAGAAAAATTTGGAGTGTCTGAAGCCGATGGACAAATCGAATCTTTTGAGGACTATCTAGGGATAGAGCTAAGTCAATTGAGTTCTTTACTAATTGCAGGTAGTGGAGATTTAGCTAATCCGAAAAATGATTCTGCTTTCCTCATTTTAAAAAGTAAAGCGCCGATATTTGCCGAAAAAGTTTTGCATTCAGGCCTTAAACTTAGAGCAGGAGCTAAAGCTCAAGAAACTAAATTTAATAATCATCCTGTGTATATTGTTCAGATTCCCGAAGTCAAGCAAGATATTATAGAAGATGTTGAAGCTGAGGAAGCAGTGGAAGTATCTTTTAAGAAAGATGTATTATTGACGAACCTTACAGATGATAGCTTAGTCTTAGGTGGATCAAAGTCCATAAAAGAAGTTTTAAGTACAGTGAAGTTCGATAAGATGCTTAGTGTGACCTCATCTTCTCAGATGATGAAGATTATGGATGATGAACCATCTTTATTCTTTTTAGCCTTTAGTTTTGAAGATTTTATTAGTACGACACTGGGGCAAATGATAGCTCTTAATCCAGCTAGTCAAGGTGTTGATTTTGAATCTATAAATGGCATGATGTTTAATTTAGACTACAAAGAAGACAAGGGTTTAAAGTTGAGTTTGAAGTTCGAATGTTACTCAACGGATGCACGTATAGCTTTTGAAGGTAAAATCAAGCAATTGCGCAATCAGAGAAAAGATCATATCAAACATGGAAAAGTACTTCTTAGTGGTGGAGCTAACGTACTTAAAATCACTTATGAGCTCAAGGATGACGAGCTGAAAAGTATGATTGAATATACACGTGATCAGATGAACGGAGTTTCAGATGATACTGGAGAAGAGCTTGATGAGGAAGAAGATTTAGATATTCCGGAAGAAATTGAATAATATTAAATGGAGGGATTGTTATGGGTGTGTTAGCTAAAAATCTTTTTTTAGTCAAAGAACATGTAGGGATGTTTAAAGCAGCAAATAATTATGATATCCACGACCCTTATACGAATGAGATTATCATAGAATGTCGAGAAAATAACTTAGGTTTTATCACCAAGTTATTGCGTTTTAGTGATTATAAACGCATGACTCCTTTTAATATTGAAATTAGTGATGCTCAAGGAAATTTACTTTTAAGAGTTAGTCGCGGAATTTCAATTTTTCTTTCTGATGTAAAAGTACATGATGGTGAAGGCAATTTGATTGGTGGTTTCAAACAAAAATTCTTCTCTATTGGGGGTAAGTTTGACGTCCAGGATCCATCGGGAAATACACTGTGTAACTTGAAAGGCACATGGACAGGTTGGAACTTTAGATTTTTAGCAGGCGAACGCGAATTAGCTCAGGTCTCTAAAGAATGGGCTGGTTTAGGTAAAGAAATGTTTACGAGTGCAGATAATTATGCCTTAAGTATTTCGTCTGACGTATCAGAAGATGCTCCAGTTAGAAAATTGATACTAGCCGCAGTTATGTGTATTGATATGGTTTTAAAGGAATAATCGAACTATCAAAGACTCTAAAAAGGCCGAATTTTACTTCGGCCTTTATTTTTTTAATCTAAGCCAAGGTCTTGGTAAATAGAGTCATTCATGAGTTTTAATCTTTTGTTATGCTCGTATTCACCTGGCATGCCATTGAAAACAAAACATACAACTAAATCATGCTCGGGATCGACATAGGCAGTGGAGGACTGATTACCATTGTGCCCGAAAGTCTCTTCCGAACAATAAGTGCCAAAACTATATGGATAAGAACGATTGTGACATTTAGAATCGATCATGAAACCTAAGCCCCAGTCAATCGTTTTATTAAAAGTTAAATCAAGTAAACCTTCTCTTTGTCTAGAGCTAAGTTCTTCGACGCTTCGTTCACTCAATATGCGTTTGTTGGCGTAGGAGCCTTTGTTGAGTAGCATTTCCATGAACTGGCCAAGTTCTTTAATGGGCCCGCGTCCTGTGGCGCCGGGACGGACGAGATTGAGGCTGTCTAAGTATTTCTCTAAAGACGAGTAGGGGCTTTTAGTATCAGTGCGATACAGTCCTGAGATGTCTAGGCCTGAGTTAAGATAAAAATCTTTACTTATACTAATCCCGCTATGCTCCATATTTAGTGGGGTAAAAATTTCTTCATTTAAGAATTGCTCCACAGGTCTACCGTCGAGAATACGTATAATTTCTCCGAGGATTAACCAGCTAGTCCCAATGTGGTAACCGGCTTTTTCTCCTGGAACCCAATTGCTTTCGATAGGCATTTTTGCGATGGCCGCAACAGTGGCTTCCCATGAGAGCTTATCCCATTGAAGGGGGAGGAGTCGGATGCCTGATGTATGGGTAAGAAGGTGTTTAATAGTAATAGATTCTTTGCCATTACAGGAGAACTCCGGGATGATGTCACCGACTAATTGATCGTAACCTAGCATCCTACGCTCATTTAAGATGGCGATAGCTACGGCAGTAAGCATTTTTGAGCACGACATCCATGGGAGTATGGTGCTAGGCTTAAGTTCTGTCAGGGGATCAATGGCATCCGGGTGATTTTTGCCAATTGCGAAATCCGCAAGGATTTGTGAATCTTGCGAGATGTAAACTTGTGCACCAAAATGAAGTTTTTCGTTGATCCCTTCATTTATAATTTTGTGTGTGTTTGAAAATTGGTCTAAGCCGAACATTATTGATCCATTAATTTATTTTTATTAACTTAGCAGAATTAGCGATAAATAAAAAAGGAGCTCCTTTGAAAAAAAGCTGTATTTTTCTACTTCATGGAAGTCGTAAGCCTAAAATAGGTGAAATTGAAGAAATTATTAAAAGTGTGGATCTCGAAGAAGGTGTGAGTTCTCATATTGCCTACCTCGAGTTGCAACAGCCATTCTTCTCTGATGTTTTAAATCAATGTAAAGAGGATGATGAAGTCCATATTCTTCCCCTGTTTGTCCTTGAAGGACGTCATGTCCGTGAAGATATCCCGGAGATAAGCGAAAAGCTTAGAAAAGATGCCCCGCATATTAAATTTGTCGTTCATCCGCATATCGGACAATGGCAGCTTTTTAAAGATATGCTCAATAAAAAAATATTAGAATTGTGAATTATTTCGTCAAAGTTGAATTTCTTTTTGATCTATGACAGGAGTTCTACTAAGAAAGCTTCCAAAAAAGCCTGTTGCAGGGCAGAATAAATATGAAATGCAATTACTTTCATTTCTCGATTATAGAAATTAATAGTTTGGTTTTGAATGAAAGAAAAATTACAGGAAATCAAAGATTTATATCCCTTTGAACCGAAAGCATTAACAGTAGACGGAGATTATAAACTTTCTTACGTGGATGAGGGTCAAGGGCAGATTATGCTCATGGTTCATGGAAACCCTACGTGGTCATTTTTTTATCGCGATCTTATAAAAGAATTTTCTCAAACGCATAGAACTATAGCTCTGGATAATATTGGTTGTGGTATGTCAGATAAACCTCAGCAATATGAATATACTTTAGAGAATCATATCTCGAATTTGGAAAAGCTAGTGTTAGAACTAGATTTAAAAGATATCACCCTCTGTGTACATGATTGGGGCGGAGCTATTGGCACAGGAATGGCAACTCGCCATCCAGATAGAATTAAACGCATGGTTGTTTTTAATACTGCGGCCTTTCGTTCACATAATATTCCCAAGCGCATTGCTTTGTGTCGCATTCCCTTTTTTGGTAAAGTTGCCGTCAGAGCTTTTAATGCTTTTGCGGGATCCGCAACTTTTATGACCACTGTGCAACCTTTGAGTGATGAAATTAAGCATGGCTTTTTACTTCCCTATAATAACTGGGAGAACCGCATAGCGACGCATGAGTTTGTTCTCGATATTCCTTTAGCGGAAAGTCATCGTTCTTATCAAACTTTATTAGCCGTTGAAAATGGCTTGGATAAACTCAAAGAACTCCCGATGACAATCATTTGGGGCAAGCATGATTGGTGTTTTGATATGACTTTTTTAGCTCAGTGGAAAGAGTTTTTTCCCAAAGCAGAAGTGAATGAAATGGATGCAGGGCACTACCTCATAGAAGATAAGCCTAAGGAAATCATTCAAATAATTAAAGACTTTATTAACAAAAAATAGACTAAGGAAAATAATATGAAAAGACGCTTGTTTATTGCAGGTAATTGGAAGCTAAATAAAACAGCTGCCGAAACATCACAAACAGTAGCAGATCTTAAAGAGAAGCTCGCAGATTTTAACGGTACACTGGATGTAGCTTTATTTCCTCCATTTCTTTCTATTGCTGCAGGCCAAGCGGCTGCAGAAGGTTCTCCAATTGGTATTGGATCACAAAATGTGCATTTCGCTGAATCAGGTGCTTATACTGGTGAGCTTTCAGCTGCTATGTTAAAAGAAGCTGGTATTGAGCTTGTTATTATTGGTCACTCTGAGCGTCGTCAGTACTTTGGCGAAACTAACGAGACAGTTAACCTTCGTACAAAAGCTTCTTTAGCGGCAGGTATCAAACCTTTCGTTTGTATCGGTGAAACTCTTCAAGAGCGTGAAAGTGGTAATATGGAAACAGTTCTTAAAGGACAGATCGTCGAAGGTTTTGCTGGTATATCAGCTGACCAAATGACTGATCTTGTTGTAGCTTATGAGCCAGTCTGGGCCATTGGTACTGGCGTAACAGCTAGTCCTGCACAAGCACAAGATACACATGCCTATATCCGCAGTGAATTTGCAGCTCTTTATGGTCAAGCCGTTGCTGATAAGGTCATTATTCAGTATGGTGGATCAGTGAAAGCTGGTAATGTTGCAGAATTGATGTCTTGCGAAGATATTGATGGTGCTTTAGTGGGTGGTGCAAGCCTCACTGCAGAAGATTTCTCAGCACTTATTTTAAACGCTGCAGCTCTTAGTTAATTGAGCTTGTAAATTATAGGTCGGGCTTTAAAGTCTGCCCTATAATTATTACACGGAGAATGTTAATGAGTTCAGTATTACTTGCGATTGTTGTATTGCTTGCTGTTTTGATCATAGTATCAGTGCTAATGCAACCCTCGAAAGCCGATGGTGGTCTTGGAGGTTTAGCTTCAGGAATGACTTCAGATGTTTTGGGTGCTAGCTCAAATGATTTTTTAGCAAAAGCTACTTGGTGGATGTTTGGTCTTTTTATTGTGACGATTCTTTTCTTTGGAAAAATGACCGCAACTGAAAATGCAGAAAAGCTCCAAGAAAAAAATACGAAATCAACACTTGAATTACAAGTTCCTGCGAAAGCTGAAGAAGCTATCCCTGCGAAAGTTGAAGAAGTGAAATCAGAAACTGATGCTACATCTGAAAAAGTTGAAGAAGAAAAATCAGCTGAATAAAATCAGATAGTGGTAGAATAGTATTTCTCACCAATTTTAAGAAGTCCCATTAATGGGACTTCTTTTTTTTTATAAGAAACGATATATTTCTATTAAAATGGAATGCTTTAATAAAAACTTTAGTTTTGACTTACTGCAATGACTCAGTTTTAATTGAATTTCAAGCTAGAAGAGCCTAGCTTTACCTATGAGTGAAAATAATAAAGACCAGTGTAGCACTAGAGAGACCTTGCTTCAGCGTATTCGTAATCGGCATGATGAAGAATCGTGGGAAGATTTTGTCTACTATTACCGTCAGTATGTTTATATAATCTGTCGCGGTATGGGGGCAAATCACCATGATTCGGAAGAGCTCGTACAAAAAGTTATGTTGAAAGTTTGGGATAAGTTACCTGAATTTGAATATGATAAGAAAAAGCGTTTTCGTGGTTGGCTCTGTATGGTGACGGGAAATACAGTGAAAGACTTTTTTCGCTCCTATAAAAGGCGTCAAGATAGAAAAGAAAAAGCTAGCGATCTAGATATATGGGACCCCGAGCGTACCGATCAGCCAGATATTGAAAAATATGCGGAAAAGGAATGGGAGAATTACATTAGTAATTTGGCTTTGAATAATATTAAAGATAAATTTTCTGATAAAGTAATGACCTGTTTTACAGAGATTAACCAGGGTAGGGTAGCAAAGGAAGTGAGCGAAGAACTCGATATGCCTTTAAATACGGTTTATGTTTATAATAAACGGGTGACGAAAAAGTTTCACGAAGAAATTAGACGGCTTTATTACGAGCTGAGTTAAAAATATGGAAGAAAAAAACAATCAAGATTTTTTTCATAATTTCAAATCTTTAAATTCACATTTTCACGAAGCATTTGAAGCTAAAGAAGCAGAGGATGCGCTCTTTTATAATGAAATAAGTAATTCCCACGAACGCTACCAAAATGATACAGCCATAGATCATGGGGGAATGAAAAAAGTCAGTCGCTGTCTCGATCGTTTCACCTTGCGTGATGTGGCCGTGGCTAAATTACTCGATGCCGACAATGTTGATAATATAGATCGATTTATTAAAGAGGCTCGTTTAACTGCATCGCTTCAGCACCCGAATATCATGCCTGTTTATGATATGGGTCTAGATGATGAAGGACAGCCCTTTTTTACTATGAAACTTTTCCAGGGTCTACCTATGGATGAGTGGTATGAATCTGAGTCCCTTAAAGAGGGCGTTAAAGATCATGATATAGTACAAATCATGATCAAAGTTTGTCAGGCTATATCCTATGCGCATGCCAATGGAATTGTTCATTTAGATTTAAAACCTGCTAATATTGGGGTAGGTGCCTATGGTGAAGTTATGATCTTTGATTGGGGCATAGCAAAAATTTTAGATGAAAATAATGAAAGTCCCTCTTTGAGTTTACTAGATCCCGAAGTGTATAATGATGCAACCCTGAATGGTGTTGTTAAGGGATCTCCTGGTTATTTAGCCCCTGAGCAAATTGATCCAATATTTGGTGATAAAAATGAAACAACGGATGTCTATGCTTTAGGTGGGATTCTTTATTATATGCTTTGTGGGCTTAAACCCATTGAGTGTAAGGACACGATGGAGTCTTTAGAAAAAACTTTGAGAGGCGAAGTGATAAAACCGTCAAAGTTTAAGGATGACTACGTCTCTATTAGCCTGGAAGCGGTCGCAATGAAAGCTTTATCATTGAAGCAAAAAGATCGCTATCAATCTGTGGATGATTTTTTGAAAGATATAAGTAAATGGCTTAATGGTTTTGCTACTGATGCAGAAAAGGCGGGCTTCGCTACGTCACTATTGTTGTTGATGAAGCGTCACAGAGATATTACCGCGATATTAATTGTTTTCATGTTTTTTGCAATTTACGGTGTCGTTCAAATTATGGTGAGCGAAAAACGAGCATTGAAAAATGAGCAAGAAGCCTTGCATGCATTAGAGCTGTATAAAAATGAAAAAGAACAAACAAGAATCATTGGTAAAGAAGCAGCACCGCGTTTAGCAACCTTAACGGAAGAGGAGTTTAACCAACAATACGCGTACGATTTCGATAAAGCCCTGGAATTGGCTAATCGAACTGTGTTACGTGATCCAGATTTAGTGGAAGGTTGGTTAGTGAAGTCAAAAGTTCATTTTTCTAGGCAGGAGTTTAATCAAGTTTTAGAAGCAATGAAAAATGTCCCAAGTAAGCTTAGAGCTAGTGTTAAAATATATCAATTATCACAATATTATGCACTGCAAAAGGATGATTCTGAGTTACTCCAGATAAATAAATTAAATGAGTTAATGAAAGAGTTGAATCATGTACAGCTTTCTTATTTATTGGCGGGTTACGCAGAGCAACATACCAAAGTACTCGAAGATCGAGTTGCTATCGCAAGTGCTTTACTTAAATTAACTAATCGACATGCAGCCCCCAATTTAAAAATGTCGATTAAATATCTAAAAAATGATTTTTTAGACGTGAATTTGAGTGACAATCCAAAACTTTATTCACTCTCAGGTTTAAGGAATTTACCGATTAAAATTATGGATATATCGAACTCAGGGATATCCATTGCTCTAGATCTTAAAATAATGCCGATCACAGAGTTACGAATGAAAAATACAAATATTAGAAATCTCAATGAAGTTTTAAAATTGCGTTACCTCAAAAAGCTGGTGATCGGAAAAAGTGATTTTATTGACTTTAAGGGAAAAATACCTGCCCATATTTCTTTGATACGGGAGTAATGAGCCAGGAGGGCTTGTCATAATAAGTCATTGAGTGACGTAATGTAGGGTGAAGATTAGTGATGAGTTTGGGATTAATAGACAATGAGCTTTGAGATATATGTATAGATTTAAATGTGAGTTTTGTGGAAGCCTTCTCGAGCACCAAAGAGATATTAGTGGAATGCGCATTCAATGTGGGAATTGTGATAAGAAGTTCAATGCGGTTCTTTATGCAGTACCCGATAAGCTGACTTGTACTGAAGGAGGAGTTAAAGAGTCTTTTAACAGTCCTCGGAAAACTCACAAGAGTCGAGCGCTAAAAAATAAACAGTTCCCTGTATTTATATTTTTGAGTGTTTGTGTGGCTATCTGTATAGCTCTTGTCATGAGCTTTAATAATATGAGCAAGGATAATGGCGAAGTAAAAGAACTAGAAATTGTCACCAATGAGAAAATGAAGCATGTCCGCCCTCCCAAATATCAAGATAGTAAGTATCAGTCATACCTTAAAGATGCTTGTGCTTTTTATGGCTTATTAAGGGCAGAAAAAGGCCTATACTTAGATTTGATAACTATCCCACAAAAAGAAGATTACCGGGTTTCCACAGCTAGTACAGGGATAGGGTTGGTGGCATTAGCCATATCAGCTGAATTGTCATTTGATAATGAAGTAGAGCCTAAGATAATTGAAACTTTAGAAACGTGCCTAGCTAAGACCTCGGGGATACATTTAAAGAGGAATAAGTCTGGTCTTTTTTATCATTTTATTGATGCAAGGGATGGAGGGCGCTGGGGGAAGTCAGAATTTAGTACAATTGATACAGCCTTGTTAGTAGCAGGAGCGACCTTTTGCCGCAATCAATTCCCCGATAATAAAAAAATTCAGTCTTTGACTCAGGAGCTATGGGATTCTGTGAATTGGGAGTTATGTCGATTTGATGATCATCATTATTACCTTACGCAAGATGAGCATGGAGTGGGTGGAGCAAAAACTCGATTGTTTAATGAATATTTGTTATTAGCAGATTACGTTTCTTTTTCATTGAATGAAAAAGAAACTGATATGAATCAAGCTTGGCGTAAAAAGTTTTATAAAGATCATGGTGTGATTACTGATAGTCCGGGGCATTTTTTGCCTTTATTTACTTTTCAGTTTCCTTTGTATTTGAGTCCTTATAGAGTTAAAGATCCCGTGTTTATTAAAGAGAGTTTACAGGCGATGAAGGTCGACCGAATGTGGTGGTATGATCAATTAAGTAAGAAAGGGTTATGGGGCAGTAGTGCAGGAGCTTCAATTAGGGGGTATGGGGTCGACTCAACAGAAAGAAATTCAGATATGGTTCTTTGTATGCCTAGTGTAGGGGGCTTTATTCCCTTCGCTACACAGGCAGAACTTGATTTTGATATATTATTGAATAACAAAGATCTAATCTATGAGCTTAACGGGCTTAGGATTCCTTGGAGAGCTTCGTATAGAAAAACAGAATGGCGAGCCAGGGCAATTCAAGGGATTGATTTCAGCCCCTTGCTTTTTGGTTTAGCTGGCCATGAAAGTGCTTTGGGTTTAGAATATTTTGCACAGAAAAGTAAGCTGACATATAGGCGATAATAAAATGTCCTTTTTATTATGATAAGTTATTGAAATTTTAGTTTAAATCAATATGTTAGCTACGGTGGCTGTCTGATCCTCCTTTCCTCCATACCTCCCCTCCATTTCAGGCAGTCACCTTTTAATCTCCCCCCCCCCCCAAAAAAAAAATCTAGTAGCTACTATTCAGAAATGGAATGGTGTATTTCTCTGTGCAATAACCCTGTATAGAAAGGCTGTTTTTGTAGTATAGCTCTAAGGCTTGGAATAGGGTCTAGTTAAACTAGATAGGGATTGTTTGAATAACTAAAACTGATTTAATGAACATGATCAAGTAATTATTATTAGCCATGAAGCATGTGTAGACAACAAAAAACGATAGAACTAATAGTTCTATCGTTTTTATAAAGTTTGAGTGAAAAATTAATTAATGCAGAAAAGCAATATTAATTTTTTTCTCTAGACCTTCTTTAGCAAGGACATCTAATAAATCAACTAAGCGTTGAGTTTTAGCTTTTCCTTGGAGTTTTAAATCAATAGTTATTTCAGAGCCTTGTGTTTCTCTAGCAAAATCAGCTAGATAAACGGCTAAACTATCGATTTCTTTGAATGCTCGACCCTGACAATAGTAGTTTTCACTAAAAACTTTAATGTCAAAAATTGTAGGCTTTACCTCAGGAGGTGGCCCAGGGTTAGGAGCAACCATATTCATGGCAATGTAAGCTTCTTCAATAACCTCAGTTTGAGTCATAATAAAGTATGTGAGGAGCAGGAAAGTAACATCAATCATTGCAGAAAGAGGTACTTCCGCTTCTGTTTCAGTGCGCTTTTTTTTACGTTTTTTTCCCATTTTATTGCTCCAGTTTTGCGGAAATATTAATTTTCGCTACACCACATTCTCCAACAGTGCTCATTACTTCGTCAATGAGAGAGAGTTTTACGTTTTTATCCGGACGAATAATAACGGTAACTTCGTTTCCGTAGGTACCGACATGTTTGCTTAGTTCTCTTTTAAGACCTGCAATATCACCAGTGGTCCCAGGACCCGTGGATATTACGCCATCCTTAAGGATGCTGATAGGAAATTGAGATTGTGCTCTTTGTGTAATTTTTTCCATATCAAAGGCAATTGCAAGTTGAACATTTTGGTCGAAACCTTCCTGGTCCATTTGTGCGGTAGCTACGAAGAACATAATAAGTAGAAATACCACATCAATCAGGGAGGATATCGGTGCGCCTTCCGCTTTTTGATCTTTGCTATCAGCCATTATAAATCCTTGTTATTCGTATTCTTCTTCGTCTTCGTATTCTTCTTCATCAACTTCAGCGTCTTTAAGCTTCTTGATGAGGTCAAGTACTGTGGATTGTGTTTCAATAGTGATTTTGATTGCGGCATTTCTCGCAAGTGTATAACCAAGGAGTGCAGGTATTGAAATTAATAGGCCTGCAACTGTTGTCCATAGGGCAATTGAAATTTGCTGTGCAAGGAAAGATGCTTTAGCAGCACCAGTCATATTTGCGAGACCAGCAAAAGCGCCTACCATACCAGATACAGTACCTAGTAGACCTAACATTGGACCCATTTGGCCAAATACGTTAAGGTAGTTAATACGTTGAAGGATTTTTTCATTTTCCAAGTCAGCAGCCGAAGATACTGAATCTTGAATCACATCGTAACCTTCAGCGATATTAGCGAAAGCCGCTAGAAGGATATTAGAAAGAGGGCTAGGGGTTTCTTCACAAGCTGCAATAGCAGATTCAAGATCGCCATCATTGAGAGAATCTTCGACGGCATCTTGGAGGTGTGCGGGGAGGATTTTTTCGCGGTTAAGGATCAGTACTGAGTCAATAATGAAAGCGAGCATGCCGAGTGAGCAAAGTAGAATTAAAACCCAGATAAATATACCCACGGCGCCGCCGCCAAAAATGATATCTTTAAAACCTGATGTTGTGTTTTGTGGTGCAACTTCGGCGACTGCTTCTGCGGCATCCTGCGCAAAAGTACTCATCGAAAGAGTTAGTGATGCGAGTGTGTATTTCAGTTTGTTGTTTAACATTTATTGGCTCCTGTTACGTTCTTTATAAAATTCATCGTTTAGTATATTAAAGTTTGTTGAGTTCTTCTAGGCGAGGATCATTAAATTCTGTATAAATCTCCTTAACTTTTTCTAATGCACGCCGTCTTTCAAAGTCTTTTGGCGATTCGAGTAGAATTACCTTAAAGTAGCAAGCAAGAGCTTGATTGGCATCTCCCTTGGCTCGATAGTAATTTCCCTTGGCCATGTAGTAATATTTTTGACCCGAAGAATCGAATGATTTTTCAGAGATTTTCTGGATGTATGTTTCTGCATCAGCTAGTTTTTTGTCGTGGACTTCAATATCAATAAGCGCTGCCATGATGATTGTATCATCAAGGACTCTATTACTAGTATGTATTGCAGCAAAACGAGCACGTTTGAGCATTTTACGAGCCTCTTCAACCTTTCCTTTAGCAAGCAGAGCGCGGCTATAGTAGAGATGACCAATTTGACCCCAGCCGAATAGGCTTACTTCTTTGAGGTTTTGCTCAGTTTTTAAAACCGCATCGTATTTTCCTGCATTAGTATACTTAATTAATGATGAAATATATTTTGGTTGGGGAGAATCAATATATTTAATATCTTTCTTCTCAATAGTGCGCTTAGCGCCACCGGCGATGGTTAAGGTGATTTTTCCTGTTTTTTCACCGATTTCTTGGCCTTCAACAGTTGTGCCATTTTTGAGGCCAATAGTGACTTGGGCAAAAGAGCTAAGGCCAGTAAAGAATAAGATTGTGTAAAGTGTTATTTTCATTGTAAAATTATCCTTATTAAAGTGCTGGTGGCGGAGTTAAAACTTGAGTACGGAAAGAAGAAGAGGGATATTTTTGTAAGAACTCAGTTCTTAGTTTTTTAATGTCTTCACCGAGTAAAACTTTACACATTATCAAATAAAATGTAGCATGTTCCATGATTTCTTTAGATTCTACCTCTTCCACATCAGGCGGAAATTGGCTGATATAAACGAGAAAGCATTGTGTTTTTCCCTTGAGAACAAAGTTTTGCTGCTTTGCGCCATAACCAACCTTACCACTTAAAGTTCTTACTTTAGCATGCTGTAGTTGAGTACCATAAGACTTAACGAGGTTTTCAAGGTTAGCAATGATTTTATCTGCTTCTGTATATTTACCTTTTTCAATCATGATTTCTACATCTAAGAATGAGATCTCAAGACTGTAAGGTGAATTAGGAGCTTCATTTTTAATGATGTCGAAGAGCTTTCCAGCTTCCAGTTTTTCATCAATAAGGAAATGAGCTCTACCAGCATAAAAAGCGTAACGATGTTTAGTTTCCTCTTTATCAGTATTTTTGATAATTTGATTAGAGGCCTTAATAACTATTTGCGTAGCCTTTTCAAAATCATTCTCTGATAGTTTTCTTGTATCAGGCTTAGAAGGATAAAGAAATTTTGAAACAATGTACTGGAGTGTACTGACAGGCATTTTTGTGAAGTCAAGTTTTGCGGCTTCTTTTGCGGCGGCACCAATTTGTTTATTATTGATATAAGAGATGACAAGTCGCATTTGAATCTGTGAAAGTACAGGACTGTCAGGATACTTTTCAGCAATTTCAGTAAAGATTTTTTGCGATTCTCTATCCATTTTTGCATCTTGATAAATTCCACCAACTTTTGCGAGAGTTGAAGGTATTTGGCTGCTCTTACTATTTTTCTTTGTCCAATTGATATAGCTTTCTGCTACTTTAGTCGACATTTTCTGGAGTTTTTCTAGTTGCTGTTTGTGAGCTTGCATGAGTGTCGCGTCATCAGGAGATGCTGCGAGTTTTTTACTTGACTCGTTAAATGCAGATTTGAGTTCACTTAATTTTTTGTAATCAATATCAATTTTCCAGATATCTAAGCCGGCATTAAAATCTTGTAATGTTTTAATTTGTTTGTCACTTGCATCACTCAGGTCGTTTTTAGCGACAAAAGTTTTATAAGTCTCAACGGCAGCTAGCATTCCGTCAGCACCCTCGATTTTGTTAAGTTTAAGCAAGTTGTAAGCCATGTGGTAGTAGGCTTCAGCTTTTTTGTATTTACCTTTAGTGTCAATACCACTTTCCCGCTTGAGGAATTCCTTGTATGAAGCGAGAGCAACATCGTAATCTTGAGAAATCTCAGCTATTTTTCCTCTTAAAGAATAGGCCATGGTTACTTGACTTACATTCGGGAATTTTTTGATGTATGCATCAATAAGTATTAAAACTTCTTTGGCTTTGATTTTTCCAGCTTTGCGATCTTTGTTATAGGTGCTGAAAGCGTATTTGACGTCATCTACAATTGCATATAAAGCATCGGTAGGATTGTTGGGGTCAGATAACTTAATGCTAGAGAGGATTGCGTAAGCAGCTTTTTTACTTGCATCATTTTTAATTTCATTGGCACGATCTTTGTAGAAGCTTTTTCTCCAAGCAGTGGCCTTGTCTAAATATGCAGCTCTTAGCGCTGAGTTACTAGAGAATTCATCTTGCAGGATTTTGTAGTACTCTTCTGCTTTTTTAAAATTGTCAATTTGTGTTGCGGCATAAAAACCTAACCAAAGAACTTCTCCTTTGTTATTCATGTCTTTTTGTGATTTTATGTAGTCATCAGCAATGCCTAGAGCTTTTTCATAGTTTTTCTTAGAATAGTGAGCCATGAAAATGAGCTTTTTATCAGTAGGCAAGTCTTTTTTTGCTTTCGTTCCACCTACTTTAGCATAGAGTTTCCAAACATCATCGTATTCAAAAATAGTTTTGATCGCACCGCGAGATTGCGGATAGCGCATCACTAGTAAATACATATTAACAGCAGCGTTTTTCGTGCCTTTATCAACTAAGTTTGTTTGGGCTTGAGAGTTATTGCCAGAGCTTGCCGCTCTTTGTGCTTTTGCCCAGTAAATACAAGCTTTCGCATAAAGAAAATTAGACATGATGGAAGTATTAACTAATTCAGGTTTATTTACTTTCTTTGCATTTGCTTTAACCGCTTTGTCAACGTCACTGAACTTAGTGTAATAATGCCCAAGCCAAGTAAGAGCTTCTTGGTCGTCGCCGAGTAGGGCCATGCCTCGTGCGGCTTCACTTACACAAAGCAGAAACCATGGATCAATTTCGTCGTTTGATTGTTGAAATTCGAGATCCTTAATGAGTTTGATTTGAGTTGTGATTTCAGCTCTGTTGATTTCACCAGTTTTTCTTTTTGTGAAGATGTCTAAAGCATTGTCAAGGATAACATAAGTTTGAGTAAAAAGAGTTTCTGACGGAGATTGACCAGGAGGAGCAATGGGAGGTAGGCCTTTAGCTTTCCACCAAGCTTCAAAACTTTTCGATTTGTTTTTGTCGTTCTTGGTAAGTTCAAAATTGTATGAGTAGGCGGCTTCCGAAAGTATATCGTAGTAGGGGTGCTCTTTGTTTAACTTCTCTTTAAAGCTTGATTCGAAGAATAGTTTTCCTGCAATAGCCAAGCTTTTTTTGTCTTTTGCATCTTGAGCCTTTTCCATAAAAAAGTAAAGAATGTCTTCCGATTTCGGGTCTGTCATGCCGAAATCGGTAAGAGCTTTTCTTGCAGAAGTGTTGCGTTTCTTTGAGAAAGCAAGCATTATGTCAATTTTAGTAAGAGCATCTTTTTGCTTCTTATATGTTGATTTCGCTAATTTAATTTGAAAATTTAATTCTTTGGTGAAATCAAATTTATCAGAGTTCTCAATATAAGCTTTAATGAGCTTCATGTCCGCATCTAGCTCAGTCTGAGTTTCTGCGAAAAGATTAGGGCTGAAAACTGCCGTTGTAGACAGTCCTGTGTATATAAGTTTTTTCATGTATATAAATAGGTCTTTTTTATTAAGTTTCTATTACATTGTCTGCATAAGTTTGATCATGGGCATGAACATCGCAATAACAATACCACCCACCACAACAGCAAGGAATACAATCATTATCGGTTCAATTAAGGAGGTGAGTCCGTCAACGGCAACATCAACCTCTTCTTCGTAAATATCGGCAACTCGGAGCATCATTTCTGGCATCGCACCAGTTTCTTCTCCTACTTCAACCATGGAGACCATCATTAAAGGGAAAATGCCAGATTGACTAAGGGGTTTACTTACACTTTCACCTTCTTTAACTGAGTCGTGGACAGTTTGTACGGCTCTTACAACAACTTTATTTTGAGTGGTGTTCCTTACGATTTCTAGAGCGTTGAGGATGGCAACTCCGGAGCCTAATAGGGTGGAGAGAACTCGACAAAACTGAGCAGTATTCACTTTAGTTACCATTCCGCCTAATGGAGGCATTTTAAGCAAGATCATGTCGATGGCATATGCGCCACCTTTTGTGTTCCTTATAGCTTTAAAGACAACAACAAAGAGGATGATTCCTCCAAGAGGGATATACCACATCGTATTGATGAAGGTGGAGAGTTGGACTACGAATTCAGTAATGCCCGGAAGTGGCTCTCCAGCCAGGAGATCATCAAAAATCTCTTTAAATTTAGGTACAATAAAAGTCATTAGACCCCATGTGATAACAAGAGCAATAAAAAGAACTGAGCAAGGATACATGAGTGCGGCCTTTACTTTTCTTTTTAATTTTTCTGATTTCTCCATGAATTCAGCAAGACGATTGAGTACCGCTTCCATTGCGCCGGAAGCTTCACCTGCTCTAATCATATTGACATAGAGTTTATTGAAAGATTTTGGTTGGGCAGCTAAGGCATCGGAGAAGCCGTTACCACCTTCAATAGAGTCGGCAATTTGAGTGAGTATCTGTCTAAGGACGACATCTTTTTTAGCCTGTTTAGCAAGAGTTCTGATGGCTCTTACCATGGGCAGGCCCGCTCCGAGTAGGGTGGCCAGTTGTCTAGTGAAAACTGTGAGTGCTTTTGACGTTAGTTTTGGCGTGCCGATCGTGATGGCTCCCATGCCACCACCTGCACCTTTCTTTTTCTTCTTCTTAGCAGCAGATTCTTGAGTGATTGAGGTGGGGATCATACTCTGTTGCTTAAGCTGAGCTCCCGCATCTGCCTCACTGTCCGCTTGAATGATACCTTTATGCTCTTTGCCAGTAGCATCCATTGCTACATATTTAAATTTAGCCATGAGAGATCCTTAAAGGTTGAGATTGCTGTTGATAGCTTTGACGTCTTGACATTTTACAATCATGTCGGCGTAAGAAATTTTTTCTTCTTCGTAGAGCTGAAGTAGGTGAGCATCTAAAGTATTCATGCCGTATTTTTGTCCTGTTTGAATTTCAGAAACAATTTGGAAGGTTTTGTTGTCACGAATGAGGGACTTGATAGAGTCAGTAGAGATTAGAATTTCAAAAGCAGCAACACGGCCACCGCCGACTTTAGGTAAAAGTGCTTGTGAAATCACGGCGACGAGTCCTGAGGCTAATTGAGCTCTGACTTGTTCTTGTTGGTCTGTTGGGAAAACATCAATAATTCTATCTATAGTTTCAGCGGCGCCGGTAGTATGCAGTGTACCAAAAACTAAGTGACCCGTTTCAGCAGCGGTAACCGCGGCTGATACAGTTTCAAGGTCGCGCATTTCGCCTACAAGAATAACGTCAGGGTCTTGGCGAAGTGCTCTTTTAAGCGCTTCGGAGAAAGAAGGGACATCAGGGCCGATTTCGCGTTGATTTACGATTGAAGTTCTGTGGGGGTGATAAAATTCGATAGGATCTTCTACTGTGAGGATATGGCAGTCGCGTTCGTGATTAATCACGTTTATCATTGATGCGAGAGTCGTGGATTTTCCCGAGCCAGTTGGGCCAGTTACGAGGATGAGTCCACGAGGGGTGTAGAGTAAGTCTTTGATGGCAGGCGGTAGCCCGATTTGTTCAAGAGTTAGAAGGGTATTGGAAATAGTACGTAAAACCATTGCGTAAGTGTTTTTTTGCTTAAAAACGGAGACACGAAAACGGGCTTGTTCACCAAAAGCAAAACCAAAATCGGCACCGCCGTGTTCACTGACGCCTACGCGATTTTTATCTGAAGTAATTGACTTCATTAGCCGCTCTGTATCTTCAGCAGCAAGTGCTTCAGTTTCTAGTGCATTTAGAGAGCCGTTAATTCGTAGCATTGGTGCTACACCCACAGTTATGTGGAGGTCACTTGCGCCTTCGTCAATGACAAGTTGCAGTAAGTCGTGCATTTCAATCATAGTGATTATTCCCAAATTGTATTTCAATACTCAGTATTAAATTAAGTGTATTCAGTTAAAAATCACCAGTTGTCAGTTTAAATTGACTCGTAAAGCTATAAAATTTGATAAAAATTTGTTAAAATATGTGTTTGTTGTATGGATTCAGTTAATGTTAAGCATATAAGATAAAATTTGAATGAGAGGCTTTGAATGGATATGAAGGTCAATACTTGCCTTAGTGTGGCAGGAAGTGATAGTGGAGGCGAGGCAGGTGTGCAGGCAGATTTACAGGTTTTTAATCACTACAAGTGCCACGCCTTATCAGTCATTAGTGCTAATACTGCCCAGAGTCCTTTGCGCGTACAATCAGTAAATCCAGTTTCAATAACTGCTTTTAAGGATCAGCTAGAAGTTGTTTTTAGTGATTTTTCGCCACGTTGTATGAAAACAGGGGTGTTAGTGGGGGGCGATTATATAGAATCGTTACTTACTATGAAGCCAAAGGATATAGATTTAGTTGTTGATCCTCTTATGCTTTCTACATCAGGGACAAAATTGTTGGAAGTCACGGCTTGGTCTCTTATGAAAGATCAATTGATACCAGAGGCCTCCGTTGTAACTCCTAATTACCCTGAGTTAGAATACTTGTCTGCTTGTGATGGATCACTTTCGGGGATGGAGATGCTGCAAGAATATTTCATGAAATATGCGGTGCCGACCTATCTCAAAGGCGGGCATAATTTATTAGCGCCATCGACAGATTTATTTATTAATTCACAAGGATTGTGGGAAATAAAAACGGAAGCATTGCAGATTAGGGCGAGTCATGGTACGGGCTGTCGCTTAAGTGCGGCAATATGTGCTGGTTTAGCGAATGGCTTAAGTCAGCTTGATGCCGCGATAGAAGCAAAAAAATATCTTTACCGCTGTTTATCTTCAAGTAGGGTTCTAGATGATGGTCGTGCTGTTATGGCGCCTTTGTCTATGGAACATAAAGAAGTTCAAGTCGAAGTGGTGAAACTCCTTTGACTTGAGTGTCTTTAGAGAGCTCTGGGGATGGCGTCAATCTATAATCAAAGATTGATCTTCGAAAATAAGAAGACCTTTCAGCTCTGTTTCTTCATTGCTTTCAAATGTAAGTTCACCTTCTTTTAAAGATGATTTTTTACTAACCACGCCATCTTCTCTAAACGCAAAGAATGCAGGTTTATTGTTTAGTTTCTTTGGTAAAGTGAGACTGAATTTTTTGCCGCGTTGTTTTAATGCTGGTTTTGAAGGGTACCTGGGGAGTTGATCCATGGCTTGTGAGAGGAGGGGATGGATCTGCATCGTTTCAATGCGGTTCTTTGAGTCTACTGTTATAATACTAGTTAGTTTTAGGTTCTGCATAACACAGTTTCCTTTACACACTAAAAAATCAGCGTCCGCTTTTATAGTGATTTGTCCATCCTTAGTGCCAGGTTTAATCACAAGGTTGGCAATGAATAGAATCTCACCATCATAAACATAGTTGACAATACCAGTGTTCTCATAGTATTTAGGGCTTGGCCAATGGATATTTTTTATTTCATAATTATCGCCATGCCAAGTGAAATCAGGAGCTATGCCACTTTCACCCGGATTTTTCCAGTATGTATGCCAGCCTTTTTTTACATTGACTTTTATAATTATTTGGCGAACTTGACCTGGAGCGGCATAGCTTCGTGGTAAAATGATTTCTGCATCCACAAGTTTATCTGCAAAAGCAGAGAAACTTGTGATTAGAAATATGAGTGTGATTAGTTTATTGAGCATGATTACTTAGCGTACTTTACGCCGCAACCGTAGTGTTTTGTTTTTTCTTTGCTGACGGGCTTTCCTTGTATGAGTTCATCGAGGGCGTTTTTTACATAGGGTTCAGCTTTGTCGATATCACTAGCTTGGGTACTTTTTTTACTGTCAATGCCTCCTTGATATACAAGTTTTCCGGATTTATCTACGATAAAAATATGTGGCGTGACTTTTGCACTAAAGGCTTTTCCAACAATACCATCTTCATCTAATAAGTAGGCACTAGGTGAAGCACCATTACTTTGTTGGATTTTTTTTAGTTCAGCTGCAGAGTAGTTCCCTTGTTTGCCTTTTCCAGAAGAGCAAATAGATAGCCAAATGACACCCTCGTCTTTATAGTGTTTTTGAAGTTTTGGGATGTTGCCCGACGCATCATAGTGTTTTTTGACAAAAGGACAGTCGTAATTGATGAATTCCATGACGACTATCTTTCCCTTGTAGTCTGAAAGTTTATGACTATTTCCTTCAGAGTCCTTAAGTTCGAACTCTGGAGCCGAGTTTGCGAAAAGAATAGGACTAAGGCATAGGGCTAGTAGATAAAAAAGTTTTTTCATTGGAGTTTCCTATCAATCATATAATTAAAAAAAGCGATCAAATATGATCGCTTTTAATATGTTAACTTAGGGTTGAAATCCAAATTTTTTGATTAATTCTCTAGGAAAGAACCAATTTGTCTAAAGCGATTATAGCGTTGATCTAGAATTTCTTGCTCACTCATTTCTGAGAGCTCAGATAATTGGCTGTTAATCATATCGTATAAAGCGTTAGCCGCTTGCTCATGATTTTTGTGTGCTCCACCAAGTGGTTCCATTACAATATCATCAACAACTTTGAGTTCGAGTAGTTCTTTAGCAGAAATTTTCATTGCCGCTGCCGCCTCAGGTGCTTTTGCGCCATCTTTCCAGATGATGCCAGCACAACCTTCTGGGCTGATAACTGAATAATAAGCATTTTCCATAATAAGGACTTTATTGGCAACGCCAATTCCTAGAGCTCCACCAGAACCACCTTCACCAATGACGATAGAGATAATGGGGACACGAATTTTAAACATTTCTAAGAGGTTTACTGCAATGGCTTCGCCAACGTGACGCTCTTCAGAAGCAATGCCAGGGTAGGCTCCAGGAGTATCAATAAATGTGATAATTGGGCATCCTACTTTGTCAGCGAGTTGCATTAATCGCAGGGCTTTACGGTATCCTTCAGGATGCGCCATACCGAAATTTCTTAAACTACGTTCTTTTAAGTCACGGCCTTTTTGTTGTGCAATGACCATCACTTTGCGACCATCGCGAAGTTTGGCAAATCCCCCAATGATGGCGGCGTCGTTACCATGGCGACGATCACCTTTTAATTCGATGAAATCACTAGTGAAGATATTTAAATAATCTAAGGAGTATGGGCGTTGCGGATGACGCGCAACCTGAACTCGCTGCCAAGGTGTTAATGAGTTGAATATGTCTTCGCTTTTAGTTTTGATTTGAGTTTCAAGTTCATTGACTTGTCGGCTCATATCGATATTATTACTTTCGCCAAATTCTTGAATCTCACTGAGTTTTGATTTTAGTTCAATGATGGGTTTTTCAAATTCTAGTACAAAGTTTTCCATAGTTATTAGTCCTCAATTGTCACTTTGATTTTGTTGTCAGGGATAAAATTAAAAAGTTCTTCGACGTCTTCGTTTTTCATGCGAATACATCCTAGGCTTGAAGCGGTGCCAATAGATTCGGGCTCACTAGTGCCGTGGATACCATAGCCTTCGTTTGAACCGTCAGAGATTTTAGTGAGTCGCATCCAGCGAGAGCCGAGTACATTTTCAGGATGTCCAAAGGGATAACCTTTCCAGCTGGGCTCGCGTTTCTTGCCTTTAATCATGAATACGCCCACGGGAGTTCTGTTATCTTTGCCAATGCCTATTTTATAATAACGAAAGAGCTTTCTATCTAATAGGAGCTGCAATGTAAAGTGATTTTTGGAAGCTTTAATTTCCCAATTACCACCAAAAAAAGTGAGTATTTGATTGATGTGGATGACCGAGGATTCAATGGGTATCTTATTACTTACTTGTACAGCTCGAATCGTGGTGTTTTCAGCAGCAAAATCCCAGAGAGATTGACCATTTTTCACTTTATGGCTTTGTTTGCGTTTGGAAGGAACTGCATTTTTGTAGATGTAGAGGTTGATCTCATTAATTAGCTCTGCAGATTGAGTCCATTGACTCGAGTAGGTATCGCAATGATCCAAAGACTCGATGAGGATATTATAGGCGGAATCAAGCATGCCTTTATTTTTCATTGCTAAACCCTGTTGATATTTTTCATCAAATAAAGGGGTGTTTTTTGGTATTTTTTTCTTAGGATTAATAGTAGCGGGCGCTTTTGTTTTGTCCGAGCTAGTACTTATGACTTCTGGGGAGTTGCGTTTGCTGTCAGTGTTCGCTTGATGCACAGCAGTATTTGCAGCTTCTGGAGCCTGTGTACTTTCGCTTGTAGATGCAGAGTCGAATAAGTCTTTGGGTAGGATCTTATAGACCCCTAAGCCAATTCCTATGAGAGCGACAACCATTAATATGTATTTATAATACCAGTACATAATCTCTTTTGTTTAATTTGATCTGCAACCTAGCCTCTACAAGCTAAGTTTAAAGTAGCTAAGAATAGATGTCGATAAATTTTATTTGACAATTAATTTTTTCTAGGGTTTTTGATTCAGTGATTGTTTTGCCTTCAAAGTTTTTTCCTTTGAGGAAATAATGAGGTTTTAAACGCTCCAAAGCCTGTGTGCAATCAGCTTCATCAAAAATCAAAATATAATCAATGCAGTCGAATAATTGCAATAGGCGAAGGCGATCGTTTTCACGTAACTGTGGTTCGTGACCTTGATTCTTAATGGATGTATCACTATTGATAGCAACAATACGGATGCCATCGAATTCATTTAGTTTTTCAAGGTAGAGGATACGTTCCCTAGATACATTGTCGTAGTAGCCATTAGTGAAGTAGATATCTTTATTCTTCGTGCTAGATGATTTAAGGATGATCTCTAGCTCATCAATATTTTTAATTTTATTATTGAATTCATCCTTATCAATAACCATGCGATGAACGAGGTCTTCACGACTGATGTGCTTAGGACTCTGCTGAGAAATCATGATTCCTGCTGCAGCGTTGGCCGTTTCCAATAAATATCGTGGAGCTATATCTACAGTCGACAATAGGGCCATGATAGAAATTACACTATCTCCAGCACCTGCTACGTCATAGACTTGTAGCGGTTGAGTAGGAACAAAAAGGAATTCATGCTTACGATTGATGTAGAAGATGCCGTCAGTATCCAAACTGATTAAAGCATACTGTAAGTCGGCTTTCTCTAATAAGATTTTACCTGCTCTAATAATATCTTCTTTTGTAGAGATGGGAAAACCAACGGCAGCTTCGCATTCATGGCGGTTAGGCTTCATGGCAGTAATGCCTTTATAGCGTTCTATAGGAGCGCCTTTTGCGGGATCAGCAATAACCGTGCAATGCTTAGCGGATACTCGTAGTCGTTGTAAGACGTTCTCTGTCAGAACGCCTTTTTGGTAATCCGAGATGATGATGGCGTCAAATTCTTTTTCTTTTTCGTCTAAGAAGGAAATAATTTGATTTTCAATTGTACTGGAAATGGCTTCTTTAGATTCATAGTCAATACGTAAAATCTGCTGTTGGCCTGAGGAGATATCCTTGTCCTGTGCCATGACGCGCTGTTTGCGGGTTGTAGGGCGAGAGTCATCTTGAACTAAACAACGGTGTTTGACTTTAAGTGAGTCCAATAGTTTAATAACTGATTGGCGAGTTTCATCATTGCCCGTGACGGCGCAAATTTCTACATCAGCATTGAGTTGTGCAAGGACGTTTGAGGTGAAACCAGCACCCCCAAGTTGGCAGTTGCTCTCTTGGTAAGCTAGGACAGGAGTGGGGGCTTCGGGAGAAATGCGATTGACTGAACCACTAAGAAATTCGTCGAGCATGATATCTCCGACGATGAGAACTTTTGGTTGACCAATTGAATTCAAAACTTGAGCAATTTCAGCGTACATTCATAACCTACATATAATTTAATTTGCGCAATATAATGTGAGAGCCCCAAATGAAAACACTTTTAGCTTAAAATGTATTTATTTGGGGCTTTCGTATCTGAGTGAAGCGGAGTTTACTTGGCTTGTGGGAGCTGGGAAGTACTTTTGAAAATAAGTCCGTCTTGTGAAAAATGAGCACTTGAGCAAGCTAAGTTTAATAAGTTAAGAATTTCAGTTTCACTGGGCAAAATTTCTTTAAGTTTATTAATGATTTCCATAACATCATCCTCGCCACTGAGAGCGACAAAGTTTTCAAGTACCTCAGTAGAGTTGAAGCCAGCAACTAATTGACTCATAGTTTTTCCTGCATCATTAAAGCTGCTTAACAAGACTTTATCAGGAGTATGTTTACTCTGGAAATCATTGTATTCAGGTGAGTTTACAAGGCTGTCAGCGTAGGCAGGCGGGGTGTTGAGAAGAGTGATGACTCTTTCGTCTGTTTTGTCGCCTAAGCTAATGACGAGTTTGTTTTTGCCATAGTGAACAGAGAAGGCCATGCCGTTAGCTTTTGTTGGATCAATTTTAAAGCCATTGAAGCCTAAAAGTTGTGAGTCGATTAGAGTGCCAGGTGCTGACATTCCAGCTAAGCCTTTTAGTGTCATCATAATTTTATTCATAAGTTCAGCATTGTTAAAACCTAGGACAATGGCAGCACTACCATTATAAACTGTAGATTGGAAGGGGTTATTGGTTTTAAACTCTAGTATTTCAACTTTTTTGCCAAAGCTATTTAATAAAGAATTTAAATCAGACTGAAATGTCATCTGAAGTTGAGAGTTGATTTGTTGCTCCATTTGACTAGCATTAGGGACATTTTCTTTAACCATGATGCCTTTAACTTTGTTCCATGTGAATGGTAAGTCCATTGCCACTTGGCTATACGTTTGTAAATCTTTAGGAACCCAAGCTTCGGGCTTGCCATCGATGTGAGGTTGATTGAGGAGTTCCAGGTAGCCGCGTTGGTTTTCCGGTAGGCTAAGAAAAAGATTCGAATAACTTAAATTATTCTGATACGAAAGCCATGTTCCGATAGTGGATAATTTACCAAACTTAGAAAAGATATCTTTTGTTTTAGTATCCATTTTGATATTTCTCAGGTCAGCGAGGACTTCCATGATTAAGTCACCCTCAGGCATGTTCTGTCTCATGCCTTTTCCTTGTAGAGCCTTGCTATAAAATTCGGATCCTGAAGACTTTTTATTAGCAATGAGTTGGCTTGTATAGGCTTCGCTAATTTCTTTGAGCACTGCAAATGTTTCATCATCCATTTGATTACTATTTTCAGTAGTAGAATCTAGATCTGACTTAGCAAGATTTTCTTGAAAGAATTGAGTTTGAAGTTTGAACTCATTTTTTATAAGGGAGTGAAACTTATGAAGTGATTGTGGCTCAAAGTCATCCACGTTAATATCTGAATCACCAAAGCTGTCAGTGCTAATATCTTTATTCATATCGGTAGCAATGGCTAAAACTAAGTGTCCATCACCTAAGTTGATGATATGGCTGAACTCTGAGTTAGCTTGATCCATTATGGTGATTACGTCATTGTCAGCAAAGTTTTGATCAAGGCGTTTTTCTGTGTTTTCTGGAGTGTAATTTTTACTGAAACCCTGATAGAAACGATTGATGACAGCGGGATCATTTTTTAGCCATAAAAAGACGAGGCCGATATTCTTATTCGGGATTTTATCGGACATGGCGAATGATATACCAAAGCGACTATTGATTAAAGCATGTAGGTCACCGTCATTGAGGCCTAGTTCGTTTAAGTTCTTTTTGAAATCCTCATACTCGCCTTGTTGCTTTAAGAGATCTTCGAAAATGTTTTTAATTTTATCAATGCGCTTGGGGTTGCTGAAAATTTTTCCCAGCTGAGTTTCTTGTTTAATAGCAGAAAGATTTTCTTTACTCAAATCAATGCGCATGGCTGCAATAGTGTCATTGGGCAAAGCTTGGAATATTTCTGGAGATGCGCTTAAACTTAAAGAGCTGGCGACAAAGGCAAGGCATGCGGTGGACTTAAAAAATTTCATTTTGATTCCTTCTTTTCAATGTAGGGTGGTTGATGATAGTTGATACCGTTCTGAGGTTGTGATTCATCGTATAGGTAAGCAGAGCGGTGCGTTAAAAAATTAATTATATCCGACATAGGTATACCAAAGCCTAGCCCTTGGAATTGTGCGGAGCCGGCACAGACTAAGCCAACGATTTCCCCTTTTGAGTTAAATAAGGGGCCTCCGCTATTACCTGGATTAATAGCCGTGTCTGTTTGGATGAAACGAAGTTGCCCTATATTACGCATATTAGAACTAACAATTCCTTGTGTAACAGTACGCTCTAAACCTAAAGGGCTACCAATTGCGAAAATTAAATTACCTGGGTCAATTTTAAAGTCAGGAGAAAAGGGCGCAGGTTTGAATGATAGGCCTTCTTTTTCACTTAGATCAAGTTTTAGAAGTGCGATGTCCCTATAGGGCTGAAGAGCAATGATTTTTACTTTTTTGAGTTCTATTTTTTCAAAGGTGTTTTTGGCTTTTTTGTAGAGCGTGACAGATATTTGGGTTTCTTTTTCGACGACGTGATAGTTTGTCAAAAGATAGCCATCATCAGATATGATAACACCACTGCCAAGACCACGGGGAGTTTTGACCATGACCACACTTTCATTAACGCGATCAACTAATTCTTTGACCGGAGCCGTGTTACGTCGGCCGATGGTATATATATCCGATTGCTTATCTTGCGTTTGAGTTTTTTTTGGTGAGGGTGAGCTAGGGACTCTAAATTGAATATCACTTTTAGATATTTTTATTAAGTCACTTCCTACATCAATGATAAGGTGGGATTCGTATTCTTTTAAAATTTTTGAAATGAAAACAGAACCATTTTTTAAAGTGATTTTTTCCTGCGTATTACTTTTTCCAAATAAACTAAGTGAGGTGAGAAGGATTAGTAATAAATATTTCATTTGCTTAGCTCCTTTTCGGCTAGATAAAAAATGATTCGATCTTGACACATCATAACTAAATCCTGTTTGCCATCTTGATCGAAGTCAGCACTAATGACTTCTTGAGGTTGGGAATTATCATCACGTGATGAACGGCCTCCGCCATAGGAGTATTTTTTGTCATCAAACACAGTCCAAGATAAAGTCTTTGTGGCTTCTTTATTATTTTTTAATTCCAATAAACTGAGTCGACGGTTGGGGTAATCCATGATCAGTAAATCTTTTTTATTATTACCAGTAACATCCATGAGTCGATAATCACTGAAATGAGTTTTTTTAACGCCTTCAATATCGATGAGTCGTTTGTCAATAGAAGATTGCAGGGTGAGTTTTTTAGAACTCCCTTTATGTAGTAAAGTTAAGGCACGGCTATTGAGTGAACTTAAGCCAAAAATGGGATCTTTAAAAATAGTGTTACTTCCAATAACTTCATTTTCTTTGTAGCTGCGATAGATACCACTTTTATCTTTTTTAAGTGAGTGAATATTTCGTCCAGTTTGATCGAGTGCGAGAGCCTCGTTATCATTGATTTGCACGTAGGATCGTATTTTGCTACTATTGGGGAGATTAATTTGATCAATAGGATCAAGTTTGTCGTTTAGCCAGGTAACTATTCCACCGACAAGACGAAGTGCTTGGTTCTGTTTATCTTCTTTGATGATGAAACTGAACTCGTTGATATTAGCTTTTTTGAACTTGCTAAGTTCTTGGCTTATGGTTTTACCTTGCTTAACTTGTGCAAACATCAGTTCTTGACGGTATTTTTGGCGATAAATAATTTGCTTGCCTCCAAGCCAGTTGACGTCTTCTACTTTATCTCCAATACCTTTAAATATGCTAACTTCAATTTTATCTTGGTCAGCGTTCCAAGTTCTAAGTTCTAAATTTTTTGCTTTCTTTGTAACCCACCAAGTGATGCCTTCAGTACGAGCTAAATTTAAGATAGTTTCATCTTTTTCGGTCTCCTGCTTTTGAGGCCAAGGACGTGGGTAACTTAAGCGATCATTCTTCCATTCTGAGAAAAATAATTGGGGCGCGTTTTTGACATGAATGAGAATGGTCCCTGACTGAGCGAGGGGTGCGGCAATGGATTGGATATCTCGCATGCCGGGGAAAGTATTGATTGCGCTCCAGGAGTCGTTCTCAATAGAGTAAATTTTGAAGAGTGAGTTAGCCGTATCAGCTTGGATCAGTGATTTTTTTTCATTTAGAATCATACTGGTGTTAAGTTTCAAACTCGCTTTCCCTGTTGGGAGGCTAGTTTGTTTTCCAAATTCTTTGATTTCTTTATCTTCTTTTAAAAGATAGTGACCTAATAGGTTTTCTTGCTGATTTGAGATGAGATAAAAATCTGCACCCTTTTTACCTGTAGAGATTTCTGCATGAGAAAAATTTTCATCGTGAAGTTCAACAGCAGGGAGAAACTCCCCATGTTTCGATTTTTTTAGATATTTAAGTTTCCCCGAGACCCATTCAACGATATCTTTCTGTTTGTCGCCGTCTACATCGAGGTGCCACCACCAGACGCGATTGACGTCGTTATCACGTGGTTCGAGATGAGATACACGTCCTTCTGAGTTTAGGGTAATGGTTTGAATACCTTTTTTAGCCGATAGGTAAGCAGTGTTATTGTCTACGATTATAGGGAGACCATGAAACTCGTCAGCAATTAATTTCCAAGTTTGTTCTTCTTCCCAGCCATCTTTAATTTTTTTATAAAAAGTTAACTGGTCAGGATAGAGAGTTTGAACTAAGAGCCCAGATTTTCCTTCGATAGTAATGTTTTTCACGGCTTCAATGGGGCGAGTAATTGCGAGTTCGGTTAATTTGAATTCATTCGCCATCGGAAGTGCATTAGGTGAATCATCACTTTTGGATTGTTGGCGTTGCCCTTCGGGAACAAAATTGTAGAAGTCTAGTCTTGCTTGCTGGTGATTGATGAGCATTAGAGTGTCTTGGCCCTGTTGCAGGAAATCATCTATGTAGATGTCGCCACGTTCACTTTTTATCACCCGCATTTCCTTCCAACCCTTAAAGTCTTCCTGTGCATTAGCACATAAAGCTAAGGCAAGGATAAAAATAAACTTTTTCATATAACACTCTCCCAATAAAATTCATAGAATATAAATTATATGCGACTTAATTATCTTTTAAGCTTAAATCTAAAGAAAGTAGCTTTTTGAAAGGAAATTAGTCCAATATTTTTTGCGGATTACGTGACTTGATCAATTGGGCTTACTCTAAGTAAGAGTATTGTTTTTTGAAGCCACTGACAAAGTGATGATTAATACTTGAAATTGAAGCGACGATAAGTAGTTGAATCTTGTGTTCAGAGAGAGATTATTTTAATCGTCATGATGATGTTTTAGGGTGATGTTACCCTTAAGTTCATCGGCTTTACTTCCCTTCCATTGCTTGACGCGATTGATATATGCGGACCTCGCAATCATGTGAGCGGCAACCGGGGCGGTAAAGTAGAAAAATATAATATTGACAAAAACAATGATGGCCACTTTTAGGCTAGCAAAATAAAAGGCACAAAGAAGTAGGATGATAATGCCTCCAAAGGCACCTGCTTTTGTAGCTGCGTGCATACGAGTATAAAAGTCCGGGAAACGAATTAAACCAATCGCAGCAATAGTGGTAAAAGCAGCGCCAATAATAAGTATGATAGAGAGTAGTAGGCTCATTCTGCTTCCTCATCTTCTAAGTAACGTGCAAAGGCAATCGTCCCTAAGAAAGTTACAATGGCAATGGCTACGGAAATTTCCAGAAAAACTGAATTGCGAGTTTCAATTGCAAAGACACTCGCAATACACATAACAACTGCTGAAATAAGATCCATAGCAACGACGCGATCAAATAAACTAGGCCCATAAATCAGGCGCCAGGTAGCAATAGCCAAGGCGGAGATAAGAAGCATATAGGCGGTTGTTATGGCCCAAGGATATATGTATAGCTCTTCCATTAGAAAGCCTCCCGTACGCGGTTGACATACTTTTCAATGATTTCAGTACGTACATCTTCTACATTATCGATGTACATAGCGTGGATATAAAGGGTTTGCTTATCGAGCGAAAGATCAATAGTAATGGAACCAGGTGTCATCGTTAATAAATTCGATAGAACCAAAAGTTGACGGTCGGTTAGGTCCGGAATGGGGATGGCCACGAAACCAGGGGTCATATGGTGCTTCTTAGTTAAAACATCATAAGCTACCATGAAATTACTTATCACCACTTCTTTCATATAGAATAGGGCAAAGGAAAAAAGTTTTATTATTTTCATTAACTATCTCCTAGAACAGCATGAATGTATTGCGAGGGATCAAGAAGTTGGGTGGAAGTTTCGATACAAAGCTGAAAAATACTTTCACCAAAAATACCAAGACCAAAGGTGCAGAGTGTGAGGAAAAGAATCGGTAGCATCATTTGCCAAGGTGCAGTGCCAGTATCA
Source organism: Lentisphaera profundi (assembly GCF_028728065.1). Taxonomy (GTDB): domain Bacteria; phylum Verrucomicrobiota; class Lentisphaeria; order Lentisphaerales; family Lentisphaeraceae; genus Lentisphaera; species Lentisphaera profundi. The sequence continues at coordinate 1,763,580 of NZ_CP117811.1, read as the reverse complement.
ATGCCTTCTCCGGGGAATTCTTCAGGTTGTTTTTTCCAGAAAGCTTCAGCCCAAATTTTAGTCATGGAAAAGAGGGTGACGACTCCTACCGCTAAGCCTACTCCCAAGAGTAAGTAAGCTTTTGAATCCGCCGCAGCTTTGAGAACAATAAACTTAGCCCAAAAACCCGATAAAGGGGGGATGCCTGCAAGGGCAAAGGCGGAGAGGACGAAAATGGTCGAAAAGTAAGGGTAAGATTTATAGAGGCCGCCAATCTCTTTGAGCTCACAGCTACCTTTCTTACGGAGTATGACACCACTTAATAGGAAGAGGTTGGTTTTGACGATGATGTTGTGAAGCAGGTAAAAAATTGCGCCAGCAATGCCTAGGGGTGTAAATAAAGAGATGCCTAGGACCATGTAGCCAATCTGACTGACAATATGTACAGAGAGGATTTTTCGGATTTCATATTGAGCGGCAGCACATAAGACACCTACCACCATGGTGAGGATCGCAATGACGTAAAATAGATCTTGGAGTAAGCCGTTGTTGAGAGGGAAAATAAGTGTAAAAGTTCGTATCATTGCATAGACGCCCACTTTGGTGAGCAGGCCAGCAAATAGGGAAGATATGGAGACTGCGGGAGTGTGATAGGAAGCAGGTAGCCACAAGAACATAGGGAAGAGTGCTGATTTTATGCCAAAAGAACTTAGCAATAGGACGGCGGTAGAATTGAGTAGTTTTTCATCGGGGCTATTGGCGATGATTTGAGCAATGTCGGCCATGTTTAAAGAACCCGTTTTTGCATAGATAATTGCCGCGCCAGAAAGAAATAGAATAGAAGAAAATAAGTTGATGGTTACGTATTTTATAGATCCTTCTAATTGGTCTGCTTTTTTACCCATGGCGAGTAAAATAAAGGAGGATAGAAGCATTACTTCAAACCAAACATAAAGGTTGAACATATCGCCAGTTATGAAGGAGCCATTGACGCCCATCATTAGAAAGTTAAAGAGAGGGAAGTAGGCACGTGATTGTAATTTATTATCCATTTCTTTGAATGAGTAAATCAGCACGGTCAGAGAAATGAGTCCAGTAATGACGAGCATGATGCCGCTGAAGAGGTCGCCAACTAAAGCAATGCCAATCCTTGCCGGCCAGCCACCATTTAAATAGACTTGGATGCCGTCTGTACGGATGGTTTGTAGTAGTGAACAAGAGGCAATTAAATGAAAACTAGCAGCGATGAAACTGATGGTTCTTTGAGTTTTAAGTGATTTTTGGAAAAAGGCACAAGCTACCGCAGCAACAAAGGGGACAAGTAGTGGGAGTAATAATGGACTCATTTTTCTGTGTCCGTGGTGTTGAATTTATCGAGATCGTCGTGGCCCAAAGTTTTATAAGTTCGGTGAAGAAGTGCTAAGCAAAAAGCGGTAAAACCAAAGCCAATGACGATGGCAGTAAGGACAAGCGCTTGGGGCAAGGGATCAGCATAAGGAGCCTCAAGGGTTTGAGCTCCGCTTTTAATTATTGCGGTATGCTTGCGAGTGAGGCCAGAGGCCGCAAAAGTAAGTAAGTTAGCCGCTTGGCCGATAAGCATGATGCCAATGACGAGGCGAACTAAGCTTCTTTGTAATAGGCAATAGACTCCGCCTGCAAAGAGTATTCCGATTAGAATGGCGATGAGAGTTTCCATTATTGAGCCTCCTCAAAATCAATGAGTACAGTAAGGACGAAACCAATGACCACCATGAAGACGCCAATATCAAACAAAAGAGGTGTGCCGATGTGCACGTCCCCTAAAATAGGAAGTGCGAATGTAGGGAACCACAAGCTTTGCAGGAAGGCTTTGCCAATAAATAAAGGCATGATTCCGGCAACAAAGGCTGAGCTTATGCCGACAAGTAAAAAGTTGTGGGGTTTTAACCACATGTGCTTTTCAACGTAAGTGGCTCCATGAGCAAGAAGTTTTAAAATCATAGCAGCGGTAAAGAGCAAGCCACCAATAAAGCCTCCTCCAGGTTCGTTATGTCCCCTATAAAGGAAGGCAAAGGCCATGGTTATAAGGACAGGGCAAAGAAGCTTTGCAGAAAGAGTCATGATTACAGAAGGAGTTTTCATGGTTGACTTTCCTCGTCTTTGGATTTTCGCATTAGGATCATGACACCGAGGCCGGCAATTGTAAGTACAGTGATTTCACCAAAGGTATCAAAAGCTCGGAAATCGACGAGGATGACGTTAACTACATTTCGTCCATGAGCTTCAAGATAACTTTTCTGAGCATATTCAAGTGAGACGGGGGCGGCGAGTGTGAGGCTTTGAGCTTTAATGACGAGAAAAGTTATCGTGGTCCCAACTCCAGTGGCAAAAATAGCATCAAAAATCTTTTTTCTTCTGTTGCTGAAATCTTTGAATTTTGGGAGTTTGTGAATTACGACCATAAACATAACAACAGTTAAGGTTTCGACTAAAATTTGGGTGATGGCTAAATCAGGTGCTCCATAAAACATATAGATCAAAGTGATGCCAAAGCCTATGACGCCTAGTGAGAGTAGGGCTGTGAGACGAGATAGAGTTGTACAAGTGACTACAGTGACAATGATGAGTGCTACCACAAAGGCGACAGTAATAGGTTTGACATGGGTGAAGGTGTAGACTTTAGGCATGCCACCTACATAAAGTAAAATATAGAGAAGTAGGCCTGCAAAAGCAGAGATGGTGATGATCATATAAGTTCTTAATGAGCCACTTTGTACCAAGCGAGTTTGCCACTTGGCAAATTTGAGGAAGTAATCCAATCCTTTGGCAAAGCTTTGGTCAAATTGAATATTCATTTTATCGTCGACATTGGTGGCATTTTTACGGATTTTTTTACGAAGTGCATAGAGGATGAAACCACAAGTCAAAGTGATTAAACTCAAAATCAATGCCGTGTTAACTCCATGCCAGAGTTTAAGTTTCACGGGGTGGAAGTCATTGGTGAAACTCGCAAGTGCAGGACTCAGGATGTATTTCGCGATAGGGGAAGGGAAAAGACCAAAGAGTAAACTTAAAAAAGCTAAGCAAAGCGGACCAATGAGCATCGTGACTGGTGCTTCGTGAGCTTCAAGTTTTTTATTCAAAGGACCAAGAAAGGGGTGGAAACCAATTTTAAAGGCAAGCACAAAAAGGAACATGCTAGAGATAAATGCGCTAATGATAAGCAGTATTTGCATGGGGTGATCTAATGCACTTCCATAAAAGTATTCTTTAGCAAGGAAACCCGTGAAGGGGGGGAAGCCGGCTTGGGAGAGCGCAGCCAGTGCGGCAGCGGCAAAAGTCCATGGCATGACTTTTCGGAGTCCGCTAAGTCGATTAATATCACGCGTTCCAACTTCGTGATCGATAGAGCCTGCCACCATAAATAAGGTAGCTTTGTAGAGTGCATGAGCAAAAAGCATCATGATGGCTGCTTTGTAGCTGAATTCAGTACCCATGCCAATGAGCAGAGTTATAATACCAAGTACACTGAGAGTGGAATAAGCCAATATTTTTTTGAGGTCTCGGTAGATTAAACCAAGGCTTGCTGAAAGTAGCATAGTGAAACCGCCGACAGAAACTAATAGCAGGAGCCAGAATTCAGTTCCCCCTAATACAGGAGTGAGTCTCGCTAAAAGGTACACACCGGCTTTAACCATTGTAGCGGAATGTAAGTAAGCACTTACAGGGGTAGGAGCTGCCATGGCATTGGGCAACCAGAAATGGAAGGGGAATTGTGCTGATTTGGTGAAGGCCCCTAAGCAAAAGAGGATGACAATACTTTTATATAATTCATGGTTTCTTATATAGTCGGCTTGTGGGATTAATTCGGAAATTCGATATGTTCCGGTAATCTCCCCCAGGAGTAGTATGCCCGCTAGCATTGCAAGGCCTCCACCAGCAGTGACGATAAGAGCCTGTAGAGCTTTTTTTCGTGCTTCAGGATCTTCGTGATTGAAGCCAACTAGAAGAAAGGAACTAACAGTTGTTAACTCCCAGAAAATAAACATCATAATCAAGTTGTCAGAGAGTACTAAGCCCAGCATGGCGGCCATGAATATAAAAATGAGGGTGTAAAAACGTGTGTTAGCTTGGTGCCCTTTCATGTAGCCAGAAGCATAAGTGAGTATGAGCGCGCCAATTCCTGTGATGAGCAAAGCCATTAGGAAACTGAGGCCATCTAAACGAAAATTGAGGTCTATGCCAAAACGAGGGATCCAAGTGTAGTTTTCTGAGTAGTGCAGGCCCATGGATATATCATTGGCCTTAGTCAGTATTAAACAGCAGGAACTGATGGGAACTAGGGCAAATAAGAAACGCTTATTATGAGGGATGAATCGAGCGATTGCGGGAGTCGCAAAAGCGGCCAAGAAAACCAAGGCGACAGAAAGTATTAGAAACATGAATTACCCTATAATTGACACACTTGCAGACTCTATTCGAAAGTCCCCGTTTTACAAGATTAAATCAAGGCGATTTATGTCTTAAATAGTAGGGCAATGAAGTGCTTTACTTAAGTTTTAACTAATCAGCGCCATTTATTCCCTATTAAAGTATTTGGATTTAGAGTTTTTCTAATGACTTGATTGAACTAAATGACGTATGTACGGAAAAATTATCTTTACACTACAAGAGGGCCCATGTTAACAGCAAAAATTAATTTTCCATTTAATGTATAATATGTGATGATTAAAATCCTCAAATACTGTAAAAAAATGCTTTCTAAGGATTGAACTCTAGGGGCAATCCGTTTAAACTATCCGCTACTAAAAGTACTTGAGTTAAAGGATTTGACGAAAAGTGCCTTTGATTAAAATGTCAATATAAATATATAATAGGACGGGTTTATGTCAGATACGACTAAAACGGGCGATAACGCCTTAGTGTTTAAAGGAATGGGGATTTGTTTCCTCCTTCTTACAATTCCATTTGCACTATGGGGTGCAGCCAATAATATGACCGATATGTTGGTTCCTGCTTTTAAGCGTGTGATGAGCATGACACAATTGCATTCGTCTATGATTCAGATGGCTTTCTACGGTGCGTATTTCTGTATGGCTTTGCCAGCAGCGTTCATTATTAAAAAATTCTCCTATAAAACGGGTGTAGTTGCGGGCTTATTTATTTATGCCGGTGGTGCCGCACTTTGTTACCCTGCCAGTCAAGCGTCTAGCTTCACATTCTTCCTCATCGCATTTTATGTTTTTGCAGCAGGTTGTGCAACTCTAGAAACTTGTGTAGCTCCTTATGTAATTTCCATGGGTCCAGATGAATCCGCAACTCGTCGTATTAACCTTGCACAATCATTTAACCCGATCGGTTCTCTTGCGGGATTATTCTTAGGTAAAGAACTTATTCTTGGTGGACTCGCAAAAATAACTGAAGATGAGCGTACGGCCATGGCAACAGAGGCTCCAGCAAAACTTGCTGAGATTCAAGGTAAAGAACTTTCAAACGTCGTAATAGCCTATGCAATTATCGGTTTAGTCAGCTTAATTCTTGGTATTATCATCTTGATTAAAAAATTCCCTAAAGGCGGAGAAGCCGAAGATGATCATAAACCAGAACATGCTTTTGGTCCTACTGTGGGTCGTCTCTTTAAGAATAAAAATTATGTAATGGCAGTTGTTGCACAGTTTTTCTATGTTGGGTGCCAAATTGGTGTTTGGACTTATACAATTGACTATGTCATCACTAATAACGATGCATATACAGAGCCGAAAGATGCATCCAATTACATGATTGTAGGACTTATTCTTTTTACTATTTCTCGCTTTATCTGTACATTCCTAATGAAGTTTATTGATCCTGCACGTCTCCTTACAATCATTACAGCAATAGCGGCAATTCTTTGTGGTGTTGTTATTTGGGTTGGCGGACCTATTGGCGGATATGCACTCGTAGCTATCTCAGCTTGTATGTCACTTTGTTTCCCAACTATATATGGTCTTGGTCTTACTGGTCTTGATGATAATGACCGTAAACTTGGTGGATCTGGTATTATCATGTCTATCGTTGGTGGTGCAGTACTCGTACCAATCCAAGGTATGCTTATTGATACAATGGGTGTTAACAACTGTTACCTCATGCCTTTCGCAAGTTTCATTCTAGTTGCGATTTATGGTGTGATTGCTCATAAGAAAGAAGAAGAAGTGGGGATTATCCACGACTAAAGACTTTCTTAGTATGTCTTAGAGGCCTCTCGGATTATATCTGAGGGGCCTTTTTTTGTTTAGCGTCATAAGATTTGCTATAAAATAGATGTAAGCCATTATGATCCTAGTTTAATTTTTAAGGAGTGAACATGTATTTAGCTAATGAAAATCGTTATGAGAGTATGATCTATAATCGCTGTGGAAAAAGTGGGCTCAAATTACCCGCCGTTTCCTTGGGCTTATGGCATAATTGGGGTGGTATAGATAATTATGAGAATGCCAAAGCCATGTCTCAGCGAGCTTTTGATTTAGGGATAACACATTTTGATTTAGCGAATAATTATGGCCCTCCAGCAGGAAGTGCAGAAAGTAACTTTGGCAAAATTTTGAGTGAAGGCATGGGCGCGTATCGAGATGAGATGATTATTTCGTCAAAAGCCGGTTACGATATGTGGCCCGGTCCCTACGGAGAATGGGGTTCACGTAAATATATGATAGCGAGCTGTGATCAAAGCCTGAAACGTATGGGCTTAGATTATATCGATGTTTTTTATTCTCATCGCTTTGATCCCGAGACGCCCTTAGAAGAAACAATGGGAGCATTAGATACGATTGTACGCTCAGGTCGTGCACTCTATGCAGGTATATCCTCATACGATGCAGAGAACACCAAGAAAGCCGCGGCTATCTTAAAAGACCTGGGAACGCCTTGCCTGATTCATCAGCCGTCATATAGCATGTTTGATCGTTGGGTTGAAGATGATTTACTGAATGCGGTCAAAGAAGAAGGTATGGGATGTATAAGTTTTTCTTCTTTAGCTCAAGGTCTGTTGACGGATAAGTATTTAAATGGCATACCAGCAGATTCACGAGCAGCTAAGAGTGCAGGCGCACTAGATGCGAGCTTAGTGAATGAGGTGAATGTAGCAAAAATCAAAGCACTAAATGACTTGGCTCAATCAAGAGGGCAGAACTTATCTCAAATGGCAATAGCCTGGGTTTTACGTCAGCCAGCAATGACATCGGTCATTTTGGGTGCGAGTAAAGTGAAGCATATTGAAGATGCAGTTGCGGGTCTCAATAATTTGAATTTCACGAATGAAGAACTCGATGCAATAGACTTAATCCTCAAGTGATTATTCGACTAAGTTTAAGCAGAGTCGCTCGAACTCTAAATCATCTAAATTTTGTAAAGTAGTTTCGGCAATATTAGATAAGGCGGTAGAGGTGAAAAATGCCTGGTGTCCAGTGATAATGACATTGGGAAAGGTCGTGAGCCTCATGAAAGTATCGTCTTGAATAATCGTGTCGGAACAATCTTCAAAAAAGAGCTCGGCTTCTTCTTCGTAAACATCGAGGCCGACAGAACCCAGTTGTGATTGTTTTAATCCCCTAATAAGTGCATGTGTGTCGATAAGGGCGCCGCGGCTAGTATTCAGTATCATGACTTTGTTTTTCATTTTTGCGATACTCGCATCATTGATTAAATGATGTGTTTCGGGCCTTAGAGGGCAGTGTAAACTTATGATATCAGATTCTTTAAAAAGTGTATCAAGATCAGTGTATTCACCCATGCTTTGGCATTTGGAGCTTTCAAAGGGATCAACAAAGAGTAAGCGGGTCCCGAAGCCATTCATAATATTAGCAAAACATTCTCCAATCTGTCCCGTTCCAATGATGCCAATCGTTTTCCCATGTATATCGAAACCAAGAAGCCCATCTAAAGAGAAGTTCCCTTCCTTAACGCGATTATAAGCGCGGGTGATTCTCCTATTAAGAGTCAGCATAAGTGCAGCGGTATGTTCCGCGACGGCATAGGGAGAATAAGCGGGGACACGGCAGACAATTATCCCAAATTCTTTACATGCCTCGAAATCAATATTATTAAATCCTGCACAGCGAAGTGCAATGAATTGCGTTCCATTTTTTGCGAGAGTCGCAATCATAGCGCGATCAATTTTATCATTAACAAAGACGCAAACAGCTGTGTAGCCTTTGGCTAAACTTAGTGTCTGTTCATTGAGCCGAGTAGAAAAAAAGGTGATCTCATGATTAAATTTGTTTTCGCGATTGAAGTATTTTTCATCGTAGGGCTTTGAACTAAAAAGTGCGAGTTTCATAATTTCTCCTATTTACTTGGCTTATTGTAAATGATTTTTATCGAATCTTATTTCATTAGGACTAAGGGGGTTTGAGAGCATAGTTTGTGGACTAGGGCCATATAAGTCATCTTTCATTTCTATGCTTGGAGGAAGTCTAATGTTACTACAATTCCAGCACATATGAAAATGCCCCGGGTTTTCCTCAGCACAAAAAGTACAGTCCCACTGCTTGGCAATGACTTCGTCAAATTCTAATGAGTGTAAGTTCATTTGACTTAATTCTTGGTCCATATCTAAACTGAGAAATTGGTGATGCTTGTTTTGTATAAATTGATTCAGCAAGCTTTTATCGTGCATATCTAGGCTTTGAGCTTTTTTGCACTTATGGCAAATTAAAATGAGGTTGCGCTTGCGGAAAAGCAGTGTGCCAAAGCATAAAAGAATGATGCTGAGAAACCCAAAAATACCATACATGAAAAGGGCGATGATAAAGATGATGAGGACACTAATATTGGGCCCCATTTGTTCATAGGTATATTCCTGAGAATCTTCTTTGAAACACTGAGAGCAGCGTGCTTTAACGGGGATATTTACTTTCATTCAATAAGTTACTATAGATGTATAACTTGTCTCGGTGATCGACTCATGGCGAGATAATTAAAAACTTTAAAGTTAATGTTTTAAGTAAATCAAACATTCTTTTAAGCCTTTAAAGTCGTTTAAGTCATATCGAATAATGACGATGTCGTCTCCATTAATACGACCGTAGCCGGTACCATTGCTGGTGTAGGTACTTTTTGACCCGGATTCGAAATTTTTAATGATTTCAATTTCATCATTATCACGATTATTGAAGTCAGTTTCTTTGATGAGGCAAAGGTAGATGAGATTTGTGGGATGATCGAGTTTTTCTAGCTTGGCCGCAAAATCTAATTGTGAGCTACTCGATTTCATTAGCGAGTCAATTTGACTTAAGTAATCTTGATATTTTTTGTGTAAAACATCCTTTTTAGCGTACTCTGGAAAATTTTGATGGCTATCATATATTTTATAAATACAGGCGCCAGATAATATCAAAAATACTGCGATGCTAATGAGTGTGTATTTCAAAACGTCTTTCATAATTCCTCCTTTTTGAATTCAGCTTGTTTCCTTTATGATTTTATAATAATAAAAAGTTTGGGGATTACAAGTCTAGCTCTATTTCTGCATCCATATAAAAGGCTGCAGTCATTAGAGGACTGAGATAAAATAAGTATTCTAATGAAGTTTTAAGGATTTCTTAGCATAAAGAAATTAAAAACCATTTTTTTTTCATGTAGGTGTAACGGCTAGGGCTAAGTCTCGGTTATCTATGTCATAAATAAAAAATTAATGAAGAGATGAGAAATTATAAAAAAGCAACTTTTAAAATATTATAACACGACTCTTGTGTCATAAACCATGACACGGAAAAAAAGATGAGTCTAAGAGAATTTGCCACAAGCAAAACTGGCTATTTAGAAATCAAGTTGATTTCTCGCCACACAACAAAATTAAATCAGCAATGATTTAAAAGCGTATCAGAACGATACCCCAAACAAGGAAAAAATGATGAAAACGCAGGTCTTAACAAATACAACAGGGACCGAAACTGAAATCAATCCATTCAGAGTGTACCATTTCGGTAAAGTGCAAAATGATGGTAATGCAAGCATGAGAAACTTATTGGGCGGCAAAGGTGCAAACCTTGCTGAAATGTCATCTATTGGCATCCCGGTTCCTCCTGGTTTCACTATCCCCACAAGCATGTGTACTCACTACAATGACAATCAACAACAGTTGGCTGATGCATTGATGATAGAAGTAGACGAAGCTATTACCTTAATGGAACAACAGACAGCAACTGAATTCGGGTCTTTAGAAAATCCCTTATTAGTTTCTGTTCGATCTGGCGCACGAGTAAGTATGCCAGGTATGATGGATACCGTGTTAAATTTAGGATTAACCGATATTGCCGTTATTGGCTTAGCGAATAAGACAAATAATGCTCGTATGGCTTATGATTCTTATCGTCGCTTTATTGTGATGTACTCTGAAGTTGTTAAAGGCATGGATGCCGAAGCTTTTGAGGAACTCATTGATGCAGCCAAGAGCAAAGCAGGCGTATCTGAAGATACTGGATTAAGTGTGGAAGACTTAAAAGAATTATGTCTTGAGCTTAAAAAATTATATACTGAACTAAGTGGTGATGAATTCCCTCAAGATCCCAAAATACAATTGAGATCTGCCATCGAAGCAGTTTTTGATTCTTGGAATACTGAGCGCGCGGTTCTTTATCGCAAAATTCAAAACATTCCTGCAAGTTGGGGCACAGCAGTTAATGTTCAAGCAATGGTCTTTGGTAACAAAGGTGCAAGTTCTGCTACAGGTGTGGCTTTTACTCGTAATCCATCTACTGGTGATAAGACTTATTTTGGTGAATACCTCATTAATGCTCAAGGCGAAGATGTAGTAGCAGGAGTTCGTACGCCATTGCCCATCAGTAAAGAAAGTGCAGCACAAAAGTGTTTAGATGGTCAATCTATGGAAGAAACCATGCCTAAAACTTATGTGGAGCTCACAGATGTTTTTGAGAAGCTCGAAAAACATTATGCTGATATGCAAGATGTTGAGTTCACTGTAGAAGAAGAAAAACTTTACATCTTACAAACTCGCAATGGTAAACGCAGTGGCTTTGCTCAAGTAAGGATGGCAGTAGAAATGGTAGAAGAGGGCTTAGTTGATGAGAAAACAGCTTTAGCTCGTATCGAACCAAGTTCTATTGAACAAATGTTATCTCCTATTTTCAATTTGGAAGATAAAGCTAATGCGGCGAGTGAAATGGTGGGTAAAGGTTTAAATGCTGGGCCAGGTGCGGCATCTGGAGTCTTAGCACTTACATCTGCAAAAGCCATAGAGTACAAGCAACTCGGTGTGCCATGTGTACTGGTTCGTAATGATACCTCTCCTGCTGATTTTGGTGGTATGATGGCCGCAGAAGGCGTTTTAACCGTACGTGGTGGAGCGACTTCTCATGCAGCCGTTGTAGCACGACAGTTTGGTAAGCCTTGTGTTTGTGGCCTCGCAGCATTAAAAGTGAAGGAAAGTACTGGTGAGATCTCTATTGGAGATAAGAAAATAAAAGAAGGTGACGCCATCTCTCTTGATGGTAGTACTGGTGAAGTCTTCTTTTGTAAGATCGAAACTTCTGCTTCTGAGGTTATTCAAGGGATTATTGATGGAGTCATTGATCCAAATGAATCTGAAATATGTAAGCAGTACCAAACAATAATGACTTGGGCAGATAAATATCGTCGTCTTAAAATCCGTACAAATGCAGATACTTCAAGAGATTTAAAGATAGCCCTTAGCCTTGGTGCTGAAGGCGTGGGTTTAACACGTGTTGAACACATGTTTGGCTCTGATGATAAACTCTTATTACTACGTCAAGTGATGCTGGCTAAAGATGAGCAAATCAAAACTTTAGCACTCAGTAATATTGAGCATTTTTTGAAAGAAGATTTTACGGCTCTTTTTCAAACTCTCAATGGACGTCCTGCAACAGTTCGCTTACTCGATCCACCCATGCATGAATTTATGCCTCATGGTGATGCCGATACAGCAAAGACTGCAAAAGCTTTGAAAATTACTGATGCAGAATTAAGGGCGAGCTTGGGTGATATGGAAGAGCATAATCCAATGCTGGGCTTTCGAGGTTGCCGCTTGGGGATCTTGAAACCTGAACTCACTCGAGTTCAAGTTAGAGCTATTCTGGAAGCTGCCTTAGAACTCAATAGCGCATACATCCCTTGTAAGCCCGAGATTATGGTGCCGATCATTATGCATGAAAATGAATTGATTCACCAACGTACTTTAATTGATAAAGTTGCGCAAGATTTATTTGCAGAACTCGGTCAAAAGGTGAGCTATTCAGTTGGTACAATGATTGAACTGCCTAGAGCTGCCCTCCAGGCAGATGAAATTGCGAAACACGCAGACTTCTTCTCTTTCGGGACAAATGATTTGACTCAAACAACTCTAGGGATTTCTAGAGATGATGCGAATCACTTTTTACCGACATACAAAAATGGTGTAAGTGATCCATTAACTGGAACGGGTAATTTTGAAGTTTACCCTGATGACCCATTCCAAACTTTAGATCAAAGTGGTGTAGGTAAATTGGTTCAGTTAGGTGTAAAAGGCGGTAGAAGTACTTCTAAAGATCTCAAGATTGGTATTTGTGGTGAGCATGGTGGCGATCCAGCCTCTATCGACTTTTTCCACAGAAATGGCTTGGACTATGTGAGTTGTTCTCCTTTCCGTGTACCAGTGGCGCGTTTAAGTGCAGCACTTTCTGCTATTCGAGCTGAAGAAGTAGAATAAATAATATTTTAAACGCAGTTTAATTTATTAAAAAGGCCCTGTTGAATTGTATTCAATAGGGCCTTTTTATATAGTAGTAAATATAATATTATTTAAGATTTAGAGGAGCGTGTCATTGAAGAAAGATTACTCAACTAGGTTGACTTTAATTCAACGAATTCAAACAAATCACGAAGATGAGCATTGTTGGGAAGATTTTGTTGAGACCTATAAAAATTATATTTATGTCATTATACGCAATTTTAATTTAAAAAATGAGCTTAATGAGGACCTGCTGCAAAATGTTTTATTAAAGCTTTGGAAAGATCTTCCCAAATTTGAATACAGGCCCAATAAATGTCGTTTTCGTACATGGTTAAGTTTAGTGACCTGTAATATTGTGAAAGATTACCTCAAATCAAAAGCAGGTAATAATGCCAAGAAAGAAGTGCAATATGAAGAAGATTTTCAAAGTATGAGTCGTGTGACTGAGCCAGAAATTGAAAAAATTGCTGAAAAAGAATGGAAAGTCTTTATTGCCGAAAAAGCTTATGAGAATATTAAAAATGAATTGTCAGATAAAATAAGGTCTGTTTTTGAACTGGCAATGCAGGATATTGCTGATGAAGAAATCGAAAGCCGTATAGGGATAGCCTCTAGCTCGGTTCGTGTGTACAAACAACGAGCGCGAAATGCTTTGATCAAAGAAATCACCCGCTTAAACAAGGAATTAGATTGTCATTAATCTTTTTCGATTATTTTTATGCGCCAGTTGAGTTTCTTTTTGAGTTTAAGGTCAATTTGACCAGGCGAAGTGATTAGTGTTTTAAGTTGTTGCATGGAAAATAAGCTTCGGTAATCCAGTATCTCTAAACCACGAATATCCAAAACTTGTAAGGTAGAATTTCGCAAAGGACTCAAATCCCGGATTTTTGTATGGGCAATATAGAGTTCACGAAGTGATGTATTCGAGAGGCTCTCTAGATCCGCTATTTGAGTTGAGCTGACATTTAAGCTCAGTAAAGGCATCGAGCGGAAAGTGATAAAATTCACGATCGATGTATTCGAAAAATCGGCTTTTTGAGCAGGAAAATTTTGTAACATATAAGGCTGGACTAGTGTGGGGTTATTAGCTAGGCTCAGGTATTTTGTGGGAGCATCATAGTTAAGTGATATTTCATTGTCTGCGTTGGATAGAGCAAGCAAGAGTGATGCAAGCTGGAGTCTTTCTTGATAAGTTAGCTTTGAGTAGATTTTATGGTGTAATAAATCAGAACTCAAAGTATTCGAAATACCGAATTCCTCATTGACTTTAGTCGTCAGCTTATAAAAGTCTTCGATAGATTTTGGCGCCTGATTTTCACTTAAATAGTCTAAGATGAACTGACTGAAATGATCTTTTTTACTTAAAGGAGATAAGGAACTTAAGGCAGTTGGGTAATCTTCCGTAATAAAACAAAGCAGTCCTTTTAATTCCTTGGCAAGACTATTATTCGGATTTAATTCCAATGAATAATTGACAAGTTCTAAGGCTTGATAAAATTGATCATTTTGGAATTGTATCTTGGCATCAGCAAAAATTTTCTTAGCAAGTAAGGAACCGCGAAGATCACTTTCTTGAGTCTTTTGGCGGAACTTTTCGGCGAGGGCAATCGCGGTGTTTTTAGATTTTTTTAAGTTCACAGTGAAGAGAAAAGTTGATGTGCTGATAATGACCAAAGCTAAAAATAAACTAATGACCAAAGCTTTGTTACGTTTGATTAAAAGACTAACGATTTTTAGGTTGGAATTTTTTTCTGCTGAGATGGCAAAGCCATTGCGAAAAGCCAATATATCATTTTTAAAATCCTCCACAGACGCGTAACGTTGATCAAGTGGAACCTGTAAAGCTTTGAGGCAAATGAGTTCTAGTTGAGCCGGTAAATTTTTAATTAAAGTGGAGGGGTATGTGAAATCACCTTGCACAGTTTTTTGTAAAATAAGCTCTATAGAATCGGCTGGGAATGGTTTCTTTAATGTTAAGATAGTGTAGAGCATGGCTCCTAAGGAAAATATATCACTGTGCCTTCCTTTATTTTCCTTCATCAAGGGAGTTTGTTCGGGAGCCATATAGCCTGGCGTACCTTTAAGGTAACCATCTATAGTTTGGTTTTCCTGATGAATTGAATTGAGTGAGTATTTATCTAAATCTGAAAAGGCATCGTCGCGGTAGGCACTATCATCTAGTACTATGGCAAGCCCCCAGTCACAGACATAGACTTCACCATATTCATCAATACAGATGTTGTCAGGTTTTAAATCTAGGTGGGCAATGCCATTTGAGTGACAGTAGGCAATGGCATCACATACTTTTAAGAAGATATCAATGAGTTCATTTCGCTGACACGTTTCTTGATTAGCCATGGCTAAATTCTTAATGAGGCTTCCCAGAGTTTGCCCCTGGATGAACTTCATCGTAAAAAAAGGCGAGTTGTTTCTAAAACCCATGTCGTAAACAGGGATGATATTCGGGTGCTGTAGGAGAGAATTGATTCTTCCTTCACGGAGGAAAAGTTCTTCTTTTTTATGATCACAAGAGTCTTTTAATAAGGCGAGGGCAACAAAACGATCGGTGTATTCATCGTGACATTTGTAGATAATTTTGTGACCACCGACTGCATGTTCTTGTAGTTGTGAATAGCGATCAGCTTCATTTTTTATTGAATCAATAATGGGAGTTTCGGCTTCATCAACAAGAAGAGAATTGGCTTCATCAAAAATTTTCGAAAAATTATTGTTGGTAATCTCATTCTTGTTCATTCTAAGGCACTCGCTTCTAGTTCAAACATATAAACTATAATACGAGACCTATGCTGAAATAAAATTAATAGCTAAATGTTTTATAAATAAATTTGTTATAAAGTCTTCATTTTAATGATAAATAGATTTATCATTAATGAAAGCAATGTTTTTTGTAACAAGCTTGATTTCTCTTCGCTTCTCTATTTATATAATAACAAGGATATATAAATTATGACTAAAATCATTTTGAATAGAAGACCGCAAAAAACAGCCTCCTTTTCACTTATTGAGTTATTGGTGGTGATTGCCATAGTGGGTATCCTATCATCATTTCTTTTACCCGTGCTCGCAAAAGCAAGAGCGTCTGCAAAGCGAACTCAATGCACGAATAATCAAAAACAAATCGCCACTGTTATTTTTATGTATTTAGAGGATAATGAGGGCTACTATCCCGTCTCACATAACATTTCCACTCAAGTTGATTATGCATGGTCGTGGGACGATAAGCTAAGTGACTACGATAGCCGTAACTTAAGTGATGTAGACAAATCAATTTGGGGTTTTGATGTGGATAGTGAGCAGGCTAGTGGCAGTCAGCTCTATCGTTGTCCCTCTGATGCGAGGGGAGAAGTCAGTGCGTTAGATAAAATATCTCGTTCGTATTCACTCAATCAACTTTATACATTTACTTCATGGGCCGGACGTGGGATGACGAGTAACCCTTGGGAGACAGATGCGGATAAGGTTTATTCACGTTCGTACACAGATGTAAATCAAGCGAGTGAAAGCATTGCAATGGCAGAGAATCCATATGATAATAATAGTACAGGCCATCAATCCAGAGCAGTAATGGCAGTTGAAAATATTCATGCCAAGCAGGGAGATAAGTCTTATTGGAGTCATGATCTTTGGAAAAGTAATTATTTATTTGTCGACGGTCATGTGAGTTACATTTATTACCCAGCGACTTACCAGGGCTCAGGTTCAGATCCATGGTCATCTACAGACACACGGAATACATTGTGGGACTGTGGAAAGTAGCTTGTTTATTACAAAGCCCCATTAATGTCCATTTTACACGTAGAGGCTCATGGGAAATTGCAAAAGAAGTGAGTAAACATATAGCTCAAAAACTAAAGTTTGGAGACTTATCATTTCCTCGTTTTTCTGAGCTCCAAAGAGAAATTCATAAATAGCTTATATCGTAGGTGTTTAAGCCTACTCGAGTAGAAAAATAAAAGTAAAATGCTGCTCGTGTGAGAGCATACGATGGCAGAAAATAATGAACCCATGTATTTTTAGAGTTAAGTCGATGAAGCATGAAATGAAGTCCATGGTGCTTGAATAAGATAAATATAAGTACCGAAGGTATGCCATGTAGAAAGTTTTTCATGATTGAGAAATGCATTGCATACAGCACAGCAGCCATCAGATTCATCCGATTAAACCCCTTAAAGATGAGCTTAAAAAAAACTTAAGCTTATTTTATTAATTATGTATGGGGCTCTGCCCCAAACCCTGCAAGGAGCTGCCACTCCTTGACCAGGCGGATGGATTAAGTATGAATTGAATATAGTACGGTACTCATTTCTGCTAAGATTTAAGTGTAGGAGCGTAGCGACAAGCGTTGGGATTCTTAAGGGTGCTTCGCATCCTTACGCGGGTATTGGGCAGAGCCCAACTTCATCTTAAAAACCCTTAAGTTCCCACTCATTAGGAGAGCCACCGCGGGCGGGAACTTAAGGGTCTTTATACGTGCTACTACCTTTTTTAGTAGGGCCCCGAGGGCTCCTCGGCCACCGGAGGTATTTATACTGGGGCGGAGCCCCAAGTTTGACTAAATGAGGGACGAGTCCCTCATACTCCCACCAAGGACTTGCCAGCCCTTGACCCGGCGACTGGTGCGAAGCCCCATATGTTTTTCTCCGCCTGTGTGGCAGTACCCTCCGGCGGGCGGAGCGCCTCCGGCGGGCGGACTAGCTTCGCAAAAACCCACTATAACCCCTTAAGTGTCCTTCATTAGGAGTCCCTTTTTCGTATGGAGTGCATCAAAGCTAATTGAGTAATGCTTAAAGAAAGGCTGAGTTAGCAGCCTGTTTATCAAAAGTCTCAGTGAATGCGTTTTATCTTATTGATATAGTAATAATAATCCCCTTGCATATCATTCCACTTAATCGGAAGTTGAGATTGTTTACGTTTGAGCCATGGGTCCTGACTCGTACCAATGTTGAGGAATTGTTCTTTGTTCAATCCTCTGATGCCCATTTTATGAGCAGGTGAATCAGGAAGGAAAGAGAGGTCTCCAGTATCAAGTTCAGTAAATTGCGGGTCAGCAACTAGGCTGCGACTATCTTGTCCTAGAGTTTGAACGTCACGAAGGAATTTGCGTGCATTCTCAGTATTTGGAGAATAATAAATATTATCGTTGAGCATAGGACCCATCATAAAAGTTTTATAGTGGAAATGATTAATATCTCCTGTGGAGTAGAAGATGTTTTTTCTAAAGTTTGAAGTGTATTCAGCTTTATTTCCTGCCATACCTGTAGTGAAGCGCGTATTAAAAAAGAAATTATTTTCAAATGTGTTTTGACCTTTCATACAAAGTCCATCTTTAGCAGTAGTACCTAATAAGACATTAAAGCTTAAGAGTGACTGATGAGAATCATCATCAGTCCGGATCATAGATCCTTTGGGGTGATTATAGACCAGGTTATAACGAACTAAGTTTTCATTGCCATGAGCGGAAAGGTAGATGCCATTACCATCGTGAAGCCTTTTCATACAGTCGTGTACTTCGTTAAACTCAATCACATTATGGCGAGCATGCATGTAGGGTTCATAAAGCTTCCAGTCTAAAGGGTCTTTAATATTTTTGATTTCCGCCCAACGAATCGAGGGCAGATGTTCACGTGTGCCTTTTGGGAATTGCCAAAACTTAAAGGGATTCTTATCTGTTCTTTGATCTTTAGGGAATTTTTGTTCAAAAAAACGTCTCCTCACACCGGCGACAATAATACCGCTATAGCCCTGATCATAAATGTGGTTTTTGGCAATGAGGTTATGACCACTTTGCCAAATAAAGATGCCTGGCGAATGCCAGAAGAGGGTGCCAATATCAGTCAGTGTATTATTTACTATTTCATTGTGGTGATTGACGTCTTTTTTGCCTGGCCCATAACCTGCAAGCAGTATGCCAGTGCCACCCAATTTACTAAAGTAATTATCGTGGATTTTTATATTTTGACAAAAAAGGTCTAAACGGATGCCATCGCTTCCTGAATTAATAAAATTACATTTGCGAACTTCGCAATTTTTTGCACTGCGAAAACGTAATAAGCCATTGGCTTTGTCCCACATATTCCAGTCGTGTTGAAGGCCGATGTCATCTTTGCTCCAACTTTGTCTATCAGCATGGGTGAAAGTAAGGTTTTGGAAGATGAAATTGGAAGCCGGTTTTTCCTTCTCTCCTTTTAGAGAAGCATCACTTTGACCGGCCACGCGGATGAGTTCATCTAGGTAAGGGGCAAAGATATCCTTTGGTTTAGTAGCTTCAGGCCAATAATAGAGAGTACCATTATTGAGGCACCATTCACCAGGAGTATCTAGATATTCTAAAGAATTCTCGATCTTCCATTCGCCACTCATGATGTAGGTAGCAGGTATTTTCAGTGTAGTTTTATCCTTTTTGATTGATTCAATAGGCAAGTAATTGACTAACCATTTTCGAGTTGGTTGACCAAATAATTCGACGTCATCAAAATTCTTAAGTGCGGTGATTTCTGGATGATTATTAAATTCTAAACGACTTTGAAGAGTATTGCAATAAAAACGACTCGGTGCATCATTGCTGAGTTCAATCATTTCAGAACTTGAGCGTTTGAGCATTTTGTCATTTTTAAATAAGACATGGAAAAAATGTGTATCCTTCGCCCATGGAACTGATGCGGACCAAATCTTGCCGTTTTTCAGTTTTGTCTGCTGCCAATCCTCAATTTTTCGTGAACCACTAATAATTGCAGGCGCGCTATTTTTTGAACGTATTATAGTTTTGGATTCAGCTCCAATTTCATTAAAAATCAGTGTTTCACTTAATCGATGAATTCCGGGATGAAGAATAATTTCAATAGTACCTGAATACTTATCTTGTCGTAGTTTTTGCCATTGTTGATGGGCTACACGTAAATTTGACTTGATATTATTTGGATATGCATGGATTTCTTTAGCTTGTATCAAGCAAGTACAGAAAATGAGGAGATAGAAAATTTTATTCATGATAATACCTATGAGGAAATGTTATTTAGAGGTCAAATGCTTAGCTGCAGTCTTTGCATCAATAGTAAAACTCCATACTTCTCCGGTAATGAGTTCATCATCGACGAGGGTATCGACACGCCAAAAATATTGCTCACCCTTTTTTAATTGTGGGCAAGAGTAAATATTACTGTCTTTGAGTTCAGCCATAAGTTTAAGTTTCGAAGGCTTAGTGCCGAAATAGATTTTGTGACTTTGGGCTTTGTAAGTTCCCAGAAACATAAGGTCAACTTTTGTGCTACTCAGTTGAGCTCGGTTAGGGGGGATTGCTTGACTCGGCCGCAAAGCCTTATGACCTGGGATCCAGTAGTGCTTAGCTTGACTCTGATAGGCGCCAATATCAATTTTCGGACCTAATTCTTTAAAGCCTTGGACGGAGGTGTAGGCATTGGGATTTTCTTTTTGTTCGATGTTTTTGCCTGCAGAAATTAAGGGGCTATTTAATTGGGGGCGGAAATCTAAGTTTTGCGGATCCCGCAAATATTTATAAGCCGCACCAGCTTCTTTCATATTATGATCATGTTGACCGGGTAGCACATTATAATTTAAATCTTTGAAATAGCGGCTGCCATTTTTATAATTTTGATCTCTTCTTTCAATCATACGTAGATCCCAGCTTCTATGACTGATGTTCGCAAGGTTATTGCGAATAATCGAGTTTTTATTGCCCATGATACCATGCATGGCTTTGAAACCTTGCACACTGAAATTAAAAGGCTCATTTGTAGGTTCGGGAAAATAATTACAGTTGATAATCGTATTATTGAAAATGAGGTGACGATCACCTTTTACTTGGCTAGGTTGAGTATTCCAAATGACGTTAAAGGCATAGAGGCCATCTCCATAAACACTACCATCTTTCTGGAAGATGTTCTCGCCGTGGTAATCAAAACGAACACCTTGGCGATTGCAATCATGTACCCAGTTATGTGTGACAGTAGCTCCTTTTTGAACTCTGGTGCCGACATTGATGCCAGAACCATCGTGCTGTAGATTACCGGCATCAAAGACACGGTTAAACTGGATAGTAACAGAATCTTCTATGGCGCGTATTCCTTCTGAATTACCCGTTTTTGATAATGTGCTGTGAGTAATGGTACTAGCTTTTCCAAGCATGACTGACCCGGAACCGCCATTAGTGTTTACGTCCCATTCAATATCTTCAAAGCGACAATTTTGAACTAGAGTATTATCACTTCTAAAAGTGATAGGAGCATTAGAGCGTGAATAAATACAATTGATAATCTGATTGTCTTTACCACCAAAAAATGCCGACATGGTATTATTGCTGTTGCCATTAAAAGCTTTAAACCAGTCAAATTTTCCGAGCACATATTTGTTGGCACTTAGATAGTCGAAACGACAGTTTTCAAAACGGATATTTTCACAATCACGAACATTGTAGCCTGCTGCAAAAAAATGGAGGTTTTCGAAACTGACATTTTTCACTTTACTTAAGTCAAGCATGAAATCATTTTTCCGAGTAGAGAACTCTATCTTAGCAAGCTCTTTTATGTTGTCAGCCTTGTAGTAGAGGAATTTATTATCTTTGTCATACCACCATTCATTATCTTGATCTAGGGCAGTTAAGCCATATAAATAATAAGCTGTATGACTTTGAAGCTCCCGCAGTTTTATACCTTTTGGGTCATAGGAAAAATGATCACTACCAGCTTCGTGCTTTGTTACGGGGCGAGCCCACGTTAACCAGTGACCTATATTCAAGACTGCGATAGCACCAGTGAAATCGAGGCCAGAACTGGCTAGACTTTGTGTTTTAGAACTCGTGTTATAACGACTGTCACCTTCATTAAAACCATTTTTATCATGTGATTTAAAGTGATCGTCGTAGGCAAGTCCTAGACGGCTTTTTCCCGTGGGAATTTGGTTTTTATATCCACCGTTGAGGCTACGCATGCCTTGCGTCATTCGCCAGATTTTACCGTCTTCAAAAGTAGCATTGGGCCAGCGAGCTAGATATGAGTATTGATGATCTACAAAGACTTGCCAAAGAGCGCGCTTAATTTTACTGCGGTATATGTCTTGCTTATAATGTTCCCACTTGGGACTCAGTTTTTCAGTGCCATCAATGATCACTTGTTCACCAGGGTAAGCAGATATTTTGATTTTTTTATCAAGATTTTTAAGTTTGATAATTTCTCGATATCTTCCTGCTCGTAAATAAATCGTACTATTGGTAGGAGCGCTTTTAATTGCAGTGTCAATAGAGTTATAAGGCTTTTCTACAGAACCATCGCCATCATTACTATTGGAGATATGAACAAAAGTAGAACCCTGATCAAGTTTCAGGGTTGCGCTATGTTTTTTTACAGGACTATCTATGCTTGTTTTAATATGTGTAGAATAGTTTTGATGACATGAACTTATCAGGCATATAAGTATGGGGAGAAATTTAATCATAATTTTAATATCCTATTCGATGGGACGAAGGCGAATTGATTTTAATTTAAATAATGGACCGTGATTAGTGCTAGTTTTCCTTAGAGAAATAGTATAAGCACCAATTTGATCCAGATTGATTTTACCTAGGGAGATATCTTCAAACTGTCCCCATTTATCGGTGTTTTTAGATTGTCCTTTGAGTGTCTGATTATTAAATTTCATTTCAAAAGTACTTTCAGAGCCTTTAAGGGAGGTGTTTAGGATAACTTCGTAATTGCCGGGAATAACAATTTCCTGCTTCCAGCTAACGCTATCTTTATTAGAATTGAAAGAGCGTAAGCTTTGGCTACGTTTTTCATAAACAATGCTGCTACCAGTAATACTCGCTTTGCTTAATGGAAGGCTAATATCATTACTGGAATTCGCTTTTCGATCAGGATTTTTTGGGAAGCTTAGGCTATCTTCAGCAAACTCTAAAACGATTACAGAAGAATTATCATCATAAGCTTTACTTGGTATGTGGATATTAAAGCCCTGTGATATGCTTTCGTATTCTAGTTCTACTTGTGGCTGATTAAATACATAAGCTTTTGTAAGTGTACCTTCAAGGCCGTTAATTTGTAATTGATTATTATTTGGCCAATCAAAAACATGGAGGAAGAGCTTATTATTCTTTTTGAGTACTCGGCCCCAAGCACTTGCTTTTACGGGAGCGTATTCTGTGTTGTATAAGACTTTGGCATGAGTTTGAGTCCATTTTCCCATTTCATTTAAACGCTCAATACAGCCATCGGGAAAAGTGCCTTCTGGAGTAGGGCCTACATTCAGTAAGAGATTTCCACCTTTTGAATTAATATCAATTAATTTTTGGATGAGCACTTTGCCACTTTTCCATTTTGTGTCGTGAGCCTTGTATCCCCAAGAGTGATTAATTGTCCAACAAGCTTCCCAAAAATAATCTAATTTTTCCCCAGGAGTTTGGTTTTCGGGAGTGCCAAAATCGTATTTGAATTCTTTTCTTTTCGCGACGCGATTATTGATGATGGCAGTGGGCTGAATTTTACGAAGAAAACGATACAGGTCTTGGCCATCTTCCATTGTCCAAAAATCATTCCAGTCACCATCAAACCAAAAAATTTGGGTATCATATTTATCCACCAATTCTTGTAATTGGTTTTTCATGTATTGAATATATTTGCGTTTTTTTACGGGTGAAACCATTTTCATTTTAGCCCATTTATTCCAATGGCCTTTAGCGCCCTCGACGGAGACTTGTGAATCATGATGCCAATCAATAATAGAATAATAAGTTCCAAATTTGAGGCCGTATTTTTTGCAGGATTGACTTAGTTCTCCAAGTAAATCGCGATCAATTCCCGCGGTATCTTTTATATCGAATGTAGTGTACTTGCTATCCCAAAGACAAAAGCCCTCATGGTGCTTGGTAGTAATGACTAAGTACTTCATCCCTGCGTCTGAGGCAGCTTTTACCCATGCGTCGGCATCGAACTGCTTTGGATTGAAAGCTGCGGCGACTTGCTCGTACTCTTCTTTAGGAATATCAGCTTTAGCTTGAATCCATTCGGCATAAAACTCCATTTCTTTACCCTGCCATGAGCCCTTTAGGACCGAGTAAGCACCCCAGTGAATAAACATGCCAAATTTGGCATCATTAAACCAAGTCATACGCTGATTTAGATCTTCTTGATTAATGGCTTTGGGTGCCGCTGGTGCTTGGCTGATCAGTAGGAAGAGAAGGCTTATTAGGAATAACTTCATGGTAATACTCACATATCTAGGTTTAATAATAAAATCTAAACAGATAAGCGCAATGATTTTTTGAATGTTACAGGGCATGTGAATTTATGAATGAAATAATCAAAGCTTATTTTAGCGAGCTATAAATTCAATTTAGATTCTTAAATATGAGTAAAGAAAAAAGCCTCTTCAATGATGAGAGGCTTTTCTTGGTATAGTCTATTGTTGCTGACTTAGTCTATGTAGTAAATATTATTTTAACGTACGGAAGTTTGATCTTCATTTATGTCGATATCAACTTCGTTCTCAAGCTCACTTAAGAGTGCTTGGACGTCGAGAATTGATTGTTTTATATTGACCCATGAACCGGGAGCGATATCTAAAGACTTCATTTCTTGTGCATAATAAATATCAAGTTTACTGGTGTCTTTACGTGCTTCAACAGGTAGGTAAACAATCGTGTCCTCAGAACGTTCGAAAGTTCTACTAGGGGTAAAGCTTTCGTCGGAAGAATAGTGGGCGACTGAACTCAAGATCAGTTCGTCCATTACGAGCTTGATTTTGTCACTACCGAAAAGTAATTGATCAAAAGCTTTGTCCATAGGGATTTTATTTATATAGCTACCGTTAATAAAGAGTGAAACTTCTTTATCAGCACAACTTAGAGAAATGTGATACTGACTTTTTCCTGATCTTAGAGCTTTAGAGGCTTTTTGATTCAGTTCACCACTATTTAAAGTACAGAGGTGTCGCTCATTTATTCGTAAGGAGAGCACTTTTTCATCTTTTGATTTGAAGCTGATGATTCTCGTGTTATCAACTGTGATTTTTTCGGGAATACTTAACCAGAATTCTAGTGCCCACGCATCCTTAACTTCCTGCTGTAAATCGATTTTGATGGGAGTCGAACTTGTGATTGCCCATTCTTTTGATTCAGTGATATCGAACACTTTGAACTTAGCAACTTCTTTTTTTACTGGCGTCTTAGCCGTTTCCTTTTTTACAGACGCATCAGTGATCTCAACAGCATCATCAGAATCACCTAATAGAGTCATCGCTAAGTAAGCGATTCCACCAAGAAGTAAAACACCCACAAGAGCCATTACTACCAGTGGTTTCTTACCCTTAGAGGTACTTTTTTTCTTTTTGAGTTTATTTAAGCTTGTGGTTACCGTTTCACTTACATCTTCATGAGGCTCTGCTTGATCTTGAGTAGTTGAACTAAGAGATAATTTTTTGTCATGCCCTTCTGCGAGGTCACCCGGTGCATGTAAATCTGTTCCAGACTTGAGTGTGAGTCCGCCAGGAGGAGGCGGAGGGGTGTTACTATTGATGGGAGGGGGTGGAGGTGTGAGCCCACCAGGAGCTTTTAGCCCGCCAGGAGCTTTTAGCCCACCAGGAGCTTTTAGCCCACCAGGAGCTTTTAGCCCACCAGGTGCTTGTAAACCACTAGCAGGAGTCTGTAGTGCAGGACTCGAGCCTTCTTCACTTTTGGAAGCTAAGCCGGCACTGAGGCTCAGCCCAGATCCAGGAGCGGTGATAGGTCCTTTTGATGAAGAACCCGGTTTGGGCAGTTCTAAGCCTGAACCAGGTGGGGTAACAGTCCCCATCTTACCCTTTAAGCTTAATTTTGGTTTTGTTTTAGGGGGTGCCACGTCGGGTTGAATATCAGTTTTTTTTGGCTCATCAGTATTAGTTTTATCGATGACAGCGTCACTTGGAAGAGAGCTGCCAGGCTTGCTAGAGGGAGCACTTGAAGAAATATCGATGGCATTACCCAGTATGGCACTTTTTGAGAGTGTCATTGTATTTAGATCCATAGAAGCTAATGGGTCGTCAGCAGACGCTTTGTTATCAGCTGGTTTTTTAAGCGAACTCCCTTTGAGTTTAAAATCACTTTTAGCAGGGCTAGGAGCAGGAGTTGCACCACTAAGGCTTGATAAACTACTTCCAGGTGTTTTTGATAAGCTTTTCGTTGCTTGATCGAGTTCTTGAGCGGCTCCAGGTAAAGTAGTTCTTTTGAAAGCCATAGTGGGGACACCCATATCGGCGTCCATGTGATTGGAACTAGGAGAATTACTGGCAGGACTTGGTTTTTTTAAATTTGAGCCGGGTTTATTTAAGTTGGAGACAGGTTTAGCTGGGGCAATTTTAGCATCGAGTAAGGATCCACCAGGTTTTTGTAAATTAATGGAGCTACCCGCTTTTTGTAGTTTGGAACCAGGAGAGACAATACCCGTAGCATTCATATCTATTGTGGGTTTGTCTTTACTTGTAGCTGCAGCTGTATCTATTACAGACGCGGGGAGTGCAGAGCGTTTAAATACCATCGTATTTGTATTATCATCATCCTTGGATGGACTAGGGATACTAAGCTTGTTTTTTAGAACAGGTGCTTTTTTTAAATACTGATTTCTAAGTGTGCCAGATTTGAGTGCTAACTCGGGCATGGAAAATTCTTCGTAGTTTTGCTGATCAGCATCAGGCATTTTCTCAAGAATCGTATCGGTTTCATCTTCCTTAAAACCGATTTTAATTAAATTATCTTTTAAGGTGCTCATGAATTCCTCTTAATATTATACGCCTTGAGTGTCTTCACTCCAGATGAGTTTATGTAGTTGGATTTGCATACGAATGTTAAGGCCAGATTGCAAAATCAACGTCGCCAATTCTTTGCGGCACATGACGCCAAAAACTGTAGACATGATTACATTACATTTTTTTTCAATTTTGTATTCGCGAATTGTTTTCTCAGCCCATAAAAAGTCGTCTTTATTTTGGATAACAAACTTAACTTCATCCTTAGAGGTGAGTTTAGCTATGTTGTTAAGGTCATTTCTATGTGTCATCTTACTCGCGGGACATTTGAGATCCATGATTCGAAATGATTGATTTGAGACAAGATCAATATCCATGTGGCCCCCTGTTTCGACGAGTACGGTTTTACCGAGATCAAGTAATGCTTGGACTAGTAAGCCCGCATCATCTTGGGCGAGGGGTTCGCCACCAGTGACCTCAACTAAGTCACAGTCAAGGTCTTTGACTTGTTCAATAATATTTTCTATTGAGATCTGATCACCACTTGAAAAGCTATATTCAGTATCGCACCACGAGCAACGAAGGTTACATCCTGAAAGGCGAATAAAGGTACAGGGCAAGCCCGACCAGGTGGATTCGCCTTGTAAACTTTTGTAAATCTCGGTGATATAAAGCAATTTAAACGCCTGGTTTGATTTCTAAAGAGATATCAATTGAGCCAGCAGAATGAGTTACGGCGCCCACAGAAATGTAATCTACGCCCGTAGCAGCAACTTCAGCAACTCTTTCTTGAGTGATGCCACCGCTTGCTTCTAAGATGCATTTGTTTCCCGTCATTGAAACAGCCGTTTTCATGTCTTCGTTTGACATATTATCTAAAAGAATATAGTCAGCTTTGGCGTCTAAGGCTTCTTGTACTTCTTCTAGCGTGTCAGCTTCAACTTCAATCTCGATTTCTGGGAAGGCTAATCGGCAAGAACGCACCGAACGTAGAATGCCACCTGCACCTTCGGCAGCCGCTAATTCGCGGTGATTATCTTTAATCATGATACGGTCATAAAGGCCAAATCGGTGGTTCGTGCCACCGCCACAAAGAACGGCGTACTTTTCTAGTGCGCGTAAGCCCGGAGTCGTTTTTCGTGTATCTAAAATTTTTGCCTTGCTACCGGCTGTCTCTTTAACAAAAGAATGTGTTGTAGTCGCAATCGCACAAAGGTGCTGTAGGAAGTTAAGGGCGACACGCTCACCAGTGATGAGTGCGCGAGCATTGCCTTTAGCGATGGCCATGATTTCGCCCTTTTTACATTGCTCACCTTCCTTGAGGATGATTTCAAAGCTAGAGGAAGCGTCGAGTTCTTTGAATACAGCTTCAGCCACTGTAAGGCCCGCAATTGTACAATCTTGCTTGGCGAGGAAATTTGCGGTGCAATGGAGGTCAGTGGGAATACAGCCTAAAGTGGTAGCATCACCACTACCAACATCTTCAATGAGAGCGGTTCGGACAGCCGTTTGGATTTCGATTTTTAACTTGTCAGTAATCATGTTTATTTCCTGAATTTTTGTCTGCTGTGCAAAATAGTCATAAATATAAGAAGTGCAATGACTTGACTTAGGATGAGCACCATGACAGCGATATTGGCCTTGATTAAAGCGATGCCTGAAAGGCAAATAATCAGACAGAGAGCGTGAACGAGTAAAACGGATGAGCGACGAGAAAAACCCATTTTAACAAAGCGGTGAGAGATATGGTTGTGGTCACCAATATATACAGGCATGCCTTGTCGTGTACGAATAACTATTACTGATGCTAAATCAAAAATTGGAATAGCTAAAATGAGTAAAGGGATAATAAAGGGATAGCCGCTTTGATGAACTTCACCAGATGTGTAAGTCACTAGGACACCGCATACTCCGAGCATGTAGCCCACGAAATGACTTCCCGAATCACCTAAGAATATACTTGCTGGATTACAGTTGAAGAGATAGAAGCCGAGGCATGAACCACAGGTTACAGTAGCTAAAATTGAAACGAGATATTGCTCTTGTAAACCAGCCGATAGCGCAAAGGCACCAGCGCAAATAGCCCCTACGCCACAGCAAAGGCCATCCATGTTATCTAAGAAGTTTACGGCATTGAGAATAGTGAGGAGTATAAAACCAGTAACTAAACTTGCTGAAAAGGGTTCTGGGATAAATGAAACTCTTAAGCCTGCAAATGCAGTGCCAAAACAAAGTAGAGCTTGAAGAAAAAGTTTGAATTTAGCCGACATGGGTTTGCGATCATCTATTAAGCCAACAATGACAAAGCTTACAGCACAAAAAGCAATAACAAAAAATTGATTGAGAGCGGGATTTCCACGACTGAAAATATCTGAATAAGAAGAAGGGAGTAAGTCCAATTTATTCCGAGCAACAAAAAGACCTACAAGCAAAGTGCTGAGCCAGGCCAAGCAGACAGCTGTACCACCTAATAAAGGCGTGGCGTCACTATGCATTTTGTGGCCTTCCGAGAGAGGTTTATCAAGAATATTAAGCTTCCACGCAAGTTTACGGCAAATGGCAGTGAAGACTAATGCAAGTATAAAAGACAGCGCCATAGCAGCTAAATATATAGTCCACCAATCTTTCACTATTATTTCTCCGTAGGTGTTTTTTGTAGCATAAGGTTAGCTTGTGCAGCAATACCTTCTGCGCGCCCTAAAGAGCCCATCTTTTCAAAAGTGGTAGCTTTGATAGAGATATCATTGATAGTAACATTAAATAGTTTAGCCACAACTTGTCTCATAGAAGGGATATAGGCAGCTAGTTTTGGCTCTTGAGCAATGATCGTACAGTCCAGATTCACTAAGGACCAGGGGGCTAAATATTTAGACTCAAGAACATATCGTAAAAGTTCGACACTATTAGCGCCCTTAAATTCTTGCTTGGTGTCAGGAAACCATTGGCCGATATCTCCCAGTGCTAGAGCACCTAAGACGGCATCCGTAATAGCGTGCAACAAAACATCAGCATCAGAATGGCCCAAGAGGCCTTTGCTATGGGGAACTTTAATTCCACCAATAATTAAATCACGTCCGCTAACAAGTTGATGGACATCGAAACCAGTTCCAACTCGGTACATTACCAACCTTCAGAGAGTTGGGTGATCACCTTTGTCGAAAGGTTGTAACAAGCTCTTTCCAAGCCTTCTCTTCTATCTTGGTCAATACTTAAGCCTTCCGAGAATTCGCCGTGGCCACTAAGTTTGAATTTTTGTATAAGCAGTTTTTTTGGTGTGACGACTTCGTAGTCAAAAGAGACAGTGACACGATAGTTGTCGACGCGATAGTTATCCTTGTCATCGTCGTTTCTAGAAAAACCTCGTTGCTGATAAGTGAATTGGGGGACAGTTCCTTGAATGATGGCGTGAGCCTTGCCTTCCCCTGCGTTGACTAATTCATAGGTGCCATCTTGGAGGATAGCTTCTTTTAATTTAGCCATCATAAATAATGAGAGTCTTGGTTCATTACTTAAATTTGTTATCTTGCCAATACTGACTTTCTTAATTTGGGGGTGCCCAATATCGCCAATTTGATAGCCAGAACACGAACTCAAGATAAGAGCGAATAAAAGACTTAGGAATACACGCTTGATCATTATTTATCATCCTTTTTCTTTGTTGTATCAGTGTTCTCTAGAGGAACTAAATCCAAGCCTAGATCTTCCACAGGGACAAGATATTTACCGTTACTATCTTCTGGACGAACTATTGTACGTCGTGTTGAGCGATCCTTAGCTTGTGGTGCTAAAGGTGAGAAAATTTGTTGTTCAAGTGTCTTCTGAAGAGCAGTATTCTTTTTTCTACTTATTTGCTTAGTTTTGAGTTCACCTTTGTAGTTACTATCAATTTTAGCTAATTTTTCTTCGGCAGCAATAGCGGCTTCTGTATCAGGGAAGTCAACAATGACTCGGTATAAATAACGCTTCGCAGCGGCAGGGCGTGAATGAACTGGATCTAAATAAAATAAAGCAAGATTAAAAGTTCGCTCAGCTTCCACTTCATCAAGGCTTTTTATTTGATCTTTAGCTTCTGTTAATAAAGGGTGCTTGTTATATTGGTTTATAAAGAGCCTAAGTTGTGTTCTAGCTTCTCGCATAAGTTCAAGATCACCATAGATGCCTCGCATGCTACGAATATTAAACTGAGCAATATAAATTCGTGCATAGCCAGCTTCATCAGATTTGGGGTAGGTCGCGATCAGTTTGTGGTAAGTACTCATAGCAGCAATCTCATCGTCATCATCTTGTTGAAGCATGCCAATGCGCAACATAGAAGTAGCCGCGCCTTTAGAATAGGGGGCTTGAGCAATCAGGTCTTCATAGAATTGTATGGCTTCTGCTGAAGAACCAAAGAAATTTGAATTACCACTTTTTTCATAACGAGCATTAGAAATCTCAAACTGTAAGTTGAGAACTTTTTCGTAATCAATGTCAAAGTTGTAGTCCTCAACTAATTCTTTTAAAATATTAAAAGCATCTTCGAGTTCCCCTTGATGGTAGAGGGCTTTCGCTTTGAAATATTTAAGAGAGGCAATTTGTTTACGATTAGTTTCAGTCAAAAGAGCATTATCGACGTCGGTAATGACTTGGTCGTATTTTTCAAAAGCTAAGTGCTCTTCTATTTTTTTATTGACTGTTTGAGCAAAAATTACATGGCTCATAAGAATCAATAAGAGAATTTTTTTCACGGCAACGAGGCTCCTTTTTCCAGTATTTTTAATGATGACTCAAACTGAATTCCCTTTGAACTTAGGTCTTGCAGTCGGCCAACAATAAATTTTAAATTGTTTTTATCAGCTTTATGTAAATCATTTTTATGCATTTGCAACTTCAATCGGACCGCATTTAAAGCCTCATCAGAGGGATTGGAGCGATTCAATAGCATACACAGCATTTGCATATCTTTATTCACTACTTCAGATTTGTAACTATTAAGATAAAGGAAAATAGTCACGGATGAGCAAAGCGCAAATAGACAAACTAGAACTAAGGCTTTTATAAGTGCATTCTTTTTTACTTTTTTGTGGAAATTGTCTAATTCTTCACTTAAATGAATCGCGTCTTGATAACGATTGTCGGGTATTTTATGAAGGCAACGACGACATATTTTCGCGAGCGTAGGGTGAATTAAGCTCCCTCCGCGACCACGTTTAGGAAAAGAAGGCGTGGTATTTTTGATTTCGTTAAAAATTTGTCGAAAATTTGTCGAGTTTGAATTGGTGAAAGGATGGGTGCCGTAAAGGATCTCGTAGAGAATGATTCCCATCGCAAATACATCTGTACCACGATTGGTGCTGCGTCCAAGCCCAAGAGTTTGTTCAGGAGCCATGTAGGCCGGAGTCCCACTGATTTCACCATTCATAGTTAAGCGAATATCGCCTTTATCCTCAAAACGGCTAAGTTCCTTTTCTTCAGGCATAGGGTCATCTTGTGGTTCCTGCTCATTGAGGTTCCTAGCTAAGCCCCAGTCCAAGAGTAAAACACGCTCGTATTCATCAACCATGATGTTTTCTGGTTTTATATCGCGATGAATTATATTATGCTCATGAGCATAAGCTAAGGTATGACAAGTGGTTTTGAATATTTTTAAAAGATCTTTTAGATTCTTTTCGTCATAAATTTCACGTAAGGTTTTTCCACTAATGATAGGCATTGAGTAAAAAACATCATTATTACCGATTTTCCCCAAGTTGTAAACGGGGATGATGCCGGGGTGTTGCATGTAGGCCATGATGAGCGCTTCGTTGATGAAACGCTGAGAGACCTTTACTTTCTTTTTATATTGGTCTTTGAGGATCTTTAAAGCAACACTACGTCCGAGTTGCAGGTCACGTGCTTTGACAATCGTTGAATTCCCGCCACGACCAATGATCTTACGTACGCGATAACGATCGTTTAAATCGGGGAGCTTGTCAAAGATATCTAGATAGTCATGATCTTGGGAGCTGCTGTGGAAGTCGTCTTCCGCCAGTTCTTTGTTATAGATTGTTTTAACAGCTTCCATTAAAGATTACTGGAGTAGGGGTAAGAGCTCAGCTGCTACTTTATCACTCAATTGATTATCTGGTCGTTTATGACGAGTCGAATAAATGCGGATCTCGCAAACGTTATCTAATTTCTGTTCAAGTTCTAGAGAAACTTCGTAACCTTTTCCAAATTTACCCTTGATCGATAAGCTTGTTTTAGAGCTGTGAGTTATCTGCGCTCCAAGATCATCAGCTAAATATTGAAGTGAGGGATAGAATAAATCTTTGGCCTGCTTATCAAGATGGATATTGATATTGCCATTACGGGCCATGTATTGGCCATTCTCATCTTTTAAGTTGGCAGGCGTTTGTACGCAGCTAAAACTTAGGGCGGCTAAAAGGGTAAAAAGTAAAAAGTTTTTGATCATTGATTATTCCTAAATTATTTGTTCAAATTTAATTGTCTAATTTGTCTTCGTCCAACTCATCTTCCTCAATGTCATCATCAAAGTTGTGGATAGTTTTTTGAACTTCTTCCACGGGATCGTCAGGGAGACTGGGCAGACCGCAGATGGAGGCAACATTATTGCCGATCTTTCTAGCGTCAGATCTCTTGAGTCCTTCGCGAATAATGAGGTCATCAGAACCTTTGACAGTAAGGAAAAGTGTATAGGAAGGACGAAGCTGAGGAGTTTGTTGAAAGAAAACGCTAGAACAAATACCTTCACGGACTTTTTTATAAAAGCCAAAATGAAAAGTCTCTTGGTGAAAGTTCTTATGTCCCTTGATGAAAGTGGTTTTTGACCATGAAAACATGCAATAAGCCGCGGTGATAAAGAAGAAGCATATAACTAAAAATAATATAAAATCAGGACCAGATAAATTGAGGTTGCGTTCACGCCAGAACTGTATTAAGACCATTCCTAGAGCGCTTAGTCCTAAGCCTGAGAGGATTCGATGAGATGGGTTGACTAAGACCATCTGTGATTTTTCCGTGTTTTTCATCTTTTCTTTTTGTTTAATTGATTTAGTATTGGCCAATATGGCAATCCCTATATCTTAAGCAGAAAACCCGGAACTTAAAGATGATCTACCTTCTTTACGCAATCTTTTATCTATTATTAGTTTTTTTACCTTTGCGAAAACAGAGCTCTAGCTACGCTTTAGGTCTTTTTATTTTATCTTTACTTATGTTTTTTATCTCTAGGCAGTCGTCTTTTGTCTATTTATACAGTTTCTTGCTAATGCCTTATCTTTGTTCTTTACTGATTTCGCAGTCCATAAGTACAGGCTTATACTGTTTGGCTTTGAGCCTCTGTCGTTTTATGAATTTTTTAGGCTTTGATAAAAAAAGACTTGGCTATTTACTGAGCTCAACTTTAATGAATGATGATAAAGACTTACCTCAGTTAAGCTACGGAAATGCGGCAGAACTTAAATTGATTTTAAATTTGTGTCGACAAAATAAGCAATGGGGAGAATTGATTGATAACTATAAAACTCTTTCACAAATAGAAAAAAAAGCTTATTTTGATTTATATAGCCATGCAAATGAACAATTAGAGAAACAGAAAATACTCTGTGATCAAGAACTATAATTAAACTCAACAACTTTTTCGAGAAACCCTATGCCAAAATTTGAACATGTTCGCCACAAGCCACCTACAGAACTGAAGCAAGAGCGTCCCTTTATAATAGCTTGTTCGCCACTGCGTAGTCATGTCAACCTTTCTACAATTATGCGCATGGCGGGTTGTTCAGGTGTGACCCAGGTGATTGCAACGGGCAATGCCAAAGTTAATGCGAAGATCGCAAGAGATGGCGCTGAGGAAGTTCAACTTACGACAAAAAATAGTCTTCCACCTGTACTCAAGAAGTTGAAGCAAGATGGTTACACATTGGTGGGCTTAGAACAAACCACTAATTCTAATAACCTCCACACTTTTGACTTCCCTCATAAATGTGTACTTGTGGTGGGAGCGGAACGCGAAGGTCTCTCTCAAGATTGTCTCGATCAACTTGATTACACCGTGGAAATACCTGTTTGGGGCTTGCCATACTCTTATAATGTCGCCTCAGCTACATCATTAGCCGTTTACGAATATTGTCGCCAATACCCAGAAGGCTAAGTTCTTCTTTAATAAAGCAAGAACTAAATAGAGTAATCGTTGATTCCTTGTGAGGCCAAAGCAGAAAAAGTAGCGCAGTAAAGCATAATTTGTTTATGCAAGCTACTTAGACCATTACGGCGATTCATCGATAAATGATCACTGAGGCCCGCCGTTTCAAGGAAACTCGCATCTAAGCTCATGGCTTCAGCAGGAGTCAGGCCCGAGTAAACCTTTGCAAAGACCACACCTAAACCTTTGGGGATGGCGGCATCACTATCAGCTAGAAAAATGACCTTTCCAGCTTTGAGTTCAGGAACTAGCCATAGCTGCGAAGTACAACCAGAAATTTTAAATTTATCAATACGAGTCTCTTCATTGAGATCACCTGCTTGGCGACCATACTTAATTAACCAAGTGAAACGATCATCAATATCTTCGATTTTACCTAGATCTGCAATGATTCTATCTTTATCTTCTATAGCCATTTCTATCTCAAAAATTATCTTATTAATTGCCGCTAAGATAGCAGAGCTTCAAATCTCAGCAATCGCAAAAAGCAAGAATATGCTTGACTAGATTTACTCAAGCCAAAAAAAGCTTAACTTAAAGTCAAAAAAGCACTTTTTACGATTTGCTTTTTTTTCATCTCGTTGCACATTCATGCCCATAAGCGCTCATAGCTCAGCTGGATAGAGCAGCTCACTTCTAATGAGCAGGTCATAGGTTCGAATCCTATTGGGCGTACTTCAAAAAGCCTCACTAACTTATCAAGTTAGTGAGGCTTTTTATTTGTCCCCCAGAGCATTGTTTTCTCAAGCATTTTGATAGAAATGCTGTGAGTTTGAAGTCTCTTAGCTCTGCACTGAATATAAATATATAATAACTTAATGGTCGTTAGCCCTTTACCTTGCTTAATTAAAATAATGAGACCATGAGTAATTGTGTAAAGTAAAGTCGATCAGTATTTTGTGACATTGAGTTTATTTCTGTTCAATAGGCAGTATATATGTGATCCTCATTTTTGTTAGGGGGATTTAATGCGAGAAATACCGGGAAAATATGATTAATAAAATCAAATCTTTTATTCAAGACTTGGGTAATTTTGGACCACTCTTGGCCTTTTCAGTTGTGGGACCAGGACTAGGGGCCATCGCTCTGACGACAAGTGCGGATCATTGGTTGGAAGCTCTAAGGTCACAACCTTATAGCTTACTTATATTTTTTCTCTGCGGAGTAAGTCTCACCGGGGTATCCTTAATCCCTACACATGCGGTATCCTTAGTTGCGGGAATTTTGTTTGGTGCGATCGTAGGGCCCGCATATGCGATCCTAACTATTACCTCGGCCTCAATTGTTTCCTATAGTTTATTTAGTCGCTTTTTAGATGACCAACTGCTAAGTCTTTTAGAGAAAAAACCTAAAGCTTATTTGATC
Organism: Lentisphaera profundi; assembly: GCF_028728065.1. Classification (GTDB taxonomy): domain Bacteria; phylum Verrucomicrobiota; class Lentisphaeria; order Lentisphaerales; family Lentisphaeraceae; genus Lentisphaera; species Lentisphaera profundi. The sequence goes on along the minus strand of NZ_CP117811.1, from coordinate 1,727,602 downwards.
TATAATGAATTGCTAAAAAGCACAGGCTTGAAGACCTTGAGTATGGTGATTTTGATTAGACTCTCACCCGTTATGCCTTTTGCAGGGACCAATGTATTGCTTGCTGCGGGGAAAGTACGTAAGCGCGAGTATATTTTAGGCTCGGCAATCGGCTTGGCACCAAGAGTTATTTTGGTGACAATTGCGGGATCCAATCTCTCAAGTTTAGACTTGGGTCAAGGAGCTGATCGCTCAGTATTTATACTGGGGATAACGGCAACCTTAGTGAGCTTGGCAATTATAGGCAAAGTCTCGCGTCAAGCATTGAAAAAAATGGTTGAACCAGCGGCACTCACAGAATAAAGTCATTGACTTTAGCATTTGTTGATTGGCCAAAGCTTTTAAAGATACCTATGTAGAGTAGCGTTACGCTCATAAATTTAAAAGTAGGAGCTAGAATGAAAGCACGTTTGATGAATGATTTTAAAGAATCAATGAAAGCCAAAGATAGTACGAGAAAAGCTGTAGTTGCGGAAATTCGTGGAGCCATTAAGAACAAAGAAATCAATGAGAAAATTGAAGTTTCTGATGCCCAAATTATTGTCTTGGTTCAAAAAATCCAAAAAGAAATGCATGAATCACTCGACGCTTTTGAAAAGGCTGAAAATGCTGAGCAAGTAGCTGAACTCAAAGCGCGTTTAGTACTGGTTGCTACTTACCTACCCAAAGAAATGGATGAAGCTGACTTAAAAGCTGTCGTCGAAAAATTTGTTGAGGCCTTAGAAGAAAAATCAATGAAAAGTATGGGCCGTACAATTGCCGCAGTTAAATCAGAAGTTGAAGCGGCAGGTTATTTAGTTAACGGCGGTAAACTTTCAGGCTTAGTGAAAGCAGCCTTAGCTTAATTTAAGTTCAATTTTCGAAGGATGATTTTTCTTTGTTGGAAAGGGAGTTAACTCCCTTTAAAGATAGGAAACTTAAGGTCTTTTAGCGGAGTCTTTGCGAAGCTAGTCCACCTGCGGAGGCTCTCCGTCCGCCGGAGGCATTTATCGTGGCACCGACTCAGTGGAAGGGGACTTAAGGATATTTAAGCGTGTTGCTACGTTTGTTAGTGTGGCACCGAGGGCTTCTCGGCCACCGGAGGTATTTATACTGGGGCGGAGCCCCAAGTTTGACTAAATGAGGGACGAGTCCCTCACACTCCCACCAAGGACTTGCCAACCGTTGACCCGGCGACTGGTGCGGAGCCCCATATATTTTTATCCGCCGGAGGCATTTATATATTTTAATTTATCGGGGCTTCGCCCCAAACTCCGTTTAATGGAAGAACTCTTGTTAGGTTAATACGCGATGGGATGACTTATTTCATGTAGTCTTTCCAGACCCATTCAATGGCGTGGGGCATGAACTGATTTTTTGCAGGACCCATACCGTGCTTGTTTTCTTCACAGAAAAAATATTGGTAGTCATAGTTTTTTACTTTGAGGACTTTAGCCATATGGTGATTGGCTTCGACCCAGTCATGCATGCCATCTCGCATCACATTGGGATTGAGCAGGTCGCGATCACCAACTGCGAGCCAAATGCGGATGTTTTTCTTTGGGCTATTGGGGATAATACTCTTGTGGAATTCCCAAGCCCCACCAGGAGTTTCTGGATTATAGGGCCATTGCTGATTAACAAAAGTTCCCGAAAAGCTGACAACGCGGGTGTAGAGGTCATTGCGGTACCAAGCCATTGCGAGAGCCGCAGAAGCACCAGAGCTAACACCGATGACGGCACGGGCATTGGGGTCTTCCGTTAATTTGAGTTCATAGCGTTTTTCGACTTCAGGTAAAACATGAGTCTCGATATATTCGGCTAAGAGGCCTGACATAGTATCGTATTCTTTTCCTCGCTGATGTCCTTGGGCATCGCCACCACCATTAGCTACGCCAATAATCATCATCGGTGGAATGCGTTTTTGCGCTATTAGATTATCGCATATAATATTCAAACTCTTTAGATTAGCATTCATCGATTTAGTACTATCATGAACAATCATAAAGGGGTATTCTGCCGTGAGGCTTTTTTGAGCTGGGATATAAACAGTAATAACTCTCTCAAAATCAATTTCATGGGTGTCGACAATGAGGGTATTGGGGTTGTTGGGATCAGGAGTGCCAAAAACTTTCCTAGCAATGCCAGGATTATAGATACTGCCATCTTTAGAAAAGAGTTTAAATTGATGAATTTTTCCTTGAGGAATATGTGCATTTTTTTTCATTTCCGGAGCTTGGCGGTAGGGAGCTTTAGTGACAAAATTTCCGTTTTGATTAAGCAAGGATTTGAGTTCAGTTGATGCTGTCAATAAAGTGAATTCTGGTGCAGCCGGATCTTGGTAAAATCGAGTAGGCGGTGTGGGACGTTTCTTTTTTTGAATTTTGACTTCTTTTGGCTTTTGCGGTGGCTTTTTATCTGCAAAGCAAGGCGTACTAAGTAGAGCAAAGGGAATCAGCAGGTTTAAAAACTTATTCATGAAGATCTCGAGTGATTATAGTTTAGCTTATTATCATACACCACAGTATGCATAAAATGACTGGAGGTAAACAGTGTAAATAAGCTCCGGAGCTTCTTTTCTTTTGTTAGCGGATAATAAAAGATTATTTTCTCTTTATGATATTTACAGTAGCAGGGACATTCTTTAAAGCCTCATCATCAAATTGATCTGGATTAAGAAGAAGAGTATCTATCTTTAGTGCAGTTTCGTGTGTGGGAAAGTTTTGAATATTTGTAGCTCTGATATCCAGGTTTTGTAGCTTTAGACCATTTATCTGATCTAAAGATTCTATGCCGGATTGTCTCAAATCAAGATTGTTAATTTTGAGAAAGCGCAAAAAAGATTTTCCAGAGGAGTAGGGCGTATCATCTAAAAGTATTTTGACCTCAGACCCTTTTAGTCTGGAATTCATTTTATCGGGATTGTAAGAAAAGTTTTTAGTGGACCAATCGGGGTTCCAAACTTTTATTAGTTGTCTGACTATATTTGGTGATACGGTCGTCTTTTGTTCAATTTCATTTCTATAGCAAATAGCTCTTTCGATAAATTGCTCTTTAAATTCCTGCATGGCAAAAGGTAGTTTATTGACGAGTATAAGAAGCAGGTTAAAATCTTTTTCTTCCTTTAGTAGACCATTCTCAGCTTTTGGTTTTTTTGCGAAATTTCGAGCAATTCTTATCAGCGCTTGTGGAGCTTTGATCTTTCGTTTCACTATTGACTCAAAATCCTGTCTTATCATTAGGATCATAAATTTTTCTTTATGATGCTTTTTTTGATCTCTTTGACTGAAGTAAATATCTAAAGCTTGTTTTGATGAGCTATTTGGTGATTGAAAATAGAGTGGGTAGCTCATGAGTTTTTCAGTTTTTTGAAGTTCTGACTTCAGGAATTTCGCATTTATTGTGGCTTCTACTTTAAGTGATTTTTTAAGCTTACGATTGTCTTTTTTTACTTGTTCGACAGACTTTTTTAGGACGATATTTTTATCATATATCTCCATCAATGAATAAACCGAAAAAGCGATAAGAAGACCAAGGGTCAGTAAAAGTACTGAGCAGATACTTTGATTTTCTTGAAACAGTAAATTAATGCTCTTAAAGAATCCGGCTTCTTGTGTATTTGAGGTCTGACTTTTAAGGAAATCCTCGATTTCTCCTTTTAGCTCATTAACATTTTGGTAGCTTTGCTCGGGATTATTAGTTAGAGCGCTAGTTAGAGTTTTTGTAATAGCAACACTGATAGCTTCTGGAGGATTTTTTTCCGGATCTTGCGAATAGAGTATTTTAAGGATAGACCCGAGGCTGGAAATATCAGCGTTTATATTGAGGGGCACTTCCGTATCTTTATTTTCCTGATCTGCTTCCTCATTTTCTTCTGAAGCTTTCTCTTGATCTGCTTCCTCATTTTCTTCTGAAGCAGTACCTTTCGTTTTATCTTGATTCTCTGGAGGCGTAGATTGAGTTTGAACTTCAACTTTATTAATTTGTTTCCATCCAGAGATGGTGACTTCACCACTGGGACTTATATGAATATTTGTCGTGTCGAGAGTGTTGTGGGTGATGTGTTTTGAATGAGCGTAGGACAAGGCCTCGCAGGTTTTTAAAAATATCGTAAGATTTTGACTCTCGGAAGAATTTTCATTACTGATATAATCTTTAAAAGCTAAGCTATCAGTCTCCTGCATGGTGTAGTAAGGAATGTCTTCTTTCCAAACACCAAAATCAAGAATTTGAATTATGTTGGGATGCTCAAAAGATGAAGTAATTAAGATTTCGTTGATGAAGTCTAGTTGATCTTCATTGTCATCATTAGGTTCCACGAGTGTAATGGTACGATTAAACTTCTTATCATGTGCAGAGTATATGTTTTTATTTTTGCGTGATGAAATCAGAGAAATATCGCTGTAACGTGAATCGTCCTTTGTAGAATTGAGATTGTTTTTTTTCCATAGGCTAAGTTCAGAATCATCATTAATAGTGCTAGTATTATTTTCTGTACTCATATCTAATTCTCAAAGATTATATTGCGTTAAACGAACTGAATTCAAGATGGAAGTTAAAAGGCCTCTAAAAACTTACTGGATGCGAGTTTAAAATAAAACTCTTTGTGAATATAAAATATTCAGCTTTTTGGATTTAGTCGTAAGAGAAGTCGTTCTTATTGCTTTTCTATGATGAGGACTGCAGGTGGCAAATTATTTAACGCTACTTTAAGAAATTGATTGGCTTTGATAATAATAGTACTGATATCCAGGGTCCTCATAAGGGTGAATATGTTGTGAGCTAATGCCCCTGGATTCAAGTAAGTCTTTGAGATTTGATTTAATAAGAGAAAATTTATACCTAAATCATAATGATGATTCAGGTATAAAGCTAAGAAAATAACCTATTTCTTGTTTATATTTTTATTGTGTTCCATAAGGGCATTTTTTAACTGTGCAGCGACTTCTGGATAATCATTGATGAGGTTTTTACTTTCGCCTATATCGGAACTCAAATTGTAAAGACTGGGCCCCTTAGTTTTTCGAGCAGTACTCTTGAGTTTAAAAGTTTCTACTTGATGATACTTCCAGTTTTTGTGACGAACTGCACGTGGGCTGTAAAAAAAGTAATCGTGCTGAGTTTTAAAATTTGCAGGATCCTCATAAAGTCCGAGGGCATTCTTACCATTGAGTAAATCCGCGTCTTGAGCTGTGGCGCCAGTGATTTTAGCAAGAGTGGGGAAGATATCCATGGAGAGTGTCATGGCATCTGATACTGTGCCTTTGGGGATTTTCGCAGGCCATCTAATAATTGCGGGAACCCGTTGGCCACCCTCGAAACTCGTCATTTTCCCTTCGAAAAGGGGGAGCGCCGAACCACCATGACTTTTCTTTACTAACCACGGACCATTATCGCTCGTATAGATGAATAGAGTGTTTTTGGCGATGTTTTTTTGATCCAAGTGATCGATGATACGTCCTACATTATAATCAATTTCTTCAATGACATCACCGTAAATTCCTCCGGCACTTTTACCTTCAAAATCTTTGGAAACATAGAGAGGTGTGTGTGGCATGCTATGAGCTAGGTAAAGAAAAAATGGTTTATCATTCTTTAAACTTTCATCAATAAATTTAAGACTCTCATCAGTGAACCTCTTGGTAATGGTTCTTTGATCAGTAGGGAATTCTATACACTCATCATTGCGCATGAGAGGTACTTTGTCTTTCATGCCAGCAGGTCGTTGTTTATTTTTAGCAAAAGCCTTTTCTATAGTCTCTTGATTCATGCCTTCGAGATAAAGGCAATCATCTGAATATTTCATACTAAAAGCGGGGAACATGTCATTGCTATAAGGGATGCCATAATAAGACTCGAAGCCCTGGTTTGTGGGGAGGAATTCGAGTTCATCGCCCAAATGCCATTTACCTACTGCTTTTGTTGCGTAACCCACTGATTTGAGGAGTTCGGCAATGGTTTGGTATTTAGGCGCTAAGCCACTGTGCTTATTGCGATTGGGAAAGAAGACACCTGGAACGCCTACAGACCTTGGGTAGCGCCCAGTAAGTAAGGCTGCTCTAGAAGCCGAACAGACGGGTGAGGCAACGTAATAACTCGTGAGCTTTAAACCCTCTTTTGCCAATTGATCAATACGAGGGCTTTTGATAGTTTTTGAGCCATAACAGGAGAGGTCGTTATAACCTTGGTCATCAGCCATAATGATAATGATATTGGGTTTGTCACTAGCAGCTAAGATAAGATTTAGGGAGAACAAGGTGAGTAAACTTAATAGTTTCATGTTTATTTCCGTTTTTTATTTTTATGTTTGATAAGAGATTTTTCGGTAGCAATGGGATCGGAATCCCCAAGTTGATAGAGTTGCTGTTCTAATGCCGATTTTAGTTGTTTGATAATGGAAGCGTATTCTGGGTTAGAAATTTGGTTTTGCAGTTCATAGGGATCGACTCTGCGATTGTAGAGTTCGTATTGAGGACGGTGATACAATTGTTTGACTCGCGAAGCATATTGAGGGTCAGTTTTAGAAAGTGCGAGCCATGAAGACGCTATATCAGGCTTAGATTTTTTCTTAGCTTTACTCTTATTTATTATATTCAATGCAGATGAGAGAGTGGTATTCGAGGTGATTTGCTGATAGTTAGCATTGTAAATGAATGAATAATCTTTGTTGCGAATAACGCGAATGGGGTAAACTCTTTCATGATTATCGATAATATTACAATTGGTGAAAGCACCGTAGACGAATGGGCGAATTTCTTTATTGTCACCTTTAATGGCATTAAGAAAACTAAAGCCATCAAAATCATTTTCTTTAGTCGTATAATGTGCGGCCTCCGCAAGAGTAGGGGCAATATCTGAAATGGAGAGTAGTTGATTAATTGTTTTTGTAGAGCTCGTCGGCCAGTGGGCAATCATTCCCGAGTGTAAGCCGGTATTATAGCAGGTCCATTTACTAAAAGGGAACTGGGATCCCTGTTCACTACAAACAATAAAAATCGTATTATTCCAAAGGTTTTTATCTTTGAGCATTTTTTCTACTCGACCTACTAAGGAATCAAAATTACTGACTTCGGCATAGTATTGAACAAGTATTTGCCGCATTTCTGGAGTATCAATCCAGTAGGGCGGCACAGTTAATTCATCGGCAGAATAAGCCGAGCGGTCGCCAGTGGTAAAGGGCGCATGTGAATCACTGGAGGCAATAAAAAGGCAGAAAGGCTTTTTCTCTTCGATGGCGGACTCAATGAATTGTGCGGAACTCGCAAGAAATTTCTCATTGGCATTTTTACTCTTTGAATCACCTTTTAGATACTCAAAGGGATAGGCCTGTTTGGGTCCTATATGACTTTTTCCAAGTAAAGCGACTCGGTAGCCGAGTGGTTTGAGATAGTGGGGCAGGCTCTTGGTACCTTCGATGGATTTCGAATGATTGGCTAGGGTTCCCGTGCGCCAAGGAGATCGACCGCTATAGAGTTCTTGGCGAAATGGCGAGCACATTGCTGCACTTGCGTAAAGATTTTCAAAGACGAGCCCATCAGCTCCTATACGATCAATATTAGGGGTCTTGCAATCGGGGTTGCCATAGATTCCCCAGCTATCGCGGTTCATATCATCGCCAAGAATAAAGACAATATTAGGGTTTTGAGCGTATAAAAGTGTGGTACAAAAAAAGAAAAATGCTAAAAGGGGAAGTCTCATGAAATCCTTAGTTAAAATTCGTGTTATATAAAATACACCACGAAAAACTAAGGCTTACACTTAATTAAAATTTTTAGAGGATTTTTTCGAAATCGATTTCCATGAAGTCTTCAATATTGGGGATCCAGATGTTCTGGATAAAGTGCAAATGATCGGGGTGATTGTTATATAAGGCGTAGGCTTCGGGGTTTTGGAATTTCATGAATAAACCAAATTCGAAGGTGTTTTTTGAACTCGTCTCTCGAACAATTTTAAATTTAATAACGGGGTTAATTTTTTTGAGCTTGAGTGCTTCAGCAAAAAATTCTTCTCGACTCAGAGCTGAGTCCTTCTTAAGTGTGAAAACTACGCCATGGTTAATCATGAAATTCTTCCAAATAAAATTAAAAACTATCTATATCGAGAGACTCTATATATAATTAACGTCTTTATCAGAAGATGGTAACAAAAACATGAGATTATTCATGAAAATTATTAGAACTTAAAAGATTCGATTTAGCTGATTTTAAATTTGATTTCAATTTCTGTGTATTCTTGCTCGATTGGAAACTTGAGTGATTGAACTTGCGTACCACTCGATATAAATGAAAGCATCTTTTTTGAAGCCATCACTCTTTAAAGTTAAGTGAAAGCGGGGAGGGTATCAATGTCCAAATAAGACAGCTTATTATCCAAGTACGACCTCAAGTACGGCAAAATTTTTAAATATGCTCAGAGATGTTAGATCTATAGATCTTCGTTCGTATTGTTATGTATAAACCTTATTTAGGAGTGATTATATGAAATATGTTTTATTAGTACTATTAACAACTTTGTGCGTGAGCAATCTTTGTGCTCAGGATCGTGAGCAGAGACGTAAGGAAATCTTAGAGAAGTTTGATAAGGATGGTGATGGCCGTCTCTCAAAAGAAGAACATGAAGCAGTACGGGCAAGTTTCGAGAAAGAGCGTGATTCAAGGAAGAAAACGAGTCAAACGGATAAAAAGCGTACGCCAAAACCCAAAGTGGATGAGTCCTTTATAAAGGGAGCGGTGGTGAGTATGCCGAGTTCTTTGGATGCAGAAACAAAAACTCTTCGCAATGAATTTGTCTTCTTTAAACAAGTCAATCAAACGGAAAAAACACCACTGATAATCTATCTTCATGGAGGTGGGGCTCATAATGGCCCTACATCAAGACATTTGAGCAACCCGACAGCCTCATTGATAAGCAAGGGAAAATATCCTTTTAACTTGCTCATTCCCGTGTTTCAGAAAGCTGAGGGGATGCCCAATGGCTGGAACCCAGATGACTTGACTCGCTTACTCAAATTCATCATTAATGAGTACAATATTGATGCTAAACGCGTATTCTTGACGGGCCATAGTATGGGCGGTGCAGGGACACTGATGTGGGGCAATAAATATCCCGAATTATTTGCGGGCTTAGTGCCAAGATCAGCCGGTGGAGCAGAGAGTCCGAAAGGGGAACTTCCAGTGCAAGCTAAGAATTTTGTAAAGGTGCCTATTTGGGCTTTTCATGGTTCTAAAGATGGCGCTTGCGATTACCGCAAAATTGAAAGCCTGCTTAAAGAAATAAAGAGCTTGGGAGCTCAGCCAAAGTTTACACTTCTTGAGGGGCTAGGTCACAATATATCTTCGGCCGTGAACTCGGATGACAAAATCTTGAAGTGGTTTATGGAGCAAAAATAAAACTAAACAGAAACTTGAGGATTCATAAATCATCAAGTTTCTACTTAGTTCCTGTAAGAAAAGTAGAAAAAGTAGGGTAAAAGATCTTAGATATATTTATTTTTATTAAGCAAATGTATCAGCTGAATTGGCTCTTATTCTTTTTGTATAAAGACTTGATTATCAGTTAAATATAGTTTTTATTTTCGCGTCTCAGACAAGTGAAATCTTATCACTGAATATACTTGCGATGTGCTGACCGACATTTTGCTTCGAGGTGGAAAAAAGTTCTGCGAGCTGATTTTGCGTCATCCACACCTGATCATCCTGCGCAAAAAGGCTCACTGTAGCTTTGCCATCTTTACTGGCGTAGATAATAATATTTTCTTCTTCTTTCATGCTTTCCCTTCCTTATCCCAAAAATTAACCTCACTAAGTTCAGTACCTGGATAAACTTGACAAAAGTCTCTCCTTGTTTTAAACCCGTCGAATTCCACGGATTTAAACACGCGCTTCAATACACCCAATAATCCTCGTTTAAAACCCTTATTGTATAATTGCTTCCATACACCCAATAATCCTCGTTTATACCCCTTATAAAAAGCATTTTTAATTGTGGCATTTCTGCCATAATTAAAACCCCATATGTTTTGACTCTCCCTAGTGCAATCCTGCAGGCGGGACGCCTGCGCTCCCAGCCAAGAGTTAATTACCAATTTAAAATTAATAATTACGAATGAAAAACTTTCACGCATCAGACACACCACCATTCAAAATTAAAAATTGAGAATTCAAAATTATCAAAGCCTGCTTTAAATGCTCTTCGGTCTTGAACCCAAGTTCGTAGACTTCGGGTAAAACGTCTTTTATGAAGGTGAAGTTAGTCATTCAATCATCCTTTACCGGGATAAAACCGTGATCAGCTAGTTGAGGTATAACCCCCCTTATCAAAAGGTTATTGGAAAAACAGATGTGATAACGGCGTTGATTCCCCGGCTCCGAAGCTAACATTTTCTTGTCTTTCAACCGTTTAATCATACGAGAAATCGCTTGTGATTTTTGGCTCGGAAAGAGATCGCGAATATCACTATTTTGCAGAGATTGTTTACCAATAGCCAAACATAAAATCTTAAATTCATTATCAGTTACAATTTTTTGAGTGTGGGCATACTTCAAGGCCGGCAATAAAATCTCTTTAGATAGATACTGATAATCTGTCAATCGATCTATCTTACCTATTTCATCCTTGAGGCCTGATAAAACATATTCACACCAGGATTCTAACCCCGCGTTATCACCCGTATCGGCGAGTGCCAGTTGTTCATTATATTGGTCGCGATTAATACAGAAAATGGCCGTCGGGTTCAGTATCCTTGCTTGATCAACCTTAAATCCCTGATTTACCAACATTGCATAAGTTAAAAGTCTGCCGGTACGGCCATTGCCGTTACCGAAAGGGTGAATCCACATAAAGCGATGATGAGCAATAGCCACTTTTAGCAGGTCATACTTAGCCGCATGCTCCTCGTTGATGAAATTCACTAATTCATCAATATAAGCTTCGACTTCCTGAAAAGTTTCTGGCGGAGTATGTGACGACCCCGTGATTTCAACCCCATGATTCCTTAATGCTCCAGCGGTATGGTCACCTTCTCCATGTGGTGGCGGTGTAAGACCTTTGACGATATATTGATGAAGTTCTTTAAGGAAACTTTTAGTGATCCCTCTCGCTTCAATACACTCATCGATAAACTCAATAGCTTCTTCAATATTACGAATTTCTTGAATATCTTCATTAATAAAAGGGCGTTCCTCAATTCGCGTCTCCACAAAGGCCGCGACCGTTGTATTATTGCCTTCAATTCTGGCCGAACCAATACTCTCCAGCATGTGAAAAATTTGCTTAAGCTGGAAAAACACCGCTGGGTGGGTTGTTCCAGTCAAGCGCTTTTGCCTCAAATGCTCTAAATCAATGATCAAGTCCGTCAAAGATGAATCAAAGCCGGGTTGCAGTAATTTTAATTCCATAAGTACTTCCTCTAAATAATTCAAACAAAGTAACATCTCAAGCTTAAAAAGTAACACAAAAAATACAAATAAAGTAACACTTTTATCTATCAAGAAGTAACAGGTATACTTAGTAAAGCACTAGATGTAGTGACTGGAGAAACGTCTATATACTAGATGTAGTGTTTTGAGGCAATATGCCTTTCCGTATGAAATACACCCTCAAGATTGAATAAAGTAACACTACTGTAAACATAAATGTAACAACATCATTTTCATGAGTCTCATTACTGACATCAAATAGAAATATATCTCTTATTCATTTTATGAATAATGAATTTAAGTAAATCCAACGCTACGTCGATTTCACCCGTGGAACAAAATTATTCACTGCGACTTCGAGTGTGAGACGGCAGTAAAAGGCACAAGCACGCTTGTCCTGCTTTAAATGCTCTTCGGTCTTGAACCCAAGTTCGTAGACTTCGGGTAAAGTGTCTTTTATGAAGGTGAAGTTAGTCATAATCAATCTCTATTTAATCGTAATTTCTCACAACAACTGCAAGTCCCTTCTCCCAAAAATCTTTCTTCAGGAGGGATCTCACCTGTGCATAAGCTTCATCTTAGGCAATTCTCCTATAAAATTCAGCAAGATTAGTCCTGCGCATCTAGCCATCACGAGCGAGAATTTTCAACTGGTGACAATTTGTCACGCTTTCATTTTCTTCAGCATTAAGGCGCTTCGCTTTGAGCCGATTAACAATCGGCGCTCCCAGCAAAGAAAACAAGTTCATGGTCTGAGATAAATCAGCCATAACTATTCTCCCAAAGCCTCAGACAAGTGAAATCTTTTTTGTTAGGCAAATGTATCAGCTGAATTGGCTCTTGTTTTTTTTGTGTAAAGACTTGATTATAAGTTAAATATAGTTTTTGTTAGGCAAATGTATCAGCTGAATTGGCTCTTATTCTTTTTGTGTAAAGACTTGATTATCAGTTAAATATAGTTTTTATTTTCGCGTCTCAGACAAGTGAAATCTTTTTATTAAGCAAATGTATCAGCTGAATTGGCGCTTATTCTTTTTGTATAAAGACTTGATTATCAGTTAAATATAGTTTTTATTTTCGCGTCTCAGACAAGTGAAATCGTTATTTTCGCGTCTCAGACAAGTGAAATCGCAGACAAGTGAAATCGCGTGTGGCAGCACCGCCCGTGTGGCAGCACTGGCAACACCTCCCCACCGGAGTGAGGCGATATATCACAGACAAGATAAAAGCTTTTTAGTTGGCGTTGTAGCCGAATTCGCGGGTGCGGAGGACCTGTTTCCAGTAGGACTCGCGGGTGAGAATGTCTTGGTCGCTGGCGTGGGTGTCGGCAATTTCGAGGATACTGTATTGAAAATGCCTGCTGTAGTCGGAGCCATTAAGTTTAAGAGCCTCTTTGAGGTCTTTGTTGCCGCCGTGGACATTTACTGAATAATCTGACCAGCGTTGCCAGATGCCTTCACTTCCTGTTGCAGAACCGACATAGAGCTTGCCGGTGTTGGTGTCGGTAATGAGGTAGATACCCGCAATATTCGATAAGGCACCGCGCCATGATTGAATCTGTTGGCTGATGATGATATCGAGCGTGGATTTGCTGATTGAGGTTTGGTTATAGCCAGGAAATTCTTGTACGGACATACGTTGGGCTTTGAATTCTGCTACCGTGAGTTGCTCAGCCCAATTCTCCGCTCGTAAGTATGAGGCGCGGCCGGTGCGCTGAAAATCAATAATCAAACGACCCTCTAATTCACTACACTCGGTTAGTTCTTCAGTTTCATACTTCCAGTAGCCATTTATCTTCTCTGAAGATACACTGAGACTACGAAAGCAGCCTGCAAAGAGCCACTTGTTCTTTTGAGGTAATTGAATCAATGAGATGATATAGGCTTGCCCAAAATTCTTTTGAGTTTGACCCTCTTGCCAAGATTGAAACGTACCTGCATAAAAATGATCTAATACTGAATCATTGTTACTTTGAGCCAAATGAATTTTACATAGCTCAGGAGCTACATCTGGTAAGTGTAAGTGTAAGTTGAGTACAGAGAACAGAGTCATCATTTAGATACGGCCCCGATGATTCGTTGTTTTTTAGTATCGAAACTAAATTGACAGACTTTATCAATATAGAGCCATAGTGCGTCCTTAGAGCATTTCTCTTCGCATAATTCACGACCCAGTAGCTTAGTGTCAAGTGTGAGATCTATTTGATTATTTGCTAATAAAGTTGAATCATCTTCAGTTATTATCAACCAATTTGAGAAACCTACATTCATATGCGAACTGTTCTTCATGTCGATAAAAATAGTATCATAACTCTTCGGGTATCTAGCTTGTAGACAAAGTAGGAACCACAGGATTTTGAATTCACCCATCACAAATTGATCTAATTGTGTTGGGGTAAAAGAGGCCCGTATTATGCGATACACATTAAGCATGCGTTTAAATACTCGTGGAGTGATCTCTGTCCATGCTATTGAACGAATGTAATTCAGTTCGTCTTCAGTTATCTCCACCGCTTTAATAGTGTCTTCTAAATCCAATAGGATTTCATGACGTATTTTTTCAATCATGTTAGAGATAGGCGAATCATCCAAATCTATAGGTTCCGCTTCTTCTGCTGAATCTTGAGTAGATTCAATGTCACTTTCATTACTAGAAGTTATTCTAGACGCTACCTGAATATCTTTGGTGAGGATATCCAAAGTGTTTTCATTGAGTTGAGGTAAGCAATAGGGGATTTGGAAGATTTTCTCAAGGTAGTTATGGGGGCTGATTTGCAAGGCTTCTGTGTCATGCGAAACTTTATTTTCAGACAGACTTTCCGTTGTTTTATATGTCTGATTCCAGGCATCTATAACCCAGCGTGTATCAACCCCAACAACTGCTATAAATAGATCAAACCCGAGTAATAAATGAACCGCCTGTAATACTTCCATAACAATTTTTTTATCACAGCGATCTAGGTCATCAATATAGAGAATGATACGATCTAGTTTTTTGAATTTTTTATCACCATCAATGAATTCAGAAGAGTCCTCTTTTTTAGATCGCGAAACTAATTTTTCTAATCTTTCTAATTCATGTCGAACCTCAGAAACAAAGCCTAATTCGTTACGAAATTTATCTGAGTTCAAACGATCTTCTATAAATTGATATAAATGTCTATGCGGGTTTATATTTTGCTTACCAAGTAACAGGCGTTCCTGATTCTGAACTAACTTTTCTTTTTCCGCGTATAGCTCATGAATTTCGGATTGTAATGTTTCTTTTTCTTCATTAAAATGAATAGTCTCCTTGGTCCTGACTTGATCAACTTCAGACTTAATAAGCGTGATAGCTTCAGACGCTTTCAATGTCAAATCCTTTAGCTTTTTTGACCATAAGCTTATCAATGCCACAGTAGTACTAAAAAATGATAGAATAGGCTCAAACGTATTTTTTATCGATGAAGTATCAGGTACAATGTGCTTCAATGCAAAGGTCACTATATAAAAAACAACTAACGCAAGAATTGCATGATAGAACCAGTTTATTTGCTTTTTCTTGATCAATTCGGGAATTTTTTTTATTGGGGAAAATAAATATTTTGAACTATCTATCAATTCGCTTTTAGCTTTTTCTAAATCCTCCAGAGTTTTTTCGATGCCTAATTCATCACATGCAGCTGCTACTGTTTTGTTGTTTTTTAAAGTAGTTTGGGCTATTGAGCTAATCGATGTGAAATTAAAAGCGGCCCCGAGTGTCTTTTCTTTTTGTTCAATATCAGAAGCCAATTGCTCTAGCTTTAGTGTAGTTTCATTAATTTTTTTATTTAAAGTCACTACTTTAGACTTATTGGATAATAGTTCGGAGTCTAAGAACTTAGAAGATTCTGCTAGTTCTTCATCTGAGATGTCAACATATTCACCTACAGCCAATTTTTTGAGCTTCTCTTCGGTCTTGTCGCCCTTTGCTTTAATAGCATAAAAACGGGCTAGATTATCATAGATTTGAACCAAGATGGATGCCCAAAGATTCGAATCATGGTAATGCCAGGCATTAAAAGTGATATGGCAGACTTCGCTGCAAAATAATTGCTCTTTATCTGATTGTGAGACCTCACCCGAGATTAGGTTTATTTCTTGTCTCATGAAGTTAAAGAAATTACTTTTACCTGAACCCCATGGGCCAAATACACCAATAGCCAGAGAGCCTTTAAAACCCTTGTCCATGATGAGGCGAGCCATGCCTTGAGCATCCGGTTGAACGCCTAATGCATCATCAGTGGATAAGCCGTCATTGAGGAAACGATTAAATGAATTTTTATTGTTTGGTGGTGAATATACATTAGCGTTAACGCGCTCCCACAGACCATTCCATGCCTCTTCGGAATCACTTTCTAGTTTAGAAGAATCATGAACTAGCTTTTCCGTAAGTTGATAAATAGTTGAATATTCTTTAGAGCCTTTGGTGTAGTAGCTCAGTAAATAAGTTAATAATGCGAGTAAAAAATGCCTTTGGTGTATTTTACCATCATTAAGAGTCACACGGCTAATAAGTTGAGATTGCCAGAGTATCAACTGTAAATTATTAGGTATGGGAACTTCTTCGATGAAGGTTAGTTGTTTGCCATTTTCTTTAAAAATATCTAAACTATTTTTGGTTAAAAATAAGCCTGCAACTGTATGAACAACATGAGCATTATATGCTCTAACAGCTTTACCAATCCCTTTGCCATACGGGTCTATTTGTCTTTGGTGCAAACAATCAAATACTAACTCTGGAGTTAAAAGAGCTGGCGTACATTTTTTCGACACGGAATAAGCGTAATTTAAGAACTCCCGTAATGATTTAGAAAAGTGAATATCTCTGAATTTAAAGTCAGTTACTTTAGAAAATAATACCTGAGTAATGAGGCTGACTGTATACTGCGCTAAAACTTGGGGACCTTGATGGTCAATAAATGCTTCACTAAGGAGGCTATAGTCAAAGTAATTAACTTTGCTTTTAAAATCTTTTCTACGCTCAGACCAATTATTACAAATATCTTGATGCACGTTAAACCCTGAACCACCTGTTTGAGTAAAGGCAAAAAATGGTTTATTGAAATTCTTTTTAACGCAATATTTATAGCGATCATAAGGAACTTTTTTACCTTCAATAACTACAATTGCATCTGCATTTAATAGAGGTTCTTCAAAAGACTCATTATTTGATTCATAAAGCACTACATTAAGTCGGCCAGATTGTTCTAAAAAATTATGATACTCATTTAAACCTCTCTTAGGCCCCAAATAAAGCAATATTTTATTCTGTAAGTTCTTTGCTTCACATGTATGAGCAAAACTTTTTAGTACAGTCTGGTCCACACCTGCATAATCACTGACTAACAAATTGTAACCCGAATCAGCTAACTCTCGACCTATTCTTTTGGCAAGAAGCCTTATGTTGTCATCCTCAATTTGAACTGAGCCAGTTACAAGTATTAGAGGAGACATGTTCTGTGGTGTCTCCAAAAATGCCTCTACAGTCGATGAAATATCATCTTTGAAATCGTTATAAATCTTCTCTTTTAATGATTTTAGAATTCTGACGAGCTCTGGCACAAAATGAAATTCATCTTGGATTATAATTTCGACAAGACTATGTGATCTAAGGACACATAAATACTTTTCATGATAAGATATTGAGAAAAGGAACTTCTCACTACCCACATAGGAATATACTATGGAATCTATGTCACCTTCAATCCTACCTTGGGTGTCTTTGAACTTCTTAAGATCTATATCGGCATCAACAAAAGCCTGAACGATTAGGTTTCTATATTCTTTCGTTAATGTGCCATCGAATTTCTCCATACCTTATTCTCCTTAGGCCTTTTTCTTGCGGGGTTTCTTTTTGGGTTGGGCGGCTTCGCGTTCGGCTTGGATGCGGGCTAGGAGGGCTGCGGCGGAGTTGGGGCCGGTGATGAGTTCGGGATTTGTGGCGCGCCAGGCTTCGGTGAGTTCGCCGCGGAAGGCTTTGGCGAGTATGCTCTGGGTGAGCTTGTTGACGCGTTCTTGGGCGACTTTGACTTGGGCTTCGACTTTATCGGCATAGGCAAAGAGTTCTTCGACTCGACGAACGATTTCGGCTTGTTCTTCGAGGGAGGGTAATGAAATTGGACAAGGGCCAAATTTTTTATGTGTAAGGTCTGGTTGAGCAGATCGGCCAGAAACTTCTTTTATAAAATTTTGTGTTTGCTCATTTTTTAATGAAATGATTAAATATTCTCTTAAAATAGCAGACTCATTAAAATTAATTCTAAAAGTGTTGTTATGGAATACCCCACGGTAACCTGTTAATACACCCCCTCGACTCTCGCCAGTTCTAGTAAGTATTATATCGTCCTTTTCGGCAATTAATGAACTGGAATCTACATCAATATAATCAACGTCCTTGGTGAATTGACTGGAGTAATTTCCTATTCTTAAAATAGGAAGTCTATTAGGTCCATCGGCCTCATGTCTACTAGATTTTGCGATTTGCATCCCTTGCTGAAAAGCTGCAATATTTCCTATGGGTGTAAAACTCCAAGTATCTGGAATCTCGTAATAATCGAATTCTTCAGATAGGCTGTATGTATTATTAGTTTCATTTATCTTTATAGGAGTATTTTCTTTGCGCCAGGATTCGGTGAGTTGGCCGGAGACGGCGGCGGCGAGTACGCTTTGGCGGAAGGTTTTGAGGGTGCCGGGGACTTTGTCGAGGCGGGTTTTTATACTATCAACTTGGCTCAATAAATCATCCAAGCGGCGGGCGATTTCTTCCTGCTCAGCTAGTGGGGGCAATAAAACATCTGTTGGATATAGTTTTTTACCAGAAATTACAGGTTGGGCCGTAGAGCTATCATTTTTTCTAAGGTCGGTGGATTTTAATAGCCAATATAAAAACATTTGATCTATATTGCTATCAGAATACTTGGTAATAAAAGCATTATCCGTTACCCAGGATTTTGATGGAGTTAGGTGAACGGAACCACAATAAAACCCTTCACGGCCTATAACAATAGTTACTTGTTCTATACTGTGTGTGTTATGTTGTCCAGTCACTCCATTGCCACCATAAACAGGTATATTCCCTTCAACCATTTTTGATTGGGGAAGTCCTTTTCCTGAACTAACTGAAAGGATACTTCCAAGAGTGGTAAGTACCCAGTTTTGAGGTATGGAGAGTTCACTCATTACTAAGCTTCCTCGAGAGATGAGATGAGTTTTTGGAGGTCGGTGAGTGCGGAGCTGAGTTCGTTCATGGCCTCGGAGGCGAGAACTTCGGGAGCGGGTAAATCGGCGGCATCTATGGCATCGTCATCCTTGATCCAGGAGATATCGAGTGAGTCGCCCTTAGAGTCGCGAATCCATTCACGTGAGAACTTACGCCAGCGTTCATCTTCCTCCATCTCGGTTCTTGGCGAAGACCCATAGGCGTCTGCGCCATAGAGCTTTTCAAATTCCTCGAAGTAAGAGCGGGTGAAGGGCGTGCGCTTGCCGAAGTTGGGCATGTTGGAGCGCATATCGTAGACCCAAGTATCCTTGGTATTGTCTTTATCAGTGGTGCCCCGCGAGAAGAAGAGAACGTTGGTTTTGACGCCCTGAGCGTAGAAGATACCTGTGGGTAAGCGCAGGATGGTGTGGAGATTGCATTTATTCATGAGGTCGCGGCGAATATCAGCCCCCACGCCTGCTTCGAATAAAACATTATCGGGCAGGACTACGGCAGCGCGACCACCGGGTTTGAGGCCACGGTAGATGTGTTGCAGGAAAGCGAGTTGCTTATTGCCCGTTGGGTAAGTGAAGTCGTCGCGCGTGGCTTGATCGCCGCCCTTCTTAGCACCGAAGGGAGGATTCGCCATGATGATATCAACTTTAGGCATATTGGCACCGCTGGGTGAGAGGGTATCGCCCAGGGTGATATGAGATTCGATGCCGTGTAGCATGAGGTTCATGAGTAGGAGTCGGTGGGTATCCTGAACGAGTTCGACGCCGCAATAAGCTTGGTGTTTTTGGAATTCTTGTTTATCTGGACTCAGTTCAAAAAGATCATCGGTTTCATTTTTGATGTAGGCATCGGCTGAGCGAATGAATCCGCCCGTGCCGCACGCTGGGTCCTCAATTGTTTCACCAGCTTGGGGTTTGACGATGGAGACGATGGAGTCGATGAGTACGCGTGGGGTGAAGTACTGACCCGCGCCAGATTTTTTCTCATTGGCATTTTTCTCTAAGAGTCCCTCATAGAGGTCGCCGAGGCCTTCTTCACGAGCGGCGTACCAATCGAGGGCGTCGATATCATTGACGAGCTTGGCGAGGTTCTTGGCGTGTTTGAGGATGGTGTTGGCGTTGGCAAAAATCTCTTGTACGCGTTGGGAGCCGTTGGTACCCAAGTGAACGAGTAGCTCACGGTAGAAGGTGAGTTGCTCGACGCCGTCGTTTTCCATGAGGTCGTCCCAGCGGTAGCCTTCGGGTAGCTGGCTCTCGGTCTCGGTCTCCTTGGCCATTTTGAGGAAGAGGATATAGGTGAGCTCGGAGACGTATTGATGATAGGTGATGCCGTCATCTTTGAGGACGTTGCAGAGATTCCAGAGTTTTTGTACGATGCCTTGGGTAGTGGTATTCATAAGAGAAGGTTTCAGGTAAAAGGATTTAAGGTGTTGCCACACGGGCGACGGAAGGTTTTAGGGAAAAGACTAAAATGGGAGCTCTTGGCTGGGGGTTTGGAAGGCTAAGGAGATTTTAGTAGTTCTTCAATTTCTTTATCCTGTTTAGCTGCCTTGGCTGCAGCATTTTTTTTAGCTTCTTCCGCTTTTACTTCTTGTTCAATTTCTCGGAGCACAGACTCTTGAACCGTCTGGTTTTTTGAATCGACATCTCGAGGGCTTATTTGTGATGGCTCACCACAAGAAGTCAGTAGGATTAGCTGGAGGAGAATTAGATATTTATACATGAGTATTTCCTGTTAATTACATTCCAAATACTTTTAAACAAGCATCGACAAAGCCTTCAAGACCTTTGCTTTTAACACCGGATCCGTTTCCGTCACTAGCAATCTCTTCTTGGACGTAGTGACTCTCAGATCCAGCAATACAATCATTAAATAAATCGTCTTTCCCGGTAAAGTATGAGATAAATGTTTCACAACGTTTATTGGAGTAGAG
Source organism: Lentisphaera profundi (assembly GCF_028728065.1). Taxonomy (GTDB): domain Bacteria; phylum Verrucomicrobiota; class Lentisphaeria; order Lentisphaerales; family Lentisphaeraceae; genus Lentisphaera; species Lentisphaera profundi. The sequence continues at coordinate 1,707,001 of NZ_CP117811.1, read as the reverse complement.
AGCATTTGCAGAAAAGGCGAGAGTTGATGATTGACCTATTAAGGTACCATCTGTAGCTTTCTTGATTTTAACACCTCGGCAGCCTTTGAAGATAAGTGTGCATTCACCATGAAAAGCTAAATAACGGAACTGAAGCGTGCACCAGCTGTGTAAGTAAAGTATTCTCCAATGGCGAGATATAACGACATTGTCGCTTTGTTTTTTTATCACACCAATTAAAGATCGCGGGTGACAAATCATAGCACTTCCTTTAGGCAAGGTAGCAGTAGCTGTTTTGATAAATGGATTTTTGGTGGAGGAAATTGAAATAGGAGTCTTTGTGGTATCTCTAATTCTAGTTAGAGTGAAAAGATTGGCAACAATACAAGTTATAAAGAATTTCTTGTTCAAAAAATATTGAGTTTTACAACTAAAATTCATGTTGGATGACTGGAGATATTCAGGATTTATTAGAAGTTCCTCTTGGTCGTCGAGGGTTATTTCTAGAGTTTCTTGTGATTCACTGAAGTCGGTAATGGCAGCGCTGTCTTTCAAGAGTGTGATAGGTCTACAACGTCCCGCACCTGCGGCAAGTATATAATAAAGAAAGAAACGTATTAATACAGGAGATAAGATAGTGCCCAGAAGTATAAGAAGTGCTGATTGAAATTGTTCACCGTATTTGTGATGAAGTTTAGCTACAACATCATCCGCGATTTCTTTTTTATTAGTAGCAAGATTCTTTTGCTCACCATTAATAGAATTTTCGAGACTAGTGATTTGCTTACGTAGTTTTTTGATAGCTTTAGCTTCAGGTGAATTTATAGCCCATTCTCTATATTTATTCTGTAGCTCACGTTGTCTACTGATAATATTTTCAGTGGTTTTTTTAGTTGTTTTCAGTGTTGTCAATTTTAGGTAAGCATTGGTTCCGGGTATTAGATCTTTAATAGTATATTCATCTTTGATAGCCTCGATTTTCAAATCGATCATTTGTACCGAAAGGCTGTGTTTCGTAATTATTTTTTTTGAATCCTGAATGTTTGCTCTTATTGCCAGAATTTTTTTCTGCTGATTAGCAATAGACTTCTCGAAGCCGCCTTTTTCATTCTTAAGCTCAGTGAGTTTATTTTCAATTACAGCGGTTCTTTGTTCATTTTCTACAATGTTATTAATCGCTGTTTTAATCCAGACAAAGGCAACTATGGCAGTGATTATCAAGATGAAGTTGATAAGCCAATATTTAAAAGTTTTTAGTATCCAGAGGATGATTTTATACATATATTTTATCCTAGTTTATTAAGCGCTTGCCCAGATGGCTTCGTTGATGTCGTGCAGTACTTGATCAAGCTGGCCTTGGAATATTTTATTGATACGATTGAAGCCGCCTTTGGTTTTGAAGGCTCCACTATTGAGTGTGTCTTGATCGATGATGCGTTGATCCTGCAGTGTTTGTTTGATGCGTTTGAGCCAGCCTTCTTGTGGTTGTGTCCATTGACGGGAAGACATGATTTTTTTCATGGCACGATTGAGGCGTTCTTCATAGGGTATGAGTTCGCTGCCTATAGTCATGGCGCGTACAAAGCCAATAATGGAGGCGGCAACATCGACTTGTTTGGCTTCTTTCCAGGCGGTGCGCAGGTAGTTCTCGCTAAAGCCGGCTTGATCCAAGAGTAGCTGAACTTCGCGTAGGTCTTTGCGGGTGAGGTCGCGCGGGCTCTGAGCAATGATACGCAAGGCATCGATCTTGTTGATATTGGTATTGAGATATTCTTTGAAGGATTCGAGGTAATCTTCGGGCTTTTGAGAATCGCCGTAACCACGCACGGTCTCGATGAATTCATCTTCATGATCAGAGATAATGACTTTACGTCCTGGGTAGAGCTGCAGTGATTCGAGCCAGGTGGCGAGTTTGATACAGGTCGTGGCCATGATTTGGATTTGGGGGCCGTCGGCATTTTTTATAGTCTTGATAAAATCATCTATACTCATACCAGTGGTGATCTTGAAGTTTTCGGAGTGCATGGTCTCGAGTTTTTTCTTGACGCGTTGCAGCTTAGCGACGAATTGATCGCGACTGAGCTGGAGTTGCTCTTCATCTTGATTCGTGGCCATTTCCTGGGCGAGCTGGGTAAAGGTGGTGGTAGGTGCTGAAACGATGGGTTTCATGTCACTATGATCGGCCATGTATTTGTAGAGGTCAACAGCATCAAAAATGCGAAAGCTCTCTTTATCTATATCAGGACAGAGTCTAGTCGCACGACCAAGCATTTGATCATAGAGAATACGACTGCGAACGAGACGAATGAATACAATGTTGGTGATTTCAGGGACATCGATGCCGGTGGTGAGTAGATCTACGGTGACGGCAACCTTGGGTAGGCTTTCGTTTTTGTAACGGCGAATAAGCGTTAGCGGTTTATCGCTACTACCAGTGATTTTGACTACGGCATCATCGTCGATCTCACCATAAAATTTGGTGAATTCTTGTTTGAGAATATCAACCACCGTATCAGCATGGAGGTCAGTCGCGCAAAAGATAAGTGTCTTACCTGGAAGTTCGGGGTCGATCTCTTGTACGAGTTGTTGGCAAACGACACGGTTAAAATTATCGTTGATAACCTTTTTGTTGAAGCCTTCAATTTCGAAGTTGACTTCATCTGGAGTGGTAAAATTGTCGATTTGTTTCTTTTTCACATCATAGGTGGTGACGGTCTCGCCAACTTCGTATTTGATCCCAGCATTTGAAAGCGCTGTTTTGATTTGAAAGGGCACATCGTGATCAACAAGATAACCATCGATGACCGCCTGGCGATAGGAGTAATTATAAACGGGTATACCGAAGATATCGGTGGTATGTAATGCTGGTGTAGCGGTGAGACCAACTTTGATGGCGTCGAAATGTTCGATAACACGGCGATACTTGGAGATATAGTCTTTCTCGGAGCGAAAGCCGAGTTCAACTTCACTCATCTCTTTGTCGAGGTTATAACCACGGTGACATTCATCTACAACAATACAGTCGTACATATCTACGGGTAGAGGCAGGCTATCTTTTGATGGATAAAGAATACGCTGCATGACTCCTTGTACAGTAGTGATATGCAGGCGGGTGGTATCATCGACATTTTTGTCACCCATGCCTTTGATATCAAAGATATCCGCAAAGGTCTGTAGGTTGTCGATTTGCAGGTCTTTGAAGGCGTTGAGGGCTTGTTCACCAAGTGAGGTCCTATCAACTAAGAAGAGTACGCGTCTAAAGCGACGGGTCTTGACGAGGCGGTAGACAAGGCCAATACAGGTTCGGGTTTTACCGGTGCCGGTAGCCATGGCGAGCATGATTTCACGTTGTCCCTTGGCAATAGCTTGCTCTACAGATTTCACAGCGTCTTTTTGATAATCGCGCAGGGGTAAGTCGTTAGGCTCGAGTTCAAGTTTTTTGTCGGCTGCTTCGACATCTTGTTTAAAGAGTTGCTTGAGTCCATCGGGAGTATACCAGCCATCAAAAGCGCGGGGGATATTGGTGCTTTTGCGACAATCAAGGAACCAGGTTCCGCTAGCGTGCTTGAGTTGTTCGTGATAGGGACTGCCATTAGTGGAGAAAAGGAAGGGGACTTTGTATTCGCCCCAAGCTCCAGCGAGTTGAACGTCGTTCTCTTTGAAGTCGCGGCTATAGCGTTTGGCCTGAACGATGGAGCCAGAGATATTTTTGATTTCGCGCTTGGCTTCTACTATCGCTATGGGCTGGAGACCACAAAACAAAACGTAGTCGGCAGGACCTGAGGCGGTTGGCCACTCGGAGATGGCGATATTTTTGCCTTTCTGCGGGCGTGCGCCTTTAGAATAACGAATGAAGTCTGAATCGACTTCCCAGCCATGTTCGCGGAGTTGTTCATCAATAAAAATGCGCGTGGTCTTTTCGGTTTTTTCGATTTCGGCGGCGGCGCTAGCGGAGCGGGCTAATAATGATTCTTGGTCAGAATTTGAGCGCTTGTTGGCCTCGGTTTTCATTTTTTGAAGTTGAAGGGCGAAGTCAGCTTTTTGTTGTTCTAATAATAAAGAGCTCTCTTCGGCCATCTCGAGTGCGGCGTTGAGGTCTGCGTAGGCCTGCTTCGCGGCTTGCTCGGCTTCTAGTTTGAGGCGTGCTTGTTCTTCAGCACTACTTTGAGCAAGTTTGATCGCTTGTTCTTTTTCGATTAAGTCGCTAGTAAGATTGTCTAGGGTCTCTTTGAGTTGCTCTTCCTGATCCTCTTGACGCGGTGGTGGAACAAAAGGCTGCAACTTGAAGCGACTATCATTGACTGTTTTGTGATACCAAGATGCTAGGTGATGCGCGAGTTTGAGTTGGTAGAGGGATTGGCGCTTTTCCGACATGCCGTGGTCGTGAACAGCAAGGTTACCTTCTTTACGAAGACTATGAAAAATTTGTGATATATCTGAAGATATTATGCGATGATAATAGAGATCATTTAGTAGGTCTAGTTGACGAGTTTCGCTATTGAACTCAATACGGAAAGCTGTTGCAACTTGTTGTGCCATATGTTCAGCAAGTTGACGAAGTTTAATGAGACATGAATTGGGGTCGTCGAACACATAGCGTTCAGCACGTAGTGCATAATTAAAAAGTAACTCATCTTCACTTTTCAAGAACTCAAAGTTAGGGGATTTCACCCGGTCACTCATGACTCACTCTCTGTAGCGTGGCCAATAAGCTTTTTATCTATAGTTGCTTCAATCTGAATACACATATTTCCCTTCCCTCGAAAATCTTAAAACAGGTGACTTCCCTCGCAACCTTATGCTGAAACTATATTATATATATCTTTATCCATAAAAAAGCGACGTTCAATACTTTTCGATTCTAAACTAGAGTGTAGATGATAGAAATCATGTGCAAGCTATGAGGAATTATTGAGAAAATATGAATAAATAGGTACAAACAAAGGAAAAGGCGCGATAAAATTGCCGAGCCCAGCTGCGCTACAAATAAGTTAAATACTAACTTGTTTAATAATCCTCTTTTTCAAAGTGAACATTAAAGCCTGTTTGCTGCTTAGCTCTTTTGTGGAGCCAGGGCAGATCAATGTGCCATGGAGATATAAAACCATCATGAATGCTGTAAGCATGGATTAGAGCTTTAATGCGTTCCTACAGAACTCACTCATTCTTCATGTACTCGTTTTCCCTAGCTCTGACGAACTAGGCTAAGTTAATGCGTACTTTCAGCACTAAAATGAATGCTGTAAGCATGGATTAGAGCTTTAATGCGTTCCTACAGAACTCACTCGTTCTTCATGTACTCGTTTTCCCTAGCTCTGACGAACTAGGCTAAGTTAATGCGTACTTTCAGCACTAAAATGAATGCTGTAAGCGTGGTTTAGAGTTTTAATGCGTTCCTACAGAACTCACGCATTCTTCATGTACTCGTTTTTCCTAGCTCTGACGAACTAGGCTAAGTTAATGCGTACTTTCAGCACTAAAATGAATGCTGTAAGCATGGATTAGAGCTTTAATGCGTTCCTACAGAACTCACTCATTCTTCATGTACTCGTTTTCCTAGCTCTGACGAACTAGGCTAAGTTAATGCGTACTTTCAGCACTAAAATGAATGCTGTAAGCATGTGTTAGAGCTTTAATACGTTCCTACAGAACTCACTCATTCTTCATGTACTCGTTTTCCCTAGCGCTGACGAACTAGGCTAAGTTAATGCGTACTTTCAGCACTAAAATGAATGCTGTAAGCATGGATTAGAGCTTTAATGCGTTCCTACAGAACTCACTCATTCTTCATGTACTCGTTTTTCCTAGCTCTGACGAACTAGGCTAAGTTAATGCGTACTTTCAGCACTAAAAAGTAAATCTAATTCCTTGTCCGACTAATAGAGCAAGAATAATTTGATCACTTTTTTATATACTTTTAGGCGGGGGTAATAATTCTAAAAAAGAGGCGTCTTTCTTTTTGAATTCTTCGATATTTTTAGCGCGTAGTTTTTTGAGTAAAGTTTTGTACTCTGGATTGACGGCGAGGTTATTGAGTTCTTCGGGGTCTTTTTCGAGGTCATAGAGTTCCTCAATGACATTATCTTTAAAATGACGAATGTATTTATATTTGCCGTCGCGCATCATCATCCAAGCATAGAGTCCTCGGCGTTTGAAGGCATCATAGTTTTTCTTTTTCAGTTCGTCATTAATCATCTGGCCATATTGGTAAGTGGTATTGATGAGCAGCATCGGAGACTCGAGCTTATGTTCTGGCTCTTTCAGCAAAGGCATGAGACTTCGTCCGTGCATCTTCCATTCAGTTTGCACAGTAGATAAGTCATGGATTGTACTGACTATATCAACGCCATTCACGGCTTCTGAGCTAATTGTACCCGCTTGAGTTAAGCCTGGTGCTTTGATGATTAAGGGGGCGCGAATATTGGCGTCATAGGGCAACCACTTTTCTTTGGAGCCGTGCTGACCCCAAGCAAAGCCTTGATCAGAGGTGAAGATAACAATAGTGTTTTCTAGCTGCCCACTTTCTTTGAGTGCCTGCATAAGTTTTCCCACACCATCATCCAAAGATTTTACGGCTCTGTGATATTTTTTAACTTGTTTATCAAAGCCTTTTGGCACTCCATCTTCACCTTTTTTCCAACGAGTCATATTTTTCAAATGTTCAGGTTTAGTGGGGCGAGGTCCAAAAACATCTGAGGGGACATCAACTTTCACATCAGTATAAATATCTTTGTGGCGATCGGCTGGAGTGTAAGGCCCATGGACACCGCCATAACATAGCCACAAATACCAAGGCTTTGGGGAGTCTTTTTTATCTTCGATATAATCTACAGCTAATTCTGTGTAGCGGTCTGTGCTATAGCCTCCCAGAGCTTTGCGTTCACCACCATTAGTGCGAACCAAGGTGTTGTGAAAGTAGGCGGATATATTCTTTCTAGGACCACCACGATCCCAAATGACGGAGTAATCCCAGTCGCGACCATGGCCCACATCTTCACCGAGGTGCCATTTGCCGATACAGGCAGTTTCGTAGCCATTTTTTCTTAAGACAGCAGGGAAAAAAGGAAGCTTTTTTGGGTCATAGCTAGCCATGGGGTACTTAGTGATTTTAAAACTATTGGCCGCATGTTGAAGCAAGCCGGTAAGTGCACTGAGTCGTGAAGGCTGACACCAGGTTCCCGTGTAGCAATGAGTGAAGCTCATGCCAGATTCTGCTAACTTATCAATATGGGGAGTTTGTACCCAATCATGAGCCTCTTCATAAGAAGATACCGAGCGATGACTTTGGTCATCAGTAAAGATGTAGAGGATATTTGGCTTTTTATCGGCGGCAAAAAGGGGTAGCAAGGAGAGCAGAGGGAGGAGGCTATAAAAATAGTATTTCAGTAGTTTATTCATAAGGATCTTTTGTTGTGCGTTTAAGTGTGTTAGAGGAGGTTTTGTGCGTAACAGGGGGCTACGCGATCCAGTTGGAGATAAATTTTTATGCGATTAAGCAGAATAAAGGGCATGATGCTTCGCATATGAGGGTGACTCTGTCCCCCTCAAACACCCCCTGCAAGGAATTGCCATTCCTTGACCAGGCGATTAGGGGCTGTGCCCCGCTTTATGGGTAATCGTGAAGTTTTATGCAGGCAAGATGCCTGCGCTCCCAGGTATTATAGTTCTTTTAATGAGAGGATTTCGAACTCTATTTTTTGGTGAACGCCAGGATGAAGCTGAAGGCCAATGGGGCCACTTTCTTTTAGTTTTACGGCATCATAATTGACTGTCTGAGTTCCATTGAGGGTGACTTGGATATTTTTGCCTTTCACAGTGATTTTCATTTCGTTCCATTCACCGAGTTTGTGAAGTTCTTTGACTTGATCACTAGCTGCAGGATACTTTCCTTTTTTGTCCACGGGCGCATATATACAGGCAGTGAGGTCTTTTTTTAGTGAGCGCGAAACACCAATTTGGACCTGATGGCTCGGGCCGCGGAGAAAGACGCCTGAGTCATAGTCTTTTGACTCAGTTTTGAATTTGACCACCAGTTCGTAATCAGAGAATTTTTTAGAGGTCCAGAGAACCGATTTTTTCTTATCAGCATTTTCACCGATGATGACTTTGTCTTGAGTCGACCAATAAGATTTCTTCGTTTTTTCTTGCCATTCTTGGCCCGCATTTTCTAGTGCGAATGCAGATGAGCATAGAGTGAAGAGAGTGAGAAATAATTTTTTCATATTATATCCTTTATTTTATTAAAGTCCTGATGGATGATTTTTTTGCGAGGATCGCAAGGTGTGAATGTGTTTACTGTGCCATACGGCGTCTTTGTTTTTCCTTTGTTCTTTGAGCCAGTTGAGTGCTGCATGAGAGATTATTTCGTGACCACCCTGAAAGATATTGATTCTTGCGTGGAGACTTTCTTGGCGATAAATCAGATGTTTTTTACCATATAAAGGATCAGCTTGAGGCGCTTTAAGTTCTACAGGTAATGATTGAGTTCGATAAAATTTCTCGATGATAGCTTCAGGGATTTTTTCTTTATCGGGAACGACTTGATTAAAGGCATACAATGAATGAGTAAAAGGTACGCTGCCACCTTTGTGTCCATCGCTAATGCCCGCACTAATATCGATATTGACTTTCTTGGCTAAGTGTAAATAACTTAGAGGCGAACGTAAGCGAGCTTGCTCATGAGCGCTTGCATCATTATCAGGTTTGCCACCCGCAACTTTCTCGATATTACGAGCATATTTGGATTTTTGTTTATTTTTTTGAGCCCACCATGCGTTGAGATCAGAAATGGGAACCCAAGCAGAAACACCTGCCCAGATTTGCGGAGCACGACCCGCTAGAAGCAAGGCTGCGTGACCACCGCCAGAACTTCCGATTAAGTAAATCCTATCCGAATCTACTAGAGAATCATGTTGCATGTATTTGACGGCATCTATTATATCTTGCACAGCTTTTTCCGATCCACAGGCATCTGGATTTGAGTTAGCTCCGCGAAAATTGGGATGTATGAAATTCCAGTCATTCTCATGGCACCACTGTAGAGCATCGTTTTGCCATCCTGTTTGTCTATAGTTGCCTGACCATGAATGTAGAGCGACTAATAAAGGACGTTTTTTTTGAGCTTTGGCTTTGTAGATCATCATAGCTTGTAAGCTCTGATCGATGCTAGTCTTATACTTAATATCCTGAGCATAAGTCGGCCATTTCTCTCGAGACAAAAGGTCTTGCGGCAGAAGTATTAATAAGATAGCTATGAGGAAAAAAAATTTCATTTTTGCTTCGCTTCTTTGTACCAAGCATGATAAGATTTTTTCATGGCTTGGAGCTTTTCTGGATATTGAGATGCAAGGTCATGAGCCTCATTTTGATCTTTAGACATATCAAAGAGTTCCCAATTCTTATTCCAGAAAACAGCTTTCCAGTTTTTGTCACGGATGGCACCGCCTCTTTGCCATTGCCAGAAGAGTGACTTGCTCCGCTTTATTTCTTTTCCTTTAAATGTGGGAAGTAGACTCGTTCCCTGCATGGGAGTGACATCTGTTGGATAAGTCGCTGCTGTCAGTTCGACATAAGTACTCATGATATCGATGAAGTGTACAGGCTCACGATTGAAAGTTCCGGGTGAAGATATTTTTCCCGGCCAGTGAACGATAAAAGGAGTGCGAATGCCCCCTTCGTGGGAATAGTTTTTCCAATTGCGAAGAGGAGTATTTTGAACCGACGCCCAGGACTTGCCTACGGTCTCATAACTTGCGACAGTTCCGAAGTCTTCGAGCTTAGTGGATTGAGTTTTAGCACCGCTACCTTCTGAGCAGGCACCGTTATCTGAAGCAAACATGATGAGAGTATTTTTGTACTTTCCTAAAGCTTTAAGTTTGGAAATGACTTTGCCCACATTGTGATCAAGCTGCTCAATCATGGCGGCATAAATTTCCATGCGACGTTTTTCTTTTTCGAGTTCAATGCCTTTGTTTTGAGTCCAATTTTTCCCTGGCCATTTTGCCAGAGGACTCTTATGGGGATCAATAATTCCCATTTCCACCATACGATTATAACGTTCATTCTGAATGACTTCGTAGCCTCGATCATATTTGCCTTTCTGTTTAGCGATATCTTCTGGCCAAGCATGAAGAGGGTAATGAGGTGCAGTGTAAGAAAGGTAGAGAAAGAATGGTTGAGAATCAAGTTCTTTTTCATCGAGCCATTCTAAGGCTTTATGGGTAAAAGCATCTGTTACATGGAAATTGCGATCTTCGGGAGTGTAGTTGGGGATAGTTTTTTCGTCATCACACCAATAACGAGTGCGACCCTTATTACCGGGTGTAGCTTCGCCTGAACGTTGCTTCCCAGGATTCCACATATTTGAGGCACCATCTCTGAGGCCATAGTAATGATCAAAGCCTCGTTCGTAAAGATTTTCAGTACCATGATGTTTGCCGGCAGCAAGAGTACGATAGCCAGCCGTTTTGAGAACTTCACCTAGAGTGACCGCATTTAGCATGGCAGCATGTTTTTTATCCATGCCAGATTGTTGAGCGTAGACACCGGTGAGTAAACAAGCACGCGAAGGGAAGCACTTAGATGTATTATACATTTGCGTATAGCGCAATCCATTTTGAGCTAGTGAATCAATATTCGGTGTAGAGATTTCACTTCCATAACATCCGAGATCTGAATAGCCCATATCATCAACGAGGATAAAAACGATGTTGGGTTTTTCTGCGGAAAAAAGATTTAAAAAGATGAAGAAAGAAAGGAAAATGAACTTCATGAGGGACCTTAATATTTAATTGTATTAGATTCTATAGTCTCATCTTTAAATATTCATGAGCCAAATTACGAAAAAAAAGTTCAAAACACGAAATTAATAGAGTTAATATATCAAAAACGCAACTGAGAAGGCCTTCTAATAAAGGACGTTTTTTTCATTTTTGCTTAGCTTCTTTGTACCAAGCATGATAAGATTTTTTCATGGCTTCGAGCTTTTCTGGATATTGAGATGCGAGGTTATTGGATTCATTTTGATCTTTAGACATATCAAAGAGTTCCCACTGATTACTCCAGTAAACGGCTTTCCAGTTTTGATCTCGTACACCACCACCTCTTAGCCATTGCCAAAACAAGGGCTGAGTTCGTTGAAGGCTTTTATTTTGAAGGGCGGGTAAAAGACTGATGCCTTGCATAGGGGTGATATTGGAAGGGTATTGAGCTTGAGTTAGATCAACATAAGTGGCCATGATATCAATAAAATGACTAGGCTCGCGATTGAAAGTTCCGGGGGAAGATATTTTTCCCGGCCAGTGAACGATAAAGGGAGTGCGAATACCCCCTTCGTGGGAATAGTGTTTCCAATTGCGTAAGGGAGTATTTTGAACTGTCGCCCAGGACTTGCCTACGGTCTCATAACTTGCGACAGTTCCGAAGTCTTCGAGCTTAGTGGATTGAGTTTTAGCACCGCTACGGCCTGACCAGGCACCGTTATCTGAAGCAAACATGATGAGAGTATTTTTGTACTTAGCTAAAGCTTTAAGTTTGGAAATGACTTTGCCCACATTGTGATCAAGCTGCTCAATCATGGCGGCATAAATTTCCATGCGGCGTTTTTCTTTTTCAAGTTCCACACCTTTGTTTTGAGTCCAATTTTTCCCCGGCCATTTTGCCAGAGGACTCTTATGGGGATCAATGACGCCCATTTTCACCATGCGTTGATAACGTTCATTCTGAATGACTTCATAACCTCGATCATATTTGCCTTTCTGTTTAGCGATATCTTCTGGCCAAGCGTGAAGGGGGTAGTGGGGCGCAGTGTAAGAAAGGTAGAGAAAGAATGGTTGAGAATCAAGTTCTTTTTCATCGAGCCATTCTAGGGCTTTATGGGTAAAAGCATCTGTCGCATGAAAGTTTTTGTCTTCGGGAGTGTAGGGCGCATAAGTTTTTTCATCATCACACCAATAGCGATTTAGACCCTTATTTCCTGGAGAGGCTTCACCGTCTCGTTTATTGCCGGGGTTCCACATGTTTGAAGCTCCATCGCGTAAACCGTAGTAATGATCAAAGCCACGTTCAAAAAGATTTTCGGTACCATGATGTTTGCCTGAAGCCAATGTGCGATAGCCAGCCGTTTTGAGAACTTCACCTAGAGTGACCGCATTTAGCATGGCAGCATGTTTTTTATCCATGCCCGATTGTTGAGCGTAGACACCGGTGAGTAAACAAGCACGCGAAGGGAAGCACTTAGAGGTATTATACATTTGAGTGAAACGCAAACCATTTTCAGCTAGTGAATCAATATTCGGTGTAGAGATTTCACTTCCATAACATCCGAGATCTGAATAGCCCATATCATCAACGAGGATAAAAACGATATTGGGTTTTTCTGCGGAAAAAAGATTTAAAAAGATGAAGAAAGAAAGGAAAATGAACTTCATGAGGGACCTTAATATTTAATTGTATTAGATTCTATAGTCTCATCTTTAAATATTCATGAGCCAAATTACGAAAAAAAAGTTCAAAATACGAAATAAAGATGATTAGTACATGAAAAACGCAACTGAGAAGGCCTTCTAATAAAAATCTATTTTAGATTCCCCTAAGTGAAGGGATAAAAATTTAAGGGGATATCGTCAACAGCTTGATAAGTTTATTTTGTAATGTGCAAGTAGTATTTCTATGATGAGAATATTCATAAGTACTAAATTTAATAGAATTCTGACCATTCATATTATTTGCAGCATATATTGTAGCCATATTTGGAATGAATAAGCTTACGGACAGAGATAAATGACTTGGGTTATATTAAGTGAATTGCAATTTAGGTGGATTTTTAAGGTTGGTGACCCCGATATTTGGAGTTGGCTTATTACCTTGGCTTACTTTCTGTGTTTTTATATAAATCTAAAAGCTCTCGCAAAAATCAAGAACAGTTTTCCCAAAAAGAGTGCACTATTATATCAGTTAAGTACAGGGATGTTATTTTTTCTGGGCTTAAATAAACAGCTTGATTTTCAAATTCTCTTAAACGATATCGGATCTAACTTCATTCGCTTATTTGAACTCAGGCAATTTAAAACTCAAATGGTCCTTATTGTTATGGTTTTGTGGATAATGATGTTTATCGTTATTGTAAAAAAGATGATCTCAAAGAAGGATCGATGGGTCTATTTTAATAGATATCTATTTATTGGTTTTGTTCTTTCACTTAGTTTTATGATACTTAAGATTATTTCAATTTATCACTTAGTACCGGAGCGATTTTATTTTATAGATATCCCCTATTTTTTAAAAACGCTTGAAAGTTTTTCGATTATTTTAATTTTTGTGGGTTTTATAAAAAGTATGAAAGATGATGGCTCAGGCCTTCGTAAGGCTGAATAGCTATCAGCTTCATCATTGTTGTGTGATCTATTAGGGCTTGATGCCTTATTGAGTATGGCGCAATAGAGATCATACAAAGCTTGATCAGACGAACTTGAATAAAAACATACTGGTACTAACCTAGATATATATAAACATATAAAGAGGCCGTTTTAAAATGGAAGTTGTGAGCGAGAAGAGTGAAAGCGGCATAGATGAAGTTCTTGAGTCAGTTCATTACAATACCAAAGACGAAGATAGAATTAGCTTTGCCAATAAATGTGCTTACAGTAGTGGTATCATTGTAAATAATTTACTAGGTACAGCCATCGGGGCGATGATGATTGTCTTTAATTTGGGCTTGGGTATGGATCCCTTTAAAGCAGGTTTATTGGCGGCCTTACCGCGTTTGTGCGATGCCTTTACCGATCCCTTGATGGGTTATATAAGTGATAACTTTAGTTCGAAATGGGGACGCCGACGTCCCTTTATATTTTTCGGTTCAATCGCCACGGGCTTATTATTTATGCTCTTGTGGCGTCTTCCTGTGGATCAGGGCTTGGATTATGTATGGTGGTACTTTTTAATTGGCTCGGTTATTTTTTATGGGGCCTATACTATTTTTGCGACTCCCTTAGTAGCGCTCGGTTATGAAATGACACCGGATTATCACGAACGTACGCGATTGATGGGATTTACGAGTGTAGCAGGTAATTTAGTTTATTTTGCCACTCCATGGTTTTTCTCTTTCATGAAAAATGATCAATGGTTTGATACCATGGCTGATGCCGCCTTTGTTTTGGGCTTAATCATTGGTGGAATAACAATTGTTTTGGGTCTGATACCAGCTATTTTTTTAAAAGAGAGGAAGGTGGAATTTATCGAGCCATGCTCGAAAGAAAAAACGAGTCTTTTAAAAGTCCTTAGCGGATTTTTTAAAGGTTTTATTTCGACACTGAAGTTTCGCCCTTTTTTACTCTTGTGCATGGCTGCTTTTTTAATTTTCAACAGCTTCATGCTGATAATGAGTTTCCAAACCTATATTGCGACTTATTACCTATTTGCAGGGGATATGAAACAAGGAGCCTATTACATGGGGATGATCGGTGTGATCACCACGGTATCTACCTATATCGTGATTCTTTTTGCGACATGGATGGCGACTAAGGTAGGCAAGAGAAAAGCGTTTTTTATCTGCATGAGCTGTTCTGTTGTGGGTTATATTCTAAGATGGTTTTGTTATTCAAAAAACATGCCTTGGTTAATGTTTTTACCCGCCCCCTTAGTAGCTTTTGGTATGGGCTCACTATTCACCCTGATTAATTCAATGGTAGCAGATGTCTGTGATTTAGATGAATTGCAATCCTATGAACGCCGAGAAGGAATGTTTGGCTCTATTTTTTGGTGGGTGATCAAACTGGGTTTAGCCTTAGCACTTGCCCTTTCAGGCATGCTTTTAAATATCAGTGGATTCGACGTAGAATTGGGAGCCAATCAAAGTGATCGGGCTTTGTTTTTATTGCGTATCTTTGATGTCGCAATTCCCTTAGTGGCCACAATTATAGCTATTTGGGCAATCTGGTCTTATAAAATCACAGAGCAGAAGGCTCATGATATTCGTGCGCAGTTAGAAAAGCGCCGAGCCTTAAAAGCATCGTAAATTGATGAGAGACTTAAAAGTCTAGTATAGACTTTTACACGATTAACGAGAGAAAGGGTATGATGCTTTGCATACGAGAGGGACGCTGTCCCCCTCGAGCTCCCCCAGCAAGGATTTGCCAATCCTTGACCAGGCGATTAAGGGGAGTTGCCCCTTTTATATGGATAAGCGTGAGATTTCAATACTACTTTAAGTAGTTAAATCACAAAAAGTATACTGGAGTGATGGTTTTTGGCATACAAAAGTATACTAGGGCTGGCAGTGTGAGGGTGATCAGTTATCTTAAGGAAAATAATCTAGGATGAAAAATCATGAGTAAAGATAGTGAATTAGCCCGTGGACGTGGTAAGAAAACATTTTTATATAGGCAGTTTGCCGATATCATTCGCAAAGAAATAGAAGATGGTAAATACTTGCCTGGTGAACGCTTGCCATCGATGGATGATTTATCAGTACGCTATAACCTTAATAAAATCACTGTACGACGCTCTCTTCAAGAATTGGCAGATGCAGGATTACTCTATTCAGTTCCAGCGCAGGGCACTTTTGTTTCCGAATTTAGCGGAGCAACAAAACTATCAGAGACTGCACAATCTTCTGATATCCTCAATATAGGTCTCATTTCTAATGTACTTATTCCTGGATCGACGGGGCCCTATCACATGTCAGTTTTAGAGGGGATCCGCTCAGAAATTGGTCGTCATGATGCCAACTTTATTTTATTGCCTGCACCGGGGAGTCGCGAGCGTAAAGAAATCTTGAAAATGATTCATGGAGCTAATTTATCTGGTGTTATTTATATGGGTCCAGTTCCTCAGTCATTCTTGGAGCAACTTATCAAAGATGGCCCACCCTCGATTGTCGTGGATTATCATTTTCATGGATTAGCAGCGGATGTAGTACAAGCCGATAATCGTGAAGGTGGTTTTATTGCTTTGAAGGCACTAATTGATAAAGGTTGTAAGAAAATTGCCATTATTGCTGGTGATAGAGAACAGTCGGCAACTCATGATCGCCTCGATGGAGTTAAAGCGGCATTAAATGCTTTTGGTATTGGAGTAGATACTGTGCCAGTTGAGTACTCAGATTTTCAGATTAACGGTGGTTATGAAGCCATGTCTAAGCTTGCATCAGATATGCCTGATGGTGTTTTTTGTATGAATGATGAGATGGCCTTGGGTGCTTGCCGTTTCTTGAAAGAATCATTAGGTGATAACTTTATTGATAAGGTTTCGGTCGTGGGCTTCGATGATATCAATTGGGCGCCCTTAGTTCATCCAGCTTTGAGTACCGTATCAATTGATAAAGAAGCGATGGGACGAATCATTGCTAAAAGATTATTTGAGCGTATTGAAAATCCTGAAATACCTAGGTGTGTAACGTTGATGCCACCATCGTTTATTTCACGAGAAACGCTATAAAAATGATTTAAAGAAGATTGACTTAGTCGATTATTCCGAGTGAATACAGCTTTGTCTTCATGACCAGGATAATTCAGTGCTTAGCCATTAACCGAGTTGTTCTTCGAGCTCGGCAATTTCCTTGGCAATTCTATTAATAACGCGTTTTTTATAGACGCATACGGTGTTATAGGGGATAGCCATTTGTTCTGCGATTTGATGCATGTCGACGCCCTTTGAAATGAGTTCAAAACATTGGCAGAGGGTATCATTAAGATGAGGTTTAATGTTTTCCCAAGCTTTTTCGGCAATGAATTTTTTCCATTCGGCGAGGCTTATAGCTTCGATTTCGGCCGGTACTTTTTGGTCAGATTCTTCGTTGACAAAGACTTGTGAGTGACGATTATGAATTCTGAAATAAGATCGTGCGACATTACTGGTCACGAGACTAAGCCAAGAACGGAATTTTCCGCGGCCACGATCGTAGTCAAATTCGGGAAGGGCTTTCCAGGCTTTGATGAGTACATCTTGAACCAAATCGCTCTGATCAGCTTGAGGTACACTCATTTTGATTAGGATGGACCAGATGAAGCCTTGATAAATACTATTGAACTCTTGCCAAGCCTGGTCGTCGTGACTATTCTTGAGTTTATGCAGCAAGGTTTCGCGGGTATTGTAGTTTTGAGGCATGGACAATCCTTGTTTGAAAATGACAACTTATCTATATTAAACTTAACTTACTTGTAGTTCAAGTACTAACACAATGATGACGACTTTTGAGTCGCCTGGGAATATAGTTTCATGAATTCAGATCTTTTAGATGAGATATATGATCAAACCGAGATTTTGCGACAAGAAGAACTTGCTTTGATGCAAGACTTGGAGCTATGTGGTGAACGTTATAAGAATTTAGAGCTCATCTGCGAAGGTGGCATGAAATACGTCTATCGTTGTCTCGATAGTCACACGGATCGCGAAGTCGTTATGGTTAAACCCAAGAGCGAGGAGATCAATGAGCTTTTTGTAAGAGAAGGCCGGCTGAATTCATTTTTACAACATCCTAATATTATGCCAGTTTACGATGTTGGATTGATTAAGGAGAATGAACCCTTCTTCACCATGAAAGAAGTTCTAGGTGAAGATATGAATAAAGTTATGACTCAAGATTACCTGCTGGCGAATATGATTGACATATTTGTGAAGATATGTGAAGGTGTGAATTATGCGCATTCACTAGGTGTGGTGCACTTAGATTTGAAACCGGCTAATATAAGAATAGGGAATTTTGGCGAGGTCGTAATCTGTGATTGGGGGATAGCAGAATTGGGGCAGGGAGTTAGCACCGCGCATGAGTGTTTTTTGGATAAGGATTTATCTAAGGTATTAAAGTATATTCGCAAAGGGACCAACGAAAATATAAAAGGTACGCCGGGTTATATAGCACCCGAACGCTTTGAAAAGCAGTCGCCTCAGGCATCTAATGATATTTATGCCTTGGCGGCCATGCTCTATGAAATACTTAGCGGTCAACGGCCGGTACAATTGCGTTCAACAAGTGAACGTAGTTTGTCTTGTCCAGATAAGCTGGGGGCAAATTTTTTGCCTCATGGACTTGTGGCTATTTGCAATAAGGGCCTTTCTTCACAAGCTAGTCAACGTTACTTGAGCATGTCTGAAATGCTGGAGGATCTCAAACGTTATGTACAAGGTTATGCTACAAATGCTGAGAAGGCATCTTTGTTACGGTTATTAAAGCTCATGTATTTACGAAATAAGAGTTTTTGCCTTTTACTGTTTAGCTCATTGAGCTGTTTGGCGATGTTAATCTTGTACTCAGTTATTCAAATAGAAGAAAGTCGTCAGCTAGCCGTTCAAGAAAAGGAGAGTGCAGTAAGAGCTCGTAAGCAAGTTGAACGGCTCAATAAAAACCTTCAAGAGAAAGAACTTGCGCGTCAAGAATTATTAAAATTAGAATCTAAGCGGCAGCTGATGATTGCCTATAATAGCCTCGCTAAAAAAGATTTTTCGGAGATGAACAAGGCCTTTAGTGTGGCTCGTCAATTTGACCCAAATAGCTCCGGAGTTCTTTATTTTCAGGGAAGACTGTACATAGCAGAAAGGAACTGGGCGGAAGCGACGAGCACCTTTCAAAAAATGAAGCACGAAAAAGCGATGAGTTTAGTTAAGGTTTTACAAGGCTTAGATATTTTAGAGTTATTGCAACACATGGATGAAATTGTAAGCCATCTGGATTATGCCTTTAGCGAATATTTACTCTTAAGCCTTATGAAAAATGAAATAACATTAGAAGAGAGAGTTCAGTGTTACCGTTGGTATTTAAAAGTATCTCACCGCGGCTTAGCTCATTTACCTAATTTGAAAGTGAATACTTATAAAACAGGCAAGGAAGTGATTTTACGCGATGAATTGGGGATAAAAAATCCAGGGCCCTTATACTTGCTGAAGCCATTAAAAGTCGATTTGTTTAATAGTGGTATTATTTACCCTGAGAGTTTAAATATTTGCTCTTCACTAGAAGAGCTTTCCTTGCAAAAAACGGGAGTTTTGGGTGCGGGGAATTTACAGATGAAAAATTTAAAGAAACTCAATATAAGTCAAACAAGTAGCAATGACTCCTATCAGTTTATGGGAATGCCTAATCTAGAGGAATTGGATATATCGAGTACACGTATACACAATATGTTGGGCTTTAAAGAACTCAAAAAACTTAAACTTTTGATCATTGATGCCAGTCAGGAAACAGATATAAAAAGAGATCTACCTAAACTTCAGTATAAAATTAAAAATATTCCGTGAATTTTTGTAGACTTAGGATGGCTAATTGTGTGTTTTTCTAAAAAAATGCAAAAAGATTATGAAATTTGTCAGTTCTTCTTTTTTCTTGCGTAATAAACTATGAAGATATATTTTAATTATAGACCATTGAGGCTCGTAATGAAAAAGTTTACATTAATAGAACTACTTGTTGTTATAGCAATTATAGGAATTTTAGCATCACTCTTGTTGCCGGTGTTAGGAAAGGCGCGTCAGGCGGCTCAGAAAACTGTCTGTGTAAATAATATGAAGCAACTTTCTGTGGCTATGTATATCTACAGCGATGATAATGATAATAAAGTTATCACTGCGGCTGTAAGTGGAAGTATTACTTATTCGAAGCAGCTGAGCGAAGATTATGGTATGAATGATAGGGTTTTTGCCTGTGCATTAGATGATGTTGTTAGGAATAATGATAGGGCTACACGTAGCTATTCACTGAACACAGGGAGCTCCAGTACTTTTACTGGAGCAGATACGCCAGAGACTGATGCTGACTGTGATGGACCCAGTCGCATGGCGGCTTACAATAATATTGGCTACAATGAAATTGCCTCGGATACCTTACTATTAACTGAGTTATGGGAAAATATTAATTATGCCCATGGTTGGGCTCGAGCAGATATGACTTGGGCTTATTGGAGTTATCTCAGCAACTGGACAGATCGTATCAATGATCTGCATGATGGTCGCCCTAATTATTTATTATTAGATGGTAGCGTCGGTAGTCGTGTTCATACCAGTTATGTACAAGCCATGTTTACACGCGATGGTGAGGACTAAAAAGCTTCCAGTAATGCTTAATACAGAAATGTGTACGTAGAGGTTTTTGTATTTTTTAAAATGAAATAAAATGGAATAAATAAATGAAAAGAATTCAATGGGCCTTAGTGGCCTTTTTTGCTTTGCTACCATTAACAGCCAGCGAATATGTGACATTAAAAAACCTTGGCTATTACTCAAAAACAGATCAAGCCAATGATGCTTATGTAAAAGAGCGTTGTGTTTTGGACCTTTATTACCCTAAAGGCCATAAGAACTTTGCTACCGTCGTTTGGTTTCATGGAGGTGGCTTAACTAGTGGTAAAAAGCAATTGCCAAAAGGTTTGCAAGACAAAGGGATTGCCTTGGTATCGGTAAATTATCGTTTAAGCCCCAAAGTTAAGGTTCGCCAATGCCTAGAAGATGCGGCCGCCGCAGTTGCGTGGACTTTTAATAATATTGAAAAATACGGCGGTTCAAAACGTTTGATTATCCTTTCCGGTCATTCAGCAGGAGGCTATTTAGCCAGTATGATTGGTATGGATAAATCATGGTTGAAAAAACACTCAGTCGATAGTGATAAAATTGCAGGCCTCATCCCTTTGAGTGGGCATACGATTACTCATTTTACGGTGCGTAAAGAAATGGGGATTCCTGGTGAACAGCCAATAATCGATAAAATGGCACCGCTTTTTTATGTGCGTAAAGAAGCGCCTCCCTTGTTGCTGATTACAGGTGATCGCGAACTTGAAATGTTGGGACGTTATGAAGAGAATGCCTATATGTACCGCATGATGAAAGTAGCGGGGCACAAGTATACACGAATACTGGAGTTAGATGGTTATGGGCATGGCATTGTAGAGCCTTCATTGCCCTTGATCCTTAAGCAAGTGAAAGTTTTGTCAGATAGAACTCTCAAATAAAAACACGCTTTTTGTCAGTTTTAAGTTTTCCTTGCGTAATCAATAACAAGAGGTGAAACTAAGTGGTTTCATGAAAACTAAAAAGGATAAAAAATGAAGTATTTACTATTGTTTATAATGATGAGTTTCAATCTCGTAGCAGAGGGCGGTTTAGCTCCCTACAAAAAGGCCAAGCATACGGTAGTGAAGGTTTTAGCTAAGAACTCGAGCATTTATAAAATGAGTCAAAAATTAGCTATAGAGAAACATCTCAAAGCCCTTGAATTATGGAAGGAAATTGCAGTAGAAGACAGTCATTTTAGAATGATGCTGGCGCAACGTAATGAACTCGCGGGAAACAAAGAAAAAGAAGCATTGAAGCGCTTTTATCTTATCGAGAATGAACTCGAGTACTACTTGATTAATGAAGTTAAAAATGATTCGCGTTTTAGTGAGTCCTATGACCAATGGGCTAAGGCTCAAGCAAAATTGAATGATTTTCGTTTGTCAAAAATCAAAGGATCAGATCATCAGGATTTACTAGAGGCGTATAAAATCATGGATACATTTCGTGCGAGTGAACTTTAATTAAAGGCCAAGGGAGATTGCGGTATATGAAGCAGTTTAAATTCATACTTTTAGGATTATTTTCCTTATTGAGTTGCCAATGCGATTTTGAGAAAAATAGCAAGCAAGAACAGGCCCATAACTCAAGTGTTATCAGTGATGTCCCCATTTTGATGAATCGCCTTGATTTACCCATGGCATCACAAAAAACACTCGTGGCTCATTTTATGACTGGAGATATAGATTATGATTTTGGTGGTCGACCGGGTGGTTTGAGCCGTAATCTCGATTGGTATAAACACGATGGTGAATTTAGTGAATTAGGCGGAGTCAATCAAGTAGCGCCGATGGATATGTTTTTGTACAAAAGAGGTGAGCGTAGTTTAGATGAAGTGGTGAGTCAGGAATTACGGGCGGCAAGTGTGGCGGGGATTGAGGCCTTTCACTTTTATTATCCAGAAGTGAATCACAAGGGTTTTATGGCTGATTATAATGCCGTAGTAGAGAGCTTTTTCAGGGTCGCATCAAAAACTTATCCTCATTTTAAGTTCACTCTATGTTTATCCAATGCAAATGAAGGTTTGGAAGAGGATAAAATTGAACGCTGGTCAGAGTCAATCCGCAATCTAGTAGAGAGTGTACGTAGCTATGATCACTGGCTCAAAACTCCGGATGGTCGCACTATCTTTTATCTCTGGAATAACGATGCTCTCGCGGATGATATGAATCACAAACCTTGGTCAATTGATCAATTTCCCGACCGTATAAAAAGCGTTGCAGAGGCTCATGAAAAACTCGCTCAAGCTATAGGTTTGGAAATTGCCTATATGTATGATTTGCGATTCCCCGCTAATCATGACTTGAGTGCGAAGGTTTTGGAATATTTTCCAGGTGTGTGGACTTGGACGGATAGCACGAAACATCTCAATGATTTTCGTCGTATCAATAAGCTCTGTCGTGTTAAAAAGCGAGATTTTTGTCTGACGGTTTATCCTGATTACTATACCAGTAAACTTTATTGGAAGGATTCCTCGAAAGGGCACAGTATGCTTTCTTATAAAGATTTAAAGACTGTAAAGGTAGATGCAGTAGAACGCCATTACCAAAACTGTGCTCTATCGCTACTTTATCGAGAGCTATTTGAATTTGCACTAGCTGAAGATCTACAATGGATTAGTCTAGCCACATGGAATGATTTTCCCGAAGGTCATCACATTGCCCCAGAAATCAATCATAATTTTGTGCCGATGGTGTTGATGGAGTACTACTGCAATCAATGGAAAGATAAAGAACTAGAGATCAAGGAATCAATTTCAGTTTTTTACAAAAAATACCGCCATGATATAGTGCCAAAATACGATGTAAAAATCCATACAAAAGAGAGGATTGGCGAAGAGCAACTAGAAGATTTTATTGAGGTAGTAAGTATTCTAGATAAGCCTGGGGAGATTTATATTAATGGGAAATTCGCCGGTGAAATTGCTACAGGACTTCAGACCGTCAAGCTTCCATCGGAAGTAGGGCCAGTTTCAGTTGAACTTAGGCGCGGGAGTAAGCCAATCTTAAGCTTAGCACCGCCTCAGAAAATTCATGAACAGCCCTATAGGACGGATCGACTTACTTATATGTATTCGAGTCGTTTCGATGAATATTTTGAAAAAATATTTGGAACCGAGAAGAGTCTTCCAGATTTTTTAAAATCTGGAAATACTAAGTAAAAAGTATCCTGGATAATTTTTGACTATAATGACTCTCTCATTTGGCGAATAAGCTGCTTTTGATAAGAGGCTTAGGATTTCTGAATGATTAGTTTCCTAAGAATTCTAGTACACTAAAGCTATTAAAACCCAGTGATTTTTCATATAAACCATCATACTGACTTGATAAAAACATACTAGATATGATATAGTATTAAAATATTATTTTAATCTTTAGGTTATTTATGAGTTTTTTATTAAGTAGTAAAAGAGAATTACAGACCCAGATATCTCAAATGACTCTCAGAGAAAAAGTGGGACAAATGAATCAAGTTATTGTCAGTCATGAGAATATTGAGAACTTGATTGCTGGTGGTGATGTGGGTTCGGTCATTATCATTAATGAAGAAGATATTGCGCGCAGTGTGAAGCAAAAAGAACTCTGTGAAAGCCATTCGGAAATACCACTTTTAGTGAGTACAGATGTTATTCATGGTTACCATACAATTTTTCCAATTCCACTAGCCTGTTCATCCACATGGAATCCAGCGCTCATTAAAGCAGTCGCTGAATTTTCGGCTTGTGAATCGAGTGCGGATTCAACGGATTGGATATTTGCTCCAATGGTTGATGTATCACGCGACCTTCGTTGGGGAAGGATTGCGGAATCATCCGGAGAAGATACTTACCTCAATAGTGTTTTTTCAGAGGCATGGGTCGAAGGTATTCAAAAAGTGGGTACAGCGGCCTGTGTGAAACATTTTGCAGGCTATGGGGCAGCAGAAGGTGGACGTGATTATAATAGTGCACAAATATCTGAGCGGGCATTGCGTGAAGTCTATCTTCCGCCTTTTAAAGCTGCTTTAGATGCGGGATGTAAAACCATCATGATGGCTTTTCAGGACCTTAATGGAATACCTGCATCAATACATCCCTTGCTCTATAAGATTTTACGTGAGGAGTGGGGCTTTGAAGGTGTGATTATCAGTGATTATAAC
Source organism: Lentisphaera profundi (assembly GCF_028728065.1). Taxonomy (GTDB): domain Bacteria; phylum Verrucomicrobiota; class Lentisphaeria; order Lentisphaerales; family Lentisphaeraceae; genus Lentisphaera; species Lentisphaera profundi. The sequence continues at coordinate 1,682,848 of NZ_CP117811.1, read as the reverse complement.
GCGATTCTTGAATTGGTGGATCATGGTGTGGCTGAGAATCTGAAGGAAGCTGCATATTTGGCAATTCAGGCAGGTATAGATGTGGATATGATGTCTAATGCCTATAGTGATCACCTAGTGGACTTAGTGAATGAAGGTCGTGTAGAGGAGGGTCTAATTGATGCTTCTGTAGAGCGCATCCTTAAACTCAAACAGGATATATTAATCGAGAAGGTAAGTCCTTCAAAAAAAGAAGGTGAGAAACTCGCTTTACAATCGGCTCTTGAATCCTGTGTCCTACTCAAAAATGAACAAAATTCACTGCCACTAGGCAATCAAATTGAATCTATTGCTTTGATTGGAGAGCTTGCAGAAGATGCTGCGACATTGCTTGGAACTTGGAGCTTTTTGGGTCAAGCAGAAAAGACGGAATCAATTCGCAAGGCCTTAGAAATTTCCTTTTATACTACGGCAATCCTCTATGAATCGGGTGAGAATCTGGAAGAAACCCTGGCGGTAGCCTCCACTTGCGAGAAAGTGGTATTGATTATTGGTGAAGAAGCCACCATGAGTGGAGAAGCCCATTCCCGAAGTGAGCCCAATATACCACAGCAGCAAATGAAATTACTGAAGGCACTGCATGAGGGTGGCAAGGAAGTTATCGCAGTGGTTTTAAGTGGGCGTCCTTTGATATTAACCGAAGCTGAGCCCTACTGCAAAGCGATTTTATTGGCTTGGCATGGAGGCACACTTGCGGGTCGCGCCATTGCAGAGATTTTGAAAGGTGATTTCAATCCCAGTGGTCGTCTGACATGTAGTTTCCCGCGTTCAGTAGGACAGGTTCCCTTGAACTATAATCACCGAAATACGGGACGTCCTGTATTGGGGCAGGGCATTACGCAATTCTCTGAAGCGTACAAATCTAATTATATTGATCAGACAAATGAAGCTTTATATCCTTTTGGTTTTGGGCTGACTTATTCTACGGTAGAGTATTCGGATTTACAATTGAGCAAGACTCATTTAGAAAAGTCGGAGCACTTATTTATTGAAGTAAGCCTAGAGAATAAAAGTGATCGCGCTTGTAGTGAAATAGTCCAGCTTTATATACGAGATTTAGTGGCTCAGACCGCACGTCCAGTGAAAGAGCTGAAGGCCTTTGAAAAGGTGAGTTTAGAAGCGGGAGAAAAACGTTGCGTCAGTTTAACACTTTCGATGACCGATTTGGCTTATTATAATTGGTCCAATGAACCCCAGGTAGATAGCGGTGACTTCAATATCTGGGTCGGTCCCAGTAGTAAGGCTAGTTTGCAATCTAGTTTTGCAATTGTCTAAGGAGAGAGCATGAGTTTTAGCAAAGATTTTTTATGGGGTGCCGCCACGGCATCTTACCAGATTGAAGGAGCATGGAAGGAGGGTGGTAAGGGTGAATCAATCTGGGATATGTTCTGTCGCAAGTCGGGAGCCATTAAGGAGGGAAGTGATGGCAAAGTGGCTTGTGATCATTATCATCGCATTGATGAAGATATTCGCATCATGCAAAAAATTGGCATAAAAGCTTATCGTTTATCATTGAGTTGGCCACGTATTATACCCAATGGCCGTGGAGAAGTGAATCAAGCGGGAATAGATTTTTATAGTGACTTAATCGACAAACTACTCACTGCGGGAATTGAGCCAGTAATCACCTTGTATCATTGGGATTTACCCCAGGCACTGTTCATGAAGGGCGGGTGGCTCAATCGCGATATAGCCGATGATTTTGCGGAATACGCGAAAGTCTGTGTCGAGTCTTTTGCTGATCGAATTAAGCATTGGATTACACTCAATGAGCCTCAATGTTTTATCTTTTTGGGTCATTCGGCAGGAGTACATGCCCCAGGTTTACAATTGCCTCTACGTGAATGTCTACAAGCAGGTCACCATGCCTTGCTGGCCCATGGCAAGGCTACCTTAGCGATGCGCTCCGTTTCTCAAACTATCAAAATTGCCTGTGCTCCCATGGGTTTATTTAAGTTGCCAGCTAGCGAAAGTCCCGAAGATATAGAGGCCGCTAGAAAAGCCTCTTTTCATGTGGATGGTGATCATGGTTTTTGGACTTCTTGGTGGTATGATCCCATTTACCTGGGGCATTATCCTCAGCAGGGTTTAGAAGAATTCGGTGAAGATGCGCCTAAAATTCAAGAAGGCGATATGGAGATTATTGCCACGGAGCCAGATTTTTTAGGAACTAATTTTTATATGGGAGATGAAGTTCGAGCTGAAGGTGATGCTTGGATTTTGACGCCAGAAGATCCAGAGCAAGAACGGACGGCCTTTGATTGGAAAATAACTCCAAGTTTACTTTACTGGGGGCCCCGTTTTCTCTATGAGCGTTACGGCAAAGAAGTGATGATTACAGAGAACGGTTTTTCGCAATTGGACGTGGTCAGTGAAGATGGCTGTGTACATGATTTAAAGCGCATTAATTATACTCGGAAATACCTTCAGAGTCTCGAGCGGGCTGTGAGCGAAGGTATTCCTGTGACAGGCTATATGCATTGGTCATTGATGGATAATTTCGAGTGGGGCGAAGGCTATACTCAACGCTTTGGCCTGACTTATGTTAATTATGAAACGGGTGAACGTATTATCAAAGATTCAGGTTTTTGGTATCAAAAATTAATTGCTTCAAATGGTGATCTCTTGAAGCAAGAAGACCCAAGTCTTGTATGAATAACTTGACTTTGAGAAGTGCACCGGGAGTTCAGTTATTTTCATTTCGTGACGAGATGGAAAACGACCTAGAAGGGACTCTGAAGCGCTTGAGAAAAATGGGTGTTACCAAAGTCGAAGCCTGTTTTGGGGGCGCAGATAATGAACTTATACAGCATTTGAAAGCTATGGATTTTGAGGTCCCATCGGTTCACCTAGCATTGGGCTCACGTGTAGAGATGGATAAAAATTATACCATGGCACTTGATTTAGGAGCGGACTATATTGTAACGGGTAGTTCACCCCATGGAGCCGAAGACTTCAAGGATATTGAAGCTATCAAAAAATTGGCGAAACTTTATAGCCGAGAAGCTCAAGAAGCGGCGGATCGTGGCTTGCGTTTGAGCTATCATAATCATGATTGGGAAATGAAAATAATTGAAGGGCGTTATGCCTTCGAGTATCTACTTGAAGAATGCGAGGGATCATTAGCCTGGGAATGGGATGTCTATTGGTCTCTGATCGCCGGTGCAGATTTACACGAAGTGCAGAAGATATTGGAGCCCATTTGTTCTTTACTTCATCTCAAGGATGGAAATTTAATAAAAGGTGAAAAAATGTGCGCCTTGGGCCAGGGTAACATGCCGTTTAATGAATTGGCGGACTTTATGGCTAAGTGCGAACACGTTTTTATTGAGTTGGATGAATATGAGGGCTGCTTATTTAAACTAGTTCAAGAGTCCATGGATTTTTTAGACTAAATGGCACCCGTAAATAACACAAAATCGCTATGTAATTCTTCTAAAGTTGGCTAAGGGATTCAGCTTTAGGTATCCGAGTATATATTAGTTCAAGTAAGCCTTCTCTTATATATTTTGTGATAATTCTATCTGAGGAAAAATTGTCTTTTAATTAAAACTATATAATCTTATCATAAAACACTTGTAGTAATAGTATACTACTAGTATAGTTTTCTATAAATCAAAAATATGGAATGTATATGAACCTTAATTTATTAATCTCTTTCTTTATGATAAGTACTCTATTATCTGCCAACCCTCTTCAAAAGCTCATTGATAAAGTTGCATTGAAAAAGGGGCAGCTACCTACAAGTCCTTCGAAAGTTGAATTAAAAAAGAATGAGAAAGGTGACTGGCGTCTGTATATAAATAATGTAGAGACGGCTATTCGCGGTGCAGGTGGCGTTATTCAGCCTGGTATGCTTGAGCAATTTAAACTTGCAGGTGGAAATTTTACTCGTACTTGGGGAATAGGAACTCTTGAAGATAAAGTGGCAGGCGGTGAACGCTATATTGATCGCGCTTGGCGCCTAGGGATTCACGTTGTACCAGGTCTGTGGATAGGACATGAACGCCATGGTGTTGATTATAATAATGAAGAGCAGCTTAAAAAACAAAGAGATCATGTGCGTCAATCTGTACGCAAATGGAAAAATCATCCTGCCATCGCTATGTGGGGCTTAGGCAATGAAATGGAAGACCCAGTTAAACAAACTCCAAACCCTGCTGTTATTAAAGAGCTTGAGATTCTTGCTAAGATTATCAAAGAAGAAGATCCACACCACCCTGTAATGTCGGTGATTGCAGGTTCAGGTGCAGGTAAAATAAAAAGTATTATGCAATACTACCCTAGTATAGATATACTTGGAGTGAATGCCTATGGCTCGGCGGCAGGCACTGGAGAAGCTTTAAAAGCTTTGGGCTGGACGAAACCTTTTGCGATTACGGAGTTTGGCGTACAGGGTTTTTGGGAAGTTCCCAAAACTTCTTGGGGAGCACCCATTGAGCCAAATAGTACAGAAAAATCAAAAACATATTACTCATCTCATAAGCTCGTTTTTGATATTAATGAAGGTAAAGAAATGTGCTTGGGAACCTTTGCCTTTCTCTGGGGCTGGAAGCAAGAAAAAACCTCTACGTGGTTTGGGATGTGTTTGCCAACAATGGAAAAGCTTTCTCAAGTAGATGCCATGACTAAAGCTTGGACGGGTGAATGGCCTGAAAATCGTTGCCCAAATATCAAAAGTATTTCTGCTGAGTTTGATGGTAAAGTAATTGAGGCAGGTAGAAAATATATTGCCCGTGTAGATGCTTTTGATCGCAATGAGGATTCATTGACTTATGAATGGGTAGTTACAGAAGAAGCCACAGTACAAAGTGTTGGAGGGGACAAAGAGCCAGTTCCAAAATCTCATCCAAATTTAATTTTGATTAATAATGAGAAGGATTGTGTCATGCAGAGTCCTTCTAAACCTGGTGCTTATCGCCTCTTTCTAACTATTCGTGATGGAAAAGGCGGCGCCGCTACCGCAAATATCCCTTTTAAAGTAAAATAAAAACAGGAGCAGTACTAATGAAAAAAATGATAATGACAATGTTTGCGATCTTCGCAATGCTTACAGTAAATGCCCAAGATTTTGGCGATCATAGTTCTTCAACTCTCACTTCAAAAGCCTGGGAAGCTCTCAGTAGTGGTGATCACGCTAAAGTCATGAGCTATACCAATAAATGTATTGAAATGTATTTAGCTAAAGCAAAAGAAATGCAATCAGGTCTAACAGCCATGCCTACTGGTTCACAAGAAGAAGTCTCTAAGTTTTGGGCTTTGAATGATGTGGGGACGTGCTTTTTTATACAAGGCCAATCACTCCAGAAAAACGGAGAGAAATCTGCTGCTAGTAAGGCTTTTAAAACTTTAGTTGATGAACTTAAATACGCTCAGTGCTGGGATACAAATGGATGGTTTTGGTCACCTGCGGGCGCCGCAAAAAAAACACTGGTAGAACTTGAGTTTGAAACATCAATTTAGAATTTAGTTCTTGATTCACTAAAAGGCTCGCTTAATAAGCGGGCCTTTTTTGTGGCTATGTATGGCTAAGAAAAATAAAAGATTCGTGCAGGGGTGATATCTAATGAGAATTTAGGCTAGATTTTTAGTGGATCAGCTAAAAAAATGAGGAATCAAATCCAAAAACAAATAGCATGAACTTGATTTATATACAACACAGAACTATACTAGTATATAAATAATAAGCTTGAGGTTTTCATGAAAAAATTCACGTTAATTGAACTACTAGTGGTAATTGCGATCATTGGTATCTTAGCCTCTCTTTTATTACCTAATTTAAGTCGTGCTCGTCAACAGGCTCATGCCACAGTTTGCAAAAGTAACTTAAAGCAAGTTGGTATGTCGATTCTTATGGATAATGATGAGGGCAACTTTTCTACGACCATAGATAAACTCGATAGAGACTCTGATTGGAGTAATCGCGGAAATTTGGGTAATCAAAACTCATTCTGGACTTGCCCAACGGGTGCCAGTAATGGCAAAAAAAATGGCGTTGTAACAGATGAACAGCCCATTACTTATACCTTTAGCAAAGCATTTGTACCATGGGATGACTCTTCTGGTTGGAAAGTTACAGATGCAGCATATGCAAGTGAAACAGTCTTAGGTGCTGATGGGCGTATGAATAATCACTGGGGTGCTTGGATTCAAATAGATGGCCATGATCAATTGTCAGGCTATGAATCATGGAGAGATAACCCAGGATCTTTGGATAAGGAGCAGGCTATTTATATTTCTGAATCCGATGAAGATGGGCCAGGAGCGCCTTCGGGAATTCGTTATCCTCACGTCAATGATAGTTTCTCAAATGTCGTTTTTGCAGATGGTCATGTTGAAACGATAAAACCCTTTGGTCTCAAAAAAGGAAATTTCACCGTTACTTGGTAATTTTAAGCAAGCATCACAGCAGCACTCTTTAAAATCACAGTATAAATTTTTCTACGTTCAAAAGTTCTAGCTTTGAACGTTTTTTATTTAATAGCGCTTACAAGCAAAGGCACAAATTGAATCCTGGGAAAGCTGAGCACCTGCTCGGCCTTAGCTCAAAACTATTAATCCGCAATGAATTAGAGTGAAAAAGTGTTAGCAGCTAATGCTGAAAGCATGAATGAATATAGCCCAATGGCGTAAGCCTTGGGAGTTATTATATCTAATGATCTTATGAATGCTGAAAGCATGGATTAGAGCATTTATCCCTTCCTGCAGAACTCTATTTTCGATTATTTCTCGGACCTAGCTCTCACGAATTAGGCTAAGTTAATGCGTGCTTTCAGCACTAAAAATATATACGATTACCCAGAATAGAGGGCATGATGCGACCCGTTCGATAGGGACGCTGTCCCGCTCGATCTCCCCCAGCAAGATACTGCCGTATGGGCAAATGCTTTTTATCCGCCTGTCTGGCAAGACCCTTGACCAGGCGATTAGGGGCTTTGCTCCTTGTAACGGGTAATCGTGTAAACTTTTATTACATCGCGATTTACATCTTTTTGAGAATAATTCCCTTGATGTTGCCCAAGTCGCCATGAGGGATATGCTTTGGTTTAAAGTGAACTCTTTGTGAGCCACGATTTGGGAAGTTTACTGAACCGAGTTTTACGGGAGTAAAATCAGTCCAGTCACTTGTGGCGACAATCGTACCTTTGAGTTGTTGGCTTCCTAGGTGTAGCTCAAATTTACTGCCAGCTTTATCGGCAGCACAAGCTTGGTAAATATAAACTTCGTATACCCCAGGATCTTTTATGTATGTATTCCAAGTAACTGATGTGTCGATATTGCGATAAAAGCCAATGTTACTACTACCTTCTTTTCGGGCGTTGATGCCGTGAATAAGAGCTCTATCCGTATTTAAAATAGCTTTTCCTCCTTCGACAACAATCGTTGATTCAAGAATGATAGCTTTAGATTCACCGACTAGAGCAGGGAGACCATTGGCACCTTGGTCACGATAGCTTGCCCTTATAACGTAAATTCCGTGAGAATTTTTTGCCTCGGAAGGCTTAGCCATGAAGCGGATTTTACCATTTTCACCCTTACTGATGAGTTTAGATTGTTTACCCATAGCCATGATAGCAGAAATCATTGATTTGAGTTGAATATCAGCAATATGGCTTTGAGGGGGCATGGGCATGTGACCCCAAACTCCATTGCCTCCCAGTTTGAGTTTTTTGAGTAGTGTTTCGCGATTTTTTGCATTATCCACATATTTTTTTGCGATGTCCGCATAAGAGGGGCCAATGGATTTCGCTTGGGATTGGTGACAGGCGAGACAATTATTTTTTTCAATGAGTTTAGTGCCTTGATGTAAGGCGTTCATTCCCTTTAAACGTGGGTCGGTATTATCTGACTGAGAAGCTTTTTTTGGAATGGAAGTATCGGGTCTATATTCAGCCGTGACATCTACCAAAGCCGGATCAATGACTCCATCTTCGGCATCGCTTGCGGTCAGGGTATACTCAAAAGTTTCACCCCAAATAAAAGCACTGGGCTTCGATTTGAAATCTAGGTGAATTTTTGGACGCTCATTGCCAGCAATTATCTTCATGCTTTGAGTCGAACTGCGTCCGGCAGTATCGCTAACGGTTAAGGAAGCTTGGTAAAGGCCTGTTTTTGTATAGGTGATTTGTGGGTTCTTTTGCTTGGATATGCGACCGTCGCCAAAACTCCAAGCATAGCTCAAGCTATCGCCATCTTTATCCATGGTTCCTTCGCTAGAGAAATGTATTCTTAATGGGATCTTACCATCATTTTTATCTGCTTGCATGACAAGGGTGGGACGACGATTAAATCCTTCAAAGGATATTTTTTGAAGTGTTCCATCGGAATTATTCCACCAGCCTGAACCGTAAGTTAATACATAGAGATCTCCTTTTGGACCTTGTTGGATATCGATGGGATGAATGAATTTATGTGACTCCATAAAGGGAGTTAATGATTTTATTTTTTTGTGCTCGTTAAATTTAACAAGTAGAATTTTGGAGCGACACCAATCATAGAAAAATAGGGTGTCATCAAAGTACGCGGGAAAGCTATTTATTCGCCCTTCTTGATGATAGACTGGTCCCGCCATAGCGTTGCGGCTACCATTGCCTAAATCAGGATGAGACTCCATTTTTTTATATGGGTAGTGAAGAATGGGAAAATTAACTTTTGGCAATGAACTTAAACCAGTGTTATTGGGAGAATCATTGATAAGTTTCTTTGAAAAACTTTGACCACTCTTAGCAGTAGAAAAATCAAGATCATTATAAGCTTGGTCTCCCACGAAATAGGGCCAACCAAAATAGGCCGCTTGGCTAGCTTGATTAAGTTCGTCGTAACCCATAGGACCGCGATGAGTTTTGTTACTTGCATCAGGGCCCACTTCTCCCCAATAAATCAGATTATTTTTCTTGTCTACAGACATTTTATAGGGGTTTCGGCAGCCTTTGATATAGATCTCTGGTCTAGTTTTAGCGGTGCCAGGAGTATATAAATTACCCTTTGGGATAGAATAGGAACCATCTAGATTTACAATAATCCTAAGAATGGATCCACGTAAGTCATTGCTATTTCCTGCCGAACGTTGGGCATCGTAATACTTATTTCCAGGCGTTTCGTTAATGGGTGAAGCTCCCTGGGAAGTAAAGGGATTAGTATTATCACCAGTAGTAATATAGAGCTCACGATTATTAGCGAATGCCAAGCTTCCTCCTTCGTGGCAAGTCTGATGAGTACGGTCGGTATCCACGTCGAGTATAGCGACTTCATCAATAAGTTTATCGTCTGAAAAGGTGAAGCGTGAGAGGCGATTACATGATTTATTTTTAGGTGAATAATAGATATAAATAAAATGATTATCCTGAAAATCAGGATCTAAACTTATGCCGAGCCCACCACATTCTTTGGCAATTAATTCAGCTGCTTTGGGAGCAATATCTTTGTGAATGGCATTTAATTGATGTATTTTTTCAATACGTCCAGATCGCTGTAGTTTGATAGCGCCTTTACGTTCGATAATAAAGATTTCGTCTTTGGCACTTACTGCTATTGCGATGGGATCTTGTAGACCTACAGCGAGTTCAGAAACCTCAAAGTTTTCATCATCTGGAAGAGTTTTTGTGTAATTAGGTTTAGAAGCTGTGCAAACGTAATTTATGCCTCCGAGAATGTGCTGGAGGAAAAGTTCCTCTTTGTACGATTCTTTAGTGTGCCCACCAGCAGTGTAAAACATGCGTCCTCCATCGTATTTTTGACACCAGGAGGAGGGATGAGACTTATTATTTTTTCCTCCAGTATATGTGGATTCGTCTAAAGTGAGAAGGACGGTAATATGAGGAGAGATATTTTTAAAATTATACCATTCATCTTTGCGAGTCCATTTTTGCGGGAGGAAATCAATGGCTTCATGTTCGCAATTACATTTTTCTTGGGTTGCATTTTGAACCTGAGGATGACTCGAAAATTGTGCACCAATGAGGCGCATGTACCAAGGCCAATCATATTCAGTATCACTTGCCGCATGTATACCGACAAAGCCACCGCCAGCTTGAATGAAACGTTGAAAAGCCAACTGCTGGTCATTATTGAGTATGTCTCCAGTCGTACTTAAAAAAATAATAGCGCGATATTGCTTTAAGTTTTTATCTGTAAAAACACTGCTGTCTTCACTATGATCTGTTAGGTAAGAATTGTTCTCAGTCATCGACTTCAGTGCCTTGACGCCATCCGCAATCGAGTCATGCCTAAAGCCTGCCGTTTTAGTGAAAATGAGTAGCTTATTATTGCTGGTTTCTGCAAAACTTAGTAACTGAAGAAAGCAAAAGAGAGAAATATAAATTCTGTACATAGAAAGCCTCTGTTGTTATTTAATATACTAGTATAGTACTAATTTATTAATATATCAAATCTATGCACATTAAAATAAATGGCTTGGATAAAGCAAGCAAGTATGAGCCTTGAGGAATTAGGGGGTGGATTTGCTGTGAGAAATTTTGGAAAAAAAAGGGGGTATGTGAAAGATAACAAGTCCAAGATTAGCTTGTTTTTAGCGTATGTTGGATCGAGCTTTTCGGCACTCTAAAGAGTGGACTACATGCCAATGCTTGGAGCCTTAAAAAGCCTTGGCCCTAATCTGGCCAAGGTTGATATTACTCAGTGTTTTTGCAAAAGGCTCTATTTAGCTAGAGATTCTTGTTTCCTTAAGAATTCGATACCATTACGGGCAATGTTTTGCGGACCTTCGTCATAGTTGAAAACTTCGATGGAAAGCCATTTGGAATAGTTTATTTTTTTGAGAGCTTTATAGATGGGCTCATAGTCGATTTTGCCTGTTCCAGGTCCGCGGAGATTGGGGTCGTTGGCGTGGAAATGTTCGAGGTATTCTGCGGAGTCGACAATGATGTCAGAAATAGCCTTGTCTTCATAAGACATGGCTTTGACATCGAGGTGAAGGCGGCAATTAGGTGAATTGATTTCCTTGATCATTTTGATGGTTTCTTCGGCCGAAGTAAAAAAGTTAGTTTCCACGTGGCCAAGAGGTTCAATGGCAATGATTCCGCCTTCTTTCTCTGCTTCTTTAGCCATGAGCGCAATACTATCACGAGCACGGTCCCAATAGTCTGAATAGGATTCACCTTCAGGAATATTGCGACTCATAGGTGAGCCGAAGACAAGGACGTCGCCTGCCATTGCAGCATTGAGTCGAACGAGGTGCTTGAGAAAGTCTGTAGTACGTTTGCGAACTTCGCAATCGGGGGTGGAGATGTGCAAGCCGACGGGCTTGGTGAGCAACCAGTGAAGTCCAACAACTTCGAGGTCGTGCTCTTTTGCGATCTTGGCAAAAGACTTAGCCTCTGCAATTGTGAGTTCTTCCGGCTTGTTTTTGAGTGTAAAAGGAGCTATTTCAACTCCTTGGTAACCATGAGAGGCTATATCCTTGCAAGTATCTTCAAAAGTCCAGTTTTGGTAAGTCTCGTTGCAGATAGCGTATTTCATTTTTGAGCCCATGACTTATAGATTTTATCAATGGCATTTTTTGTGTTGGGATTTTTATGAAAGGCAAAACGATAATGAAACGTCATTTGCTGACCTTTTTTAAGTGTGTGAGCACCATTCTTGGACCTATCTCTTGTATAAGATCTTGCCCCAAAAGGATTGGCAGAGCAGAGTCCGTAATCACGAGCGTGCCAATGAGTAGGTGAACGGAAGTTTTTGGAACTTTCCATGATGCTAATCACTGCGCCAGAAGTGTTGGCATAGCTTACCCAAAGAGCTTGTTTGCCCCAGACGTCTTTTCCTTGGATAGCATTGCTATTAATAACTGTAGCTTTCTGATCTTTAACGCGGAAGGAGGGATCCATGCGGATCGCCATCATGCCTTCTTTTGTATCACCAAAATCAAGATCGATGGTATCGGCAATGAGAGTCACTTTATAATCGATGTAACGACTTTGAGAATCTGCGGAGAAAGTGATTTCTGTGATATCGCTCAGGAGCTTTTTATCCTTATGAATCCATTGATTATGTGCGAGAATTTTATTGCCTTGCGTTTGTAGATCTACGGTTTTGATTTGCTGAGTTTTTCCATGTTTGGTATTCCAAAAGTCCACCCCATTGATCTTACCGAAAGTGAAGTAAATACCCGTATGCCAAGGGTGATCAGAACTTTCGCCCTTAACGCCATTTTTAAAGGGATAATGACGTGTCATATTTTCTTGGTCAATACCATTGATGGGGTAGAGGCAAGGTTTATTTGGCCCCTGAATAAATTCAGTGAAGAGCTTGCCATCAACTGTTACCGTTACTTTATCATTAGCTTTAGAAAGTTTAACTGAGGCGGGTTTAAGTGGGGCTGGTGCAGCTTTAGCTTTCACTTCATTAACAATGGTTCCGGGCTGTAATTTGTTGATGGTGTAAACGATTGTTTTTTGATCGAGACCTTCTGCGAGTTCACCACGTAAATCTAATTGGAAAAGTCTTCCAGTTCTTAAACCCTCGATTTCAATGAGAACGCTTTTGTTATCAGAACTAGGAGTGGATTTGAGTACTTTCAAGTTTTTCCTATCTGCAGGCTTTGAACCATATCGATGACTGGAAGGGTAATGATAGGACTGGAAGGAATAGTTTGCTAGTTTGGCTAATTCACCTTTACTTTTTTCTTGGGTGAAGGTAATGAGGAAGCCTTCTTTTGTAAGTTGCATGTTGAGGATAGAGTTAGGCGCTTCACCATTAAAAGAAATACGCTGAATACCCTCGGATGGTTTTCCCCAACCACGCAGGGTTTGGCCAACATAGAGTTCATCGCCTTTTGGATTGAAGACTAAGCGGTTGTTACCTGTTTTGAGTTTCTTTTCAGCAAATTTAATACAAGCACCCTGAGTGATGCCGTCGACTTCCTCAAACATGAGACGAACGAGGCGTGGACCAGCGATGTCACTTACAAAGGCCTGGCCTTTATAGGGTCCAAATGCTCCCTTGGTATCAAAGACTATTTCTCCGGGAGAACTGCACATCATACCATGAGGAAGTTCGATAGCTGCGGGGGTGCGATCTTTTTCGTATTGCTTCATGTCATTGATGTAGTAGAAGAGGGGATTATTCGATACTTCTTTAGTGAATTTATCATCCCAAACAAGAGCAGATGGATGACCATAAAATTTATCTTTTTGGATGTGATAAATGGGTGAAGTTCCACGCCAGTCACCCTGATTATCTCCAGCAAATATTTTACCGTCGGAGCTCATGCCCATACCATTATGCATACGAAACCCTTTGGCAAAGGGAGTCATCTTGCCTTTGGCGTCAATATGCATGATCCAGCCCTTCCATTTTACTGCGGCGAAATTGCGTCCACGTCGGCCATTGTGTTTATACTCACCCTGAGTGTGGTAGAAAGTAGGTCCATTGTGTGAGGCTGTTCCAACAGCAATATACCAGCCATCTTTACCATCAGGAAGGATGTAGTTCGTCTCGTGATAGTTGCCACTGAGACCAAATTCATTGGAAATTGTTTCGTAGGAGTCGGCAATGCCATCTTTGTCGGTATCGGAAACTTTTGTGAGTTCGGCCATTTGAGAAACAAACATTTCTGAATCTGAAATGACTTGAACGCCACAGGGATTGTGGAGTGAATCATCTGAAAAACTGCGCCATTGGAAGCCATTGGGATCTTTTGCGGTTTTCGCAATCTGAATACCTGAGCGACGAGTGACGACGACGAGTTCACCTGATGGATTGAAGGCTAGGCCACCGATCTCCGGAGCTATTTCCAATGGAGTTGTTATGTTGTCGACTTTGTAGCTTTCAGCCAGAAGGCTAGTGGAAAGAGCAAAGACAGAGAGTAAGAATTTTTTCATTATTTAGCTCCTTTAATAATAAGACTGAAAGCTTTGGCCTCGGAGGGGCTTAAACTTTGTCCAGATTTTGAAGTCATACCTTTTGGTAGATTAAGCTTAATGGCGTCTTTGGAATCTGTGCGATATTCGCAAATGGCTTCACCTAGGTTTTTACCAGGTGTGATTTTAAGACTGATATTTAGACCTCCAGCCTTATAGAGCATGATAGGTATCCCATTTTCTTTGCGGTAGCCCTTAAATTGAACTTTACCCGGAAAAAGGTGTGCTCCACTAGTTTTAAAGTTAATGTCCCCCATTATATTAGGGATATAACTTTTACGACTACGATTACCACCAGTACCTTTACCCCAGTAGTTAGTCATATCAAGAAAATCACCTGACCAAGTGTAGAGCAAGCGACACTCCAAAGTATCGAAGGTGTAGGAAAGTTTTGGGCCAAAGTTGACTGTAATTGTGGAAGGGAGGCCAGGAATAGGTTTTTGTACTTTTTTGGGATCTTCTTTACCACTACGAGGACTATATTTATTAACATCTCCGCCTTTACCATGGTTAGGGAAAATATCATCACTTAGGCCGTTTACGGGCATGTAAGTGCGAATGAGGTAAGGTTTCTCCAGAGTGCCCTTTGGATAGGAGCTCACGGTTGTTTTTACGGCAACAAAGCCATTCTTCAGGTTTTTGCCCATGATGGATTTTACATAATCTGCTGCGTCAGAAATCTGCTGATCATTAAGGATAGTGGCCCAGGCAGGCATAGCTTTAGCAAGTACGCCTTCTTTGATGACTTTTTCGATTTCTGCTTTTGAGCTGCCGTGAAGAATCTCTTTGTCAGTTAAGTTTGGTCCAACGAGTCCTTGACCTTTATCTCCATGGCAGTTGGCGCAAAATTGTGTGAATACTTGTTGGCCCTTTTTGATATCTGCAAAAGTACCGATTGAAAGCAAGAGTAGCATGCTCAGTGATAGTTTTTTCATTTTTTCTTCCATTGAATTAAGATTGATTAACTATGGATGATAAAATAATTGAATACACGGATCATTATACGAAAAAAAAGTTAAAAATGCGCAATTTAGTTGTATTTTAAAGTAATTACGCATTATTTAGACTAAGTAAAAAAGGATTACTGATGTCGCAAATTAAAAATATTGCCTTGGCGTTTCCTCTTGGAGTGGATCATTTGGCTCAAGTTGCTTTTGGGGTTCGGAGTTTTGTAGCCAGTTATAACTGGCAATTTCTAACCAATCCAGAAAGGCACCGTTTAGAGATTCGCGATCTAAAGAACTGGAAAGGCGATGGGATCATAGCTCAGATCAATAGCGAAGAAGAAGCTGAGCATATTTTAAAACTGGGAATTTCCTGTATAAATATTTCTGGAGTATTAAGCGACAGTCCTGTGCCACGAGTAAGAGCGGATTATTATGGCATGGGAAAGAATGCGGCGGAATATTTTTTAAAGAAGGGACATAAAGAGTTTGCTTATTATGGTATTCAAAATGTTTGGTATTCAAAAGAAACGCAAAGAGGCTTTGAAGAGACACTTTCTAAATATGGTTATGTTTTAAAGACTTATGAAGCTCCATCAGGAATGAATTTAGAATGGTTTAAAGAAAATGAAAAACTGCATAAATTTCTCTCTTCCTTAGCAAAGAAAACAGCTTTACTAGCAGCGCATGACCCTCGCGCGGTAGAAGTTCAACAAGCTTGTATTCAATTAGCTATTCAGGTTCCTGAGGATTTGTCCATTATGGGGATTAATGATGATGCCGTTCAGTGTGAACTGAGTAGTCCGCCTTTAAGTAGTATTCAAAGAAATAGTCGTCATTTAGGTTTGATCGTTGCGCAGCAATTAGATGGTCTAATAAAGGGTGAAGACCAAGAAACAACAGATATTATAGTTCCA
Source organism: Lentisphaera profundi (assembly GCF_028728065.1). Lineage (GTDB taxonomy): Bacteria > Verrucomicrobiota > Lentisphaeria > Lentisphaerales > Lentisphaeraceae > Lentisphaera > Lentisphaera profundi. The sequence goes on along the minus strand of NZ_CP117811.1, from coordinate 1,667,071 downwards.
TGTGGAGAGGTCTTTGAAAGAGATTCCACAGCTATTATTACGCTGTATAACCCTGAAATAGCAGAAGTTGTTGAATACATTCGTCTCAATGCTTTACAACAAATTAACGTTGAAGCGGCGGCAGGTCATATAGGGCGATCTAGACGTTGGTTAGAGTACCATTTTAAAGATGAGTTAAAACAAACACCACTTGAATTCATAGCTCGCATCAGAGCCGAAAAAGCTATGGAGTTATTACAATCTGATTCATCTATTCGCATCACTGAAGCCGCTTTTAAACTTGGATTTTCTTCATCCAACCAACTGAATAAATACCTCATGCGTTTTTATGGAAAAAATGCAAAAGCGATACGGTCAATGCAATAATTTAACTTGATTTTTTTGGCTGCTTATTAATCTAAGGTTTATATAGTGAGTAGGGAATCAATGGGTTTACCGCGATGAGCGACCTGGAAGGGGCGCTTAGAAGGGCTGAATACTTTTTGTTGCCAAGGCATGCCAAGAGCTTTTGCGATGGTCGCATTGAAGTCAGGAATCTTCACAGGATCTTTCGCTACACTTGTGCCATCAGGCGTAGTCATGCCGTATTTTTGACCACCACGTACAGGTCCACCAGCTAAGACACATGAAAAAGCTTTTGGGTAGTGATCTCGACCATCATTAACATTAATGATAGGAGTACGACCAAACTCTGTCGCTAATACGACTAAAGTGTCTTTTAGTTGGCCACTTTCAGCTAAGTCGCTTAGTAGTGCACTCATAGCTTGGTCTAGACTTTGAGTTTGTACTGCGACTCGTTCAAAGTTGTTATTGTGAGTGTCCCAGCCACCGAGAGAAACTTCTACGGTACGAACGCCTTTATCTACTAATCTTTTTGCTAAAAGGCACCCTTGGCCAAAATTATTTTTTCCATAAAGTTCCATCTTGTTATCGCTGACGTCAGAAAGATCAAAAGCCTTTAAATCGGGACTATTCATAAGTTCTTTGGCTTCGACGTAAGTTGAGCTAGCAGATTTCGTGGTGTCGAGATTATATTTTTCGAGGAACTTACTATCAAGCTTATCGCTTAACTGACTTAAGCGGTGAAATTCTTGATCTTGGAAGTAGGGGTTTTTGGAATTCTTTAAACCTTCATTTGGGTTGCTGATAGAAAGTGGAGCATACTCAGGTTCAAAGAAGCCGCGATTCCCAAAAGTCCGGCTATTGCCACCAACAAATATGGAGCCTGGTAAGCTTTTGTTTACTTTACCATGAAATTTTTGAAACCAAGCACCTATGCCCGGATGCTGAATAGTTGAACGCATTTCATAACTAGTATGCATCATATAATTGCCCTGTTGGTGTGCACCAGCAGTTGAGGTCATGGAATTTACAATGGCAAGTTTATCAGTGTGTTCGGCGAGGAGAGGGAGGAACTCAGAAAGTTCCACGCCTTTTGCGCGAGTTTTAATGGCTTTTACAGGGCCTTGGTTTTTGTGATTACCTTTATGGTCAAAAGTATCCATGTGCGACATGCCACCACCCATGTAGAGATAAATGAGATGTTTTGCCGCACCAGGAGTTTGTTTAAAGTCGAGAGAAGAGGCGAAGGAGTTGTTAGAAAGGTTAAAGCCTAGGATACTTGCCCCAGTAGTTTTAATAAATTTACGTCTATTCATATTTGACTCCTTATTGAATGAAAGTGAATTGTTTAGAGTTTAAGAGTGCCCATAGAATATTACTGGTCGCTTTACTCTTACTAGTTTTACTTTCTTGAGCTAGAACTGCCCATTCATCACTTGTGGGTTTACGGCTATAGAAGGCTTGGTAAATAATTTCGAAGCTTTCCGGGGAACTTTTACTAGCGTGTAATTTTTGGCCTAGTAGTGAGTGGGGGTTGCTGAGGATTTTAAACATTTTTCCATTCATTAAATTGAGAGCCTGTGTAATAGATGGAGAAGAGTTGGCATTCTGAATACTCAGGCGGTCAGATTGACCAAAATCACGTAGGAAGTGTCCACGAGGTGAAGGGGAGGATAATTCAGAGGCACGATAAAAATTACTGACCATTTTTTTAAATGTGGAGAACTGTTTTTTTTCTTCTTTTTGCTGAGATTTACTCATGTTGGGATCTGTTTTAGCGGAGGTGATTTGTATTTGGTTAGCGACTTTTTTAGCTTTGTAATTCATGCTCTGCATCATATTCATATCCATGGCCCCACTACTGGTCACGCTTAAGGTTTTTTGAGTTTTCAAGGAAATGCTGTTGGTGATTTCTTTAAGTTCTTTACTGTACTTTTTCATGGTGGTGATATCTTGATCTTTACGCGCTTGAAGAGCTAGCTTCCTTAGACGGTTTATTTCGGGTTGTTGCTTAGCTGTATACTCAGCAATCGACATGATTTTTGAAACAAAAAGATCTGTATCCATATTCGATATATGATCAAACTTATTGCGGATACTTTTCACTAAAGCTTCATCAGTTTTTGAGCTATATTTGTAAAGGTCTGGGTTTTCAATTGAGAGAGTCACGAGTGAATCCCAAAGTTGTTCAGCACTCATTCGGCGTAAAACAGGGCCTTTGAAGTCGTAGGGGTCTTTGGTGTTAATTTGAACGGGACTTACCTGAGCTTGGTAAGCATCGGTATTGTAGATGATATACTGGAAAGCTTTGAGGTTATAATCTAAATCAAGCATTAATTTTTCGAGATAATCGACCATTTCTTTATTTCGTATATTGGTAAAATCATTTATTTCGTCGACGGGAGAAAAAACCGCAACGCCAAAAGCTTTTTCCCACATACGGTTGGCAATGACTCTGGTGAAAGTCGGATTTTCTGGTGAAGTTAACCATTTAGCAAAAGCTTCTCTTCTGGTTTCACCTTCTTTGATAGTGATTTTATTGCCAAACATAGAGGAGGGTTGAACCGCATCTTTGGGTTTGGCATCATCATATTTATAATCGTGGGGGAGTTGTAAGGTTTTTTCATTAAACTGTAGTGAAGTATTACGCATTTTTCCAAATAAGGAGTCTATGGTATCTTTACTTGAGCTCTGTATGATGCGCGTGTCTTTTACGGCTTCCATACCTTTGCGAGCGAGTTTAATATATTGCTCTTTAGAGAGGCCACTGCGTTTTATTTCTTTCTCGCTTCTTGGGTTTTTTAAGAATTTATCTAACTGTTGTTCATTAGTGACGGAGCGTATGAATTTATTGCCAGTGGCTTGTGTGAACTTCTTTTTATTCATTTGACTGATATGTTTTTTTAGGCTGGTCAAATTTGATGATTTTTGATTTGGAAAAGCGCCACCTTTATAGCCATATGTGAAAGCGGCAGTCTGATAAAAGTCCATTTGTGTCCAGTCATCAAAAGGGTGATCATGGCATTGGGCACATTCAATTCGTGTGCCGAGAAAAACTCGAATGGTATTGGCAGTATTATCTAGGGGCATTCCTGAGTCACGTAAATAGTATGAGGCTGCACCATTTTCCCATACAGGGCCATCACTTGATAATAATTGATAAACCATATCGTCATAGCGCATATTTTGACGCAGGGCTTTTTTGATCCATTCACTATAAGCGGCGGTCATGACCGTCAAATTGCCTCCGCCATCCTTGGTGATGCGCAGTATATCGGCCCAGAAGTTGAAGTTGTTAGATACGTAAGCTTCTGACATCAGTAAATTCTTGATGAGGGATGAGCGCTTATTGGTATTTTTATCTGCAATGAAAGCTGAACTTTCTTCAATAGAAGGAATACGTCCAATTATGTCGAGGTAGATCCTTCGTACAAAAGTGGAATCACTAGATTTTTTATTTAAGCTACCTTCTAATTGAGAGCTAATCAAACTATTTATTTTAGCCACAGCTTCATCGGGATGAGGCGCAGAATGTATATATGTAGTAAAAAGCAGTAAAGTTAGAATGAGTTTCATAAATCAAAGTCTCCGTTTGAAGAGTTTACGTAGACCTTATGTGTCATCTTACAGTTGTTTCTTAAATGCTGATTTTTTTATGGAAAATCTTTGGATGCAATGAGTTTTTAGTTCACTAGCGATAGCTTAAGTATATAAGCTATCGCACTTAATGATTTTGACAGTTATTTTTTGATGACGTTATTAAAAGGTCTGATGTCTATTTTTAAATTTTTAGACATGCCGGATAAATTTCCGCTTGCAGCTAAAAATATAGTAAAGTATTCTCTTTGTATGTAAGGACGGATCTTTTGAAAGAATGGATCTGTGGGTGAGCTATAGAGTTCTACTGAATCGACTTTGTAATTGAGATTGCTTCTATTCGCCGGGCGAATTTCGGTTAGATAAGTACCTTTAAGTACTATTTTTAAGTTTGGGTTTTCGTCAAAGGTAATTAAAGCTTCAGATGATTTTAAGAGTTCATGCTGCTTGCCCATGGTAAGAGTGATGTTCTTTTTGAGCTCAGGAGTCAGGGTGAGTGTTCCTTTGAATACTTTGTTTGGTTTTACTGCCGCTAGAACATTGGTTTTTTGTTTTTTAGCAATGAGAAAGTTTTGCATGAATGTGTCGATGGCAATGTCAGCTTCTTGCGAGCCTACTAAGAGGTAGGACTTAGTAAATTTTTCTTTAAGTTTACCTTGGATGATGTGTCCTCGTTCAAGCTTGTGGTCTTTGAAAACCATTTTTTCGCCACTTTTTCTGTAGATTAGAGATCCTTGGATAGCGGTAGTTTCATCTTTCACCGCTACTTTTTTGTAGAAAGTATATGGACTTTTTTTCAATTGAGCAAATTCATTTGTCCAATTTTTTTCTTTAAGGATTTGGGTGAATGAAACTGATTTATCGACGTTGTAGTAATCATCATTATAACTCACTTCTGTGAGGTATTGGATCTGAAGATATTTACCATATTTTTCATTCTCAAGTTCTTCAGAAGTGAATTCAAATTTACCCGGGCTTACAATGACGGGCATTTGAGATGAAATATACTTTATGGCTTCGTCTTGATTGAATAAGTTTTTTTCAGTCGTTTCATTAACTGCTTCAGAAGTAGCAGATCCAGTGGTCTGCTTGACTTTATCTTTTAATTTTTGAACTTGTTCGGAATCACAGCTGCAAAAGGATAAAAGTAAAATAAGGACTAAGGATGTTTGGAGTTTCACGTCGGTACCTGGGGTTTCATGTTTAGATATGTAATCAATTTAGTGCGCCAAAATTAAAATCACAATAAAAGTACTAGCCCTAAAAGGGTAAACTATTTGAATTATTGATTAAAAAAGAGCAATCATATATATACATTGCTGTATTTTATTTGAGTTATCTTAATTTAGGAGCCCTGATAAAAGTGAATTACTGTAGGGTTTTTGGATAAAAGTCGGAATTTTTTATTAAAATGCAGAATAAAATCTTATTTAGACTTAGCTCTTGGTGAGAGTGACTATAGAAATAAAATTATATGCCTTTAGATTAATGGCTCCCAAATTCAATAAACTAAGAAAGAAGTGATTTATGGAAGGTTACAGAACTACAGCCCTATCAGATAATGAGCTTAAACGCTTTGAAGATGGCTTAGCCAAGTGCATGAAATGTCATGAATGGTGTGACATGGAAGGTTACGAACCTTTGCAAGAATATGAATGCCAGAACTGCGGCGAGAATGTTTTCATGCCAATGCGAATCACTGAATTTTGGTTATATTCTGTTACAGGTGAAGGCGGGATGGGTCGTGTGTATATGGCCCAGAAGTATGAAGACTCTAAGTTATATGCTATAAAACTTTCTGAATATACAGATGAATGTGACTTTCGCTTTCAAAGTTTACTTTATGAAGGTGACGTTGTAATGAGTTTCGAGCATCCACATATTGCTAAAGCCTATCGCTTTGGCTATAAAAGTGGAAGTGCATTTTTATTAATGGACTATGTACCTGGCTATACTTTGGAACAAATAGCTAAAGGTTTTGAATTTTCCGAAGTTGAACTTTATTCGTGGATGATGCAGTTAGTGGACGCTTTACGATATATGGCAAATATGGGATTTATTTATCGAGATTTAAAGCCTCAGAACGTCATTGTACGTGGTGCAAACCTTACTTTAGTAGATTTCGGCCTTGCTATTCATAAAGAGCAGCAAGAGATCGATGATGATAATCTGATTGGATCACCATCTTATATTCCACCTGAACGCATTAAGGGGATAGCTGAAGATGAACGCTCAGATATGTATGCATTAGGAATGGTTTTTTATTATGTCGTAAATGGACAGAACTATTTTGATGGTCCGAATGAAGAGATCGTAGAAGGGCATATGCACCCTTATCGTTATCCCATTCAGGAACTCAATGATTACCTTCCTGAAAGCTTATGTATTCTAATAGATAACTTGATTGCGCATGAAATGGAAGATCGTTACCAGACCTATGATGAGCTATACAACGATATAACAATGCTACATGCTGAAGCTTTAGCAGCTGAGGCCAAGGAAGAGCAAGAAGTTTAATAGACCCCTGAATGAGTAAGTTACATTTTTGTCAATTATCTTGATACCTAGCCTTCATTAACGTATGATTTTTCGAAAGAGCTTTAGGTATACTGGTGAAAAGTTATAGAGTTCAGTTAACAAAATCTCTACCTAGTTCTTCTAAAGTTACTCCGGGATTCAGAATACTTCTGATCTAGTCACAATAATTCATAGCTTTTGTCGTTTTAATAATTGGAAACAAATTATTAACTTAAGGCTGATGTACTCATGTATACAAATCGACGAAACTTCTTACGAGGTGGTAGCTTAGCGCTATCTAGCTTGTTATTTCCTAATAGGGGCAATGCAGCTATAAAGAAACGTCCTAAAGTTCGTCATTTTATTTATATTAATTTACGTGGTGGCCCCTCGCAAATGGATACTTTTGATGCCAAGCCGAATCATGTCAATGGTGGAGGCTTGAAAGGGGCTAAAACACAAATTAAAGACCTTTATTTCGCGGATCATTTTGCGGGTTTAGCAGACTTTTCTCAACATATGGCTTTGGTGCATACCAGTTCTCGAGTAGGGGCACATGAATTAGGAAGGTATTATGTAGGGACAGGAGGTTTTTTGCCCAATCCCGCACAAATTCAGCCAGGTATTTGCTCGACAGCCGCCTGGGCCTTAGCTGCCGATAAAGAATCTGATTTACCAAAGGTAGTTTCTTTAGGAGGAGCCTTGTCAGCGGGTTTTTTAGATAATGATTATAGTCCCTATAGTATTAAGCCAGGACAGAATAAGCTTAAGGTGGATGCCGACTGGAGAGAGCGTTTACTTAGATCTGAATCTTTGAGAGATGAGTATATGAAGCATTCTGCAAGTCAGCAAATTGAACAGATACAAGAAGAATTACGCTATGGGCGCAAAGCTACACAGTTAAATTTAGGCATTTCAAATAAAGTTTTTGATTTAGATAATGAAAGTCCTAAAAGTTTGGAGATGTACGGGAAGGGAATAGGTAAAAGTTTTTTACAGGCCCGTCGTTTAATACAAGCAGGCGTGCCTTCAGTAGAGATTTCATATGGCGGTTGGGATACCCACCAAAATAATACTCAGAGATGTCAAAATCTGTGTGAGCCCATGAATCAGGGTATGTGTCAATTGATCAAAGAATTAGAAGTGATGGACTTATTAGACTCAACTTTAATTATGGTGGCGGGGGATTTTGGTCGTACACCGCGAATTAATGAAAATGGGGGCAGAGATCACTATCCAATGAATACGCCCGTTTTATTAATAGGAGGAGGCTTATCGGGTCAACATATAGGCCGTAGTTCTAAGGATGGAATGAGTTTAGCAGGAGCTGTTAGTATGGGAGAATTAAGTTACTCAATTTTTAGGTATCTTGGTTTTAACCCAAATGATCCCTATATGCATAAAAGTGGAAGGCCTTTAGATCTATGTCCCTCCAAATCAGGAATTGCAGAGCTTTTGTCATGAAGCTATTTTGCACATTAGTGCTGTTAACTACTTTGTGTCTAAAAGCAGAAGTAGAAAGCTCAGATCGTTTAGTGAGACGCTTATATTTGGATACACAGAATCGTTTGCCTGAATTAGGTGAGTATTACTCTGCCAAGGATATGATTGGAAAGGGGCAGTATGAGCGTTTAGTCGACAAGCTTTTAAAAACAGATGAATTCAGAAGTAATTTGGCGACAAAAATTGTAGATCACTACGCACCCAAAAGAAAAGAGAGGGAGCAGCACCCATTAGTTTATCGAAGCTTGGAAAAGCACATAAAAGAAACTTATGTGAAGCCTGATTTGGACTTTCGCCAATTTATTCGCGATATGTTAAGTGCGGATGGAATTTCAGCTAGAAACCAGATGGTGCTTTTCTTTACGGGTAAAGAAGATTCAAAAATGATGGCAGGGCGCTTTACGGAAAATATTTGGGGCATAACCCTTGCTTGTGCTGAATGTCACGATCATAAATATTATCCAGAACTAACTCATAAGAATTTTTGGTCCATGGCCACTTTTTTTGAAGGAATGGATAAGCGTTATGTAAAAACTGATAAAGAACTAAAAGATCTTAAGAAACGAGTAGGGAAGAGCTATAAGGCACAGCAGGCATTAGGAGATGAATATAAAGATGTATTAGATTGGATTTCTATGGAGGAGAAGGGCGAAAATATATATGATGAAATTTCATATGAAGATAGTCGTGGTCAAAAATTATCCATGGAGTTTAAAATGGATGAGATGAGTCAAGAAAAATCTCTCGTAGCACCGCAATTATATATCTTTGAAAAAGAGAGAAGACTCACGCATTTAAAACTAGAATACATAGTAGAAGAAAAGAAATATACAGCAAGACCACGCTTACTATTTGGTCAAAATCGTCCTCTGCATATAACTAAGAGTCCTAGAGATTACTTAGCTGAGTGGATGGCATATAAAAAACCTAAGTATTTCTCAAGGTCCACTTCTAATTGGGTGTCGCATTGGTTGATAGGGCGTGGAATAGTGATGCCCGCAAATGATGTTTATGGTGCGAGTCATGAGAATGCAAAACGACTTGATATATTTGCTAAAAAGTTTGAGGATAATAAGTTCGATTTGTATGTATTAGTACGCCGATTCTTATTATCAGATATTTATAAACTGCCCTCGTCGGAGAAGTCAGATGAAGAGGGTTTTATCTATTTTACCAGTAGGAAAATACGGCATTTATCAGGAGAGCAAATCCTAAACATCTTAATGAACGATGAATTCAAAAAGTTTACGAAAAATGAAAATTGGCAATCACTTTATAGCTTAGAGAAAAATAAAGAGAAATATATTGATCAACTCTTTCCAAGTTCTTTGTCAGATTCAGAAGCTTTTTATAGGGGGAGTTTATCGCAAGCTTTATTTTTAGCTAGCAATAGTGATGCACTCGATTTTATAGATGGGAAGGCGAATTTTTGGTACGAGCAAGCGAAGAAAAAAGATTTTAATTTATTTATAAATGAATTCTTTATTACGTATTATACCAGGTTGCCAACAGAGCGAGAGCGCCTGTTTTTTAAAAATAAAGTAGATGCCAAAGTTAATTACCCTGAGTCTGGTTTTTTTGAAATGACTTGGGCAATTTTTAACTCTCCAGAAATACGAGTGTATTAGATGAGGATTCTTTTTACTGCAGGTTCTTTGCTTGGTAAAAAGCTGAATTTTGAACAAAATTCAATTACCATAGGGCGTAGTCATACTTGTACCTTGGTTATTAATGATGCTAAAATTAGTGGGCGTCATATGGAGTTGAGTCTGCATGATGACGTGATTTTCTTGGAGGATTTGGGGAGTCATAATGGAGTTTTTTTAAATGGACAAAAAATATTTCAAGCAAGTAAAGTTCAGATCGGTGATAAGATAAGTATTGGCAAAGAAAGTTTTTGCTTAGTGGAGTCTCTAGAGCTGCCTAAGAGTTTAGAGGAGCCTAAAGTTTTAGATCCTAATCCTGCTGATGACTTAGTCGATGGTGAGCCTACTCCAAATGACTTGACCGATGGTGAGTCTACTCCAAATGATGTGAATGAATTAATGGATACGGAATATTCCGCGAATAATGATCCTGAAAAAAAACGAAAAGAAAGCATTTTTATAATACTAGCGTTGATCTTTTTCTGTGTAGCTATCTTTGCTATTATACCTGCAGAGGATATCGATCCAGTTTTAATACTTATAGATCCTAGTGAAGAATTGAAGGGTAATGTTGCATTTGTGGATAAAATAGGACCAAAAGAACTTAAAAAACAGCTGTATAGTCTTAATTTTGAGAGTGAAATTCCTGGTGTAAGGATCGAATTAAATGGTGAGTATAAGGGCAAGGTACCGCTTGAGGTAAAAGGCTTAAGTCCAGGGTTCTATAATGTGACTTGTTACAAAAAGGCATATCATAGAAAAGATATCTTTATTAACTTGTCGTCTACTCAGAATATAAAAATTGAGCTTGAGAGAGATGATGCCTATCTTGATTTTCAGACAAAACCAGAAGGTGCAAAATTGTCATTTAAGGACGATGTCTTTGGTATCAGTCCCTCTTTTATTAGAAAAGAATTACTTGTAGATAAAGTCTTAAATTTAAGTTTGCCATCGTATTCGGTAATTAGTTTAAAGATGGATGAATTAGATGAGGAATTTATTTTTGATCCGAGGTATTGCTCACTACGGGTTAATTTACCTGAACTTGAGTGTGAAGTGAATGTGAATGGTAAGTTTATTGATTCATCGAACCATTTTATAAAATTAGATAAGTTATTGCCATCTAGTTACTTTGTATCCATCAGCGTGAAGGGCAGTGATCTTGTAGAAAATCATGAACTTACTTTGAGTCAAGGTCAAGACTTAGTTGTAGAAAGTAAATTTTTTACGATAAGCCATTATTTGAAGCTTAAGTCAGGAGAAGAGTTCTATGGAATGCTGAAAAAAACAAATAAAAGTAATATCATTTTTTTTATTAATGAGGATGAAAAGAAAGATTTTTTATTGAGAGATATTGAATCTTGTGTTCCTTCATCAAAGGCAGCCAGTTTCGGAATCAGTAAAGGCATAAAAGTTATTGCAAAGAAAATATTACCTTTAAATGAAAATATTTGGATACCTAAAGTTTATAGGGGTGAACAAGGAAATAAGGAAATAGAAGTTCTGAAAACTCAGGATGTTTTACAAGATCGTAAGCAAATGGATCTACTGAGCTTCTTTAATAAATATGCTGATTCGTACATAGAAATCTCAGGTACGGTAAGTGCCATTAGTACAGATGAAAATTGGCATACGCTACGACTCGATGGTTTTGTTGAATGTTATTTTAAGGGTGAAAGTGAAGATCTAGGTCTCCATGGTAAGCATGTAAAAATTAAAGGTTGGTCTATGGGGATTCGCGGTTTGGATATGCTGGTTTTAAGTGAGTGCGAGTTAATCCAATGAGGTATTTATATGTAGTTTTATTTCTACTGACTTTTCACTGTGTCGCGCAAGTGAACATAAAAAAAGGTGTCTTTTCAAAAGCACATGGGATTTATTTTATAGAATTAGAAAATCTAAATGATGCTAAGCTTTTCTTTCCACCATCAAAAATAAAAGGGCAGTATGCTGAGGAATTTATTTTTGATTACAACTTAAACAAAGAACTTTGGCTTCTACAAAAACAAAGCTTGGAGAAGCGACTGCAATATCTAAGGGCCTTGAATTCTCAAGAGGCGAAAGACTATGTGGAAGCATTGACAGGTAGTGTAAAAGAGTTTAGTGCGAGAGAATTGGAATTAGATATGCAACTGACCTTAAAGGAAGTTTTAGCGCAGTTGGAAGATCTAAATCTTTATAGTGATAAATATATTATCTTAGCAAAGACAAAAGTTTTATTCTTTTATCTCAATCCTTAGAAGTTCTGTTTTACATTCTCAGCAAGCATTTTTAAAGCTTCGTTGCATTCTGTTATGCGTTCTTGGAAAACACTGGTATCAGTACTTGTACCAACAACAATATGCTGAGAAGTATCATCTAGGTAATTTCGAATCTTATCCATCTCATCCTTTAGGTTAGTAAAGTAATGCTTGAAACTATTTAAATCTGAGTTTGCCTCGTCATTTTGCATAGTTCTCACTAAGTGGTGTGAAGTGATTTTACGCAAAGACTGCAGAGAAGCGGATATACCAGAAGGTAGGGGAGTGGTACTTAAAGTTTTGTCCGCATAGATAATACCGATAAGCTCTCGCTCACCTTGTTCATTCTTTACGGTTAAAGGGAGACAGATGACTGTTTTGATATTGAAGTTCGCCATAGAAACAGTGGAAGTAACTTCCTTGTCAGCATCCTGAATAAAAACAGCACCTTGGTTTTCTAAAACCTGCGTCATGATCGAGCGTGATATGCTAAATTCTTCCTCTTCAATGATGGATAGGTCGGAATCTTTAGCGATGACTTCTTTTACTTTAAGTTCATCCCCTTCAGTAATAACTTGAAAGGCGTAGGCTCTATCAAGATCTGTGATGCGCAGGATAGTATCGACCGCAAATGAATATATATCTGTAGAATTGGTCAAATTAATGACTTCGCGTTTGAAAGCAATAATATGAAGAAGACGACAAACGGTTGGATTGACAGATTTTTCTGCTAATTGCTTTAATTGAAAATTTTGTACTTCTGAAAATGTTTCAGTTCCATTAAAATAGGTGATAGTGAGTTCTTCGTCACCTATTTTTAGAGTGGAGCCATTATTTAAAGCTTGCTTCATATTAGGACGGATAGATTGGCCACCAATAAATGCAGTAGGACTATTCTTTGGGAGAGTGATATAAAACACGCCTTTTACATAATCGAAGCGACAATGTTGGTCATGTATTTTATTTGTAGGAATAAGGATATCGTCTGCTGGAGCGGCGCCAAGTACGAGGGCTCTAGGGAAAAGAGGCCATATGAAACCTTCTGGGAAGGATCCTGTTCCATTAGAAATAAAAGCGGCTGCAGCAGCAGATTTTTTACATTTGGCACAGTGGGTGTGAGCGATAGGATTGCTAAATCCGCATGAAAAACAGTTGTACGATTCCATTATTATAGTATTCTCCCTTATTGTTCTTAGGTTCTCCACGAAAACTTAAGACCATCTTATATTAATATATTGGAAGTACAATTGGCAAGAGCATAGATGAAGTTTTTTTTAAGAATAATTTATTATATTTTCTCCTTATTTCCCGACTTTGTGATTTATGGTGTGGCGAAAGGTGTTGCCTTCCTGCTTTTATATGTTTTTCGCTTTCGTCGAAAAATAGTTCAGTATAACTTAGATTTAGTTTACGGTCAAAATAAATGGGAGGCCTCTTTACTAAAAGAGATTTATTTCCATTTTGGACTCACTGCTGTGGAACTGCTCCAGCAACCAGTGAAAAGCTCTGAGCAGTTAATGGAAAAGGTAAGTAGTGTTAATGATGAGGTATATCTAGAGGCTCTTAAAAAAGGCAAAGGAGTTCTTATCATGACGGGTCATTATGCTAATTGGGAGAAATGTATTCTTAAGATCGCCGAGCTTGGCAATAAAGTTAACGTCGTGATTAAAGATGTCAAAGGTTTGGAGAAAGGGTATTTTTCCTCAACTTTTAGAGAACCTCATAAAATTAATTGCTGGGAAAAAGATGGAAAAGTTTTACTGTCAATATTTCGAGCATTGAAGCGAGGAGAAACAGTCTGCATGGTTATGGATCAGAATTCAAAAAGAACAGAAGGCTGCTTTGTCGATTTCATGGGAGAAAGTTGCTCTACCTATGCATCTCCACTTTTCGTGGCAGCAAAAACAGGGGCAGTGGTTATTCCTACAACAGCCTATAGAAATGAAGATAAGTTAACACAGACAGTGCACTTCCATGATTCAATGACTTTTGCTAAAGAAGAGGCTGATGAAAAGTCGGTACAAATTAATACTCAGAAAGTTACAGATTATTTAAGTCAAGCTCTGTATGATCATCCTGCGTATTGGATATGGATGCATAAACGTTGGAAAACGCGTCCTTTAATTGAGAAGACCGAAGGCTTAAAAGTAGATTATTCAGGAACGTAAGCATTTACGCCTAGAAAGATATTTAATTCTGGCGATGGTTGCCAGTTTAGCCAAGAATCCACATTGTAGTATGAATTATTATTCCAGTTATATCTTTTATCACTCTTTATTTCTGCTCTTTCAACTCCCATTCCCCAAGTAAGGTTATGGTCAGCTTTTTCCGAGTAAGAAAAACCTTGTGCATAACCAGAGCTGTCACCCGCCCAAAAACGAGTATGGAGCGTTAGTGTGTAAGGTGCTTTACCCGTCATGTGGTGGAGTGTCTGTATGTCTTCGTCAGAGTAATAGTCATCTAGATAAGTGTTATAGATGTTATTTTCAATGCTAGAGCGTTCATGATACGTTTTTTCTTTCACCAGTGAAATACTATACAGGTTATCGAGCCATATATCTTGATTAGATATCTGAGAGTAAAACGAGGAGGGTAATTCAAGTCTTAGTTCTTTGGCAGCAAGGTAGCCTTGCATAGAATCGGGGCTCATAGCGAGCAAACTAAGGTATAGAGGTATCATACTAATAAGTAATGTTCTTTTATTTAAAATAAAAGAGCAAGGGACAAGTATAGACTCTAATTTTTTTGAAAAAACTTTTGAGCCTTCAAGAAAAGTTTCTCCGATGGCATATAAAAAAAGTGTTTGTGATAGAACTTTTCTTTGTTATAAATGAGAGCATTGCCATCTATGTCGATGAAGCCTTGTCCCCAAGATTGTAAAATACAGTCTGGTGCGGCCGTGTCCCACTCAGCTATTTTACTCATGTGGATATAGTTATTGGCCTTATGCTGCAGTATGCGACAAGCTTTGACTCCGGCAGAGCCACAGGAAAAAGATTCGATGTTTTCTTGCTTGGCAAAGTCTTTGAGTTGTTGCGTGGCCCTAGATTTCGACATAATTAATACATTATTATCTAGTAGGTTTTTCTCAAGATTCGTATATTTCCTTGATAAGAGATCTTTTTCTTTAGCGGGGAAACTGGGTCCACCTTCATAAGATTTATTTTCTTGTGGTATGCTGATACTGGCGTAGAAGGGCTTGTTGTTGCGAAGGATGCAAATCATGATGCAAAATTCTGGGCTGCCTGCGAGGAACTCGCTGGTGCCGTCAATGGGATCGATGACCCAGGTGTATTCACTATGTTTACGGCGAGGGTCTTCGGGGCTTTCTTCGCTTAAGATTGCGTCTTCCGCAAAATCTTCTTGAATACTTGAGATGATATAATCATTTACTTTTATATCTGCTTCAGAAACGAAAGATTTATCTTGCTTTCTCCAGGTTTTCGCCTCTTTCAAAAAGTAGTCTTTGCATATCCGAGAACAGGGTTCAGCAAAACTTTGTAATAGCTTAATTCTGGGGTTCATATTGTACCAAAGGGGGTAAATGGTTGCGGGGGCAGGATTCGAACCTACGGCCTTCAGGTTATGAGCCTGACGAGCTACCTGACTGCTCCACCCCGCGTCCTTAAAAAATATAAAATGGTTGCGGGGGCAGGATTCGAACCTACGACCTTCAGGTTATGAGCCTGACAAGCTACCTGACTGCTCCACCCCGCGACCTTAAAATATTAATGGTTGCGGGGGCAGGATTCGAACCTACGACCTTCAGGTTATGAGCCTGACAAGCTACCTGACTGCTCCACCCCGCGACCTTAAAAAGTGAGTGTTTACTGTGATTGTGATCACAAGCAAATGAAGAGGCCTTAGTAATACTCCGAGATAAAAAGACTTCAAGAGGCTTTTTGAAGGAAAATTAAGATTTTACAGTTAAAACTTTATTGTAGAGGGTGTCTCGCTGGACAGGAGTGAAGCCTGCTTTGCGAATCATACTGCATAAACCCTCAGCACTAGTCTTGTTGATAAAGCCTGTTTCGGCGTGGACATTTTCTTCAAATAAGGTTCCGCCAAAGTCATCAGCACCATAGGATAAGGACTTTACTCCAGTGTCTTTTCCTTCGCTGAACCAAGAAGCTTGGATATGGTCAAAGTTATCTAAATATAAGCGAGAGATAGCAAGAATACGGTAGTAATCTTCGGGTGTAGTCTCCCTGGTAACTTTTTTTCCTAAAAGAGTATTATCTTTCTTGTATGTCCATGGAACGAAGGCCGTGAAACCGCCTGTACGGTCTTGGATGTCACGAATAGCCTGTAAATGAATAATAATGTCTTCGGGTTCTTCTCTGTGGCCATACATCATCGTGGCGGTGGACTTCATGCCGATTTCATGGGCAACTTCATGGATGTGGAGCCAGCGATCGACTTTATGCTTCTTGGGTGAAATACGATTGCGCACTTTTTGAGAGAGGATTTCTGCTCCGCCACCAGGAAGAGAGAGTTGTCCCACGTCATACATTTTTTGAAGAACTTCACGGACAGTGATATTTTCAACTTCAGCGATATTGTCAATTTCAGGAGCTGACCAAAAGTGAGGGATTATACCAGGAAATTCTGCGACAGTCATTTTTATGATGTCGAGGTAATAATCTAGTTTCAGATCCGGATGTAGGCCACCTTGGAGTAAAACGGTAGTAGCATCTTGTGCTTGGGCGTCTTTCATCATATTGCGAACATCATCTAAACTGCGTACATAGACTTCTTCATCACCTGGTTTGCGGTAGAAGGCGCAGAAAAGGCAGTCTGCAGTGCAAGCATTGGTGTAATTGGGGTTTGAGTCAATCACATAAGTAACTTCACTTACAGGATTAATTTTATTACGCTGTTCGACAGCCATTTTTTGGAGGTCAAAAAGGTCTGCATTTTGGAAGAGGTCTAAACCTTCTTCAAAGTTTAATCGTTGAAAACTCATATTAAGTCCTAATCTAATTTTTTTAATTCCCAAAAAATAGTCCCATTTTGATGAATTTCATTGTATTCATTTAAGATTAAAAGCGATAAAAGAAAATCTTAAACTAGCATAGCGCCTTTATAGGCTTAATGTTGCCTTAATTAAACCAACGAAGAGTATCGATTTGTCAATTTTCCCAGAGCGATTTAGTTTTTTGGATGGGCGTGATTTTGAACGTCGCCCACAGCAGGAAACAATGGCAAGTAAAGTTTATTACTCTTTGTCAGAAGGTCTAAATTTATGTGTAGAGGCTCCCACGGGAGTGGGCAAGAGTATTGCGTATTTATTACCGGCAGTTAAGTGGCATCGTCAGACAGAGCAAAGTAAGCCTATTATCATTACTACTCATACCAAGCACCTCCAGGAACAGCTATTGAAAAAAGATGTTCCCGCAGTGCAAATGATGCTGGGAGATGATTTTAATGCCGTGATTGGTATGGGGCGAGGCAATTATATCTGTATGCGTAGAATGAATGCCGCCGCAGCAGGAAGTCCTGATTTCTTACCTGATGAAAGTATGATACCTGAAGTTTTTCGTATCAAATCTTGGGCAGATACGAGTGAGAATGGTTGTAAAACGGAATTGCCTTTTGCTGTGGATAATGGAGCATGGGGCACAGTTAATGCGGAAGAAGGCAATTGCTTAAATCAGCGCTGCCCGCACTTTAAGCCCTGTTTTTTTCAAAAATCGAGAAGAGCTTTATTTAAAGCTGATATAATAATAGTCAATCATGCACTCTTTTTTTCGGACCTCGCAATTAAGGCAGAAACTGGAGATGATCAAGCCGGTATTCTGCCATCCCCTTCAGCAATTATTGTAGATGAATGTCACACAGTAGAAGATGTGGCAGCGGTACATTTAGGTATACGTTTATCGGCGGGTACTTTTTTGTATCAATTGCGGAGAATCTATAATAAGCGTAGTAAACGTGGAGCGATCAGTGGTATTAGTGATAACCGGGGACGTTTTTTAGCCGCCCGTCTACATGATGAAGTACGCGATTTTTTTCAAAGTCTCCATGCTTGGTTACCTGATGATATTAAGACTCATCGGATTCATGAAGCGGTTGTGCCAGAAAATCCTTTGGCAGAAGGCTTGACGCAGCTCTGTGGTCTCTTGGAAGTTTACGCAGATGAAGAAGAAACGAATGTGGAAAAGGAAACGGAATTGCGGTCGCTTTCGAGACGCTTACTTAAATTAACTGATAGCCTATCATTTTTCCTACGAGCGAATTCAGAAGAGCATGTTTTTTGGTTCGAAAAAAGTAGTCAGTATTTATCGATGCACGCCGCTGCAATAGATGTAGCACCCATTCTCAATGATTTACTCTTTCGATCAAAGACGCCTGTTATTACAACGAGTGCGACTTTGGCTGTTGGTGAAAAATTAAAATACTTTAGAAGCCGGGTAGGGATGAGTGAGGCTCTAGATATGATTTTGGATAGCCCATTCGATTTTAAAAATCAAATGAAAGTTTTTGCAGCACAAAGTGTACCATCACCCAAAGACAAGGATTATGAAAAAGAGTCGATAAACTGGCTCCGTTATTTTATTCATATGACGAATGGTGGTGCCTTTGTTTTATTTACCTCATTCTCTCAGATGAAACGAACGGCAGATGCCATACGTCCTTTTATGACTGAAATGGGCTTAAATATCTTCGTTCAGGGAGAAGCGGCTTCTTCAGCTTTGTTATTAGAGGCCTTTAAAGAGGATACTAATTCAGTTCTTTTTGGTACAGATACCTTCTGGACGGGAGTCGATGTTCCTGGAGAGACGCTGCGCAATGTAATTATTATGCGTATTCCTTTTTCGGTACCTGATCACCCCTTAATTGCAGCCCGATGTGAGCACTTAGAGAAAAGTGGGGGGCGTCCTTTTTTCGATTTCTCTATACCAGAAGCTGAACTTAAGCTCAGGCAAGGGATAGGACGACTTATACGGACTGCTAAAGACCGTGGGATAGTCGTTTTAATGGATAGCCGTGTCAGTAATACAAATTACGGCGGTAAATTCCTTCGGGCAATGCCCGAAGGATGTGAGATAGAGAAGTTTTAAGCTTACTCTACGGTTACAGATTTAGCTAAGTTCCGTGGTTGATCAATGGGGCAACCACGTAGGTCGGCAATGTGAAAGGAAAAAAGCTGCAATGCAACAGCAGATAAAATGGGTGCTGTTGTTGGATGAGTAGCAGGGATTACAATTGAATCATCAGCAGGTGTTTCTATGCCTTCGCTCACGACGGCAATAACAGGTGCGCTGCGCGAAGAGCATTCACGAATATTAGAAACTATTTTTTGAGCTGAATCTTTGTTGGTACAGATCGCAACAACAGGGACTTTTTCATCGAGTAAGGCCAGTGGGCCATGTTTAAGTTCCGCTGCATGATAGCCTTCTGCGTGAATATAGGAAATCTCTTTAACCTTTAAAGCGCCCTCTAAAGCAACAGGGTATTGATAGCCACGACCAATGAAAAACATGCTGTGAACATCTGTGTATTTTTTTGCTATTTCTCGAATCGAATCAGAAAGTTTTAAGACTTCTTCAATTTGCTCAGGTAGTTTATCAATAGCCTCGAGGATCTCAATAGATTGACTTCTATCTAAGCGTTTAGTTCTTCCTAGTAAAATGGCGAGTTGAAGTAAGACCGAGACCTGTGTTGTAAAGGCTTTAGTGGAAGCTACTGAGATTTCTGGTCCAGCATGCAGATAGACTCCACGGCCTGCTTCTCTCGCAATTGTAGAACCAACAGCATTACAAATGGCAATTAAGTCAGCGCCCTTGCGTTTGGCTTCATGGACTGCCGCTAGTGTATCAGCAGTCTCACCAGATTGACTCAAGGCAATTGCTAAGGTATTTTTTTCAATAATAGGGTTGCGGTATCTAAAGTCGGCTGCTTGAGTAACTTGGCAAGGAATTCCTGCGAGATCTTCAAAGAAATATTGACCTAATAGAGCGGCGTTAAGCGAAGTGCCACAGGCAAAAAGTTGGATGCGGTCAATGGAGGCGAGTTCTTTGGGATTCATGTGCAAGCCACCAAGAGAAGTGGTTGCATTATCAAAATCTAAATGACCGCGAACCGAGTTTCTAACGGCACGTGGCTGATCATGAATTTCTTTCATCATGAAAGTAGAGTAGCCACCTTTTTGAGCTTCTTCCGCAGAATGCGTGATCTTTTCTTCATTTCTTTGTACCGACTTCAAACTTAAGTCATGGAAGCTTATGCCATCTTTATTGACAATAGCTAAGTCGCCATCATTGAGGTAAACAACGCGATCAGTATGGTGTACAATGGCGTTGATATCGGAGGCGATAATGACTTCGTCTTTACAGAGGCCAATGACAATTGGACTCCCAAAACGAGCTGTGATAATAGTGTCGGGTTCATCTTTGGAGATAACCGCAATACCGTAGGCGCCTTCAACCTTAGCTAAAGCTTCTGAGACAGCTTTTTTTAAATCATCGGTGTAATGTGCTTCAATTAGATGTGCAAGGATTTCGGTATCTGTTTCGGACTTAAAGGTATGTCCTTGTTCGAGTAGTTCATTTTTTAAATCTTGGTAATTTTCAATAATACCATTGTGAACTAAAGCAATTCTTGAGTTTTGTCCAAGGTGTGGGTGAGCATTGTTTTCAGTAGGTCCACCATGTGTAGCCCAACGAGTGTGAGCAATGCCGCAATTTAAGAGGCTGGTGTCAGAGAGTTGGTCATCACTATCAATTTTCTCAGCTAAACTGGAAACTTTACCAGCTGCTTTTACCGTGTAAATCTGATTGTCTTTTAGGACACTCACGCCAGCTGAATCATAACCGCGATATTCTAATCGCTCTAAGCCGTTTACGAGAATCTTTAAAGGATTGTTTTCACCTGCGTATGCAATGATACCACACATAATAATTTCCTGCTTAAAATTTTAATTCTCACATGATACAACTTGTTTGAATTATTTCATGAGAAATCACTTTAAAAAATCTTGAATAACCATTTAAATTAGAATTAATCAACTTTCTTCAAGATGAAGTACTTTGAAAGTAATTGGATCTCCTCAGGCTTTAGATAAGCATCCTGATAGATAATAGTTTTAAGTCCAGTACTCTGCAGGATTTGTATACGCATAGGGTTTATTTCGTTAAGTCGGCAGGCAGATATATTAAGTGTTTTCAGAGGGATATCTTTGATTTGAACAAATTCAAAAAATGAAGTGTTAGAAATATCGAGATAATCAAAGTTAATCTCACTGAGGATATTGATTTTATAGGGTTCAACAATGAAGCGACTAATTGGCAGGTTTGCTAAGCTAATTCTGCCGTCGACAAAGAATTCCGAGTAGCCATTTAATTTATTTTTTTCCCAAATTTTGTTATTGTAAAATACCATAATTTTTGCGAGTGAAATGGAACCTTCACTATCTTTGATACGATGAGACCTGTATTTAGTATGCTTGAAATACATCGCTTTAATGAGCTCGTATTGATTGTGACCAAGATGCAGAAGAAGTTCGGCGAATTGACTATCGCTTAAAGATTGTGAATCGTGTTTTAGTTCCTTGGCCCAATCAGAAATTTTAATAAGTCTAGATAGGTTGTTTTGTGAGTCCATTTGAGAAAAAGTTTTCGCCGCCGCAGTGAATTCTTGTAAAACGAAATGTAAGAGGGCTTTCTTTCGTAAGATTATTTTTCTTTTTTTCGCTTTGCTTTCCTTCTTCAGAGCTTCGTTTAGTAGTGCAATTTTTCGTTTAGCACTACTCAGGTCATCACTATCTGCAATTTCATTAGTAAGTTCCAAAATATCTTCAGTTAGTAATTTATTTTGCAAATGAGCTTCTTTTAGGTTGGTCAGGTTTTCTTCGGCTTTTATTCTTTCTGCTTGTGCTACTTGTTCGGCCTTTAAGGCAAGATTGCGCTCTTGACGAATTCTTTGCAGAGATTGAGTTCCCATGAGTACAATGAGTGCAAGAATGAACATGATAATGACTAATGCTTTATACTGTCGTCGAATTAGGAGTTGGAGGTGGACTAACAATCCTGCATCTTCGGCGAGAGTCGCAAAACCTTTTTGGTATTTGATAATATCTAATTTTAAATCAATAATACTAGCATACCTATCTTGTGGCTCAGGACTTAAACATTTTGTTAGAATAGCTTTCAAGGCTCGTGGCAATGAAAGATAATTATCGAGGGGTTGGATTTCTGCACGCTTAGTTTTTTCGATCAAGGTGGTGATTTCTTTGCCCTGTATGGGCGCTTTTTTTGAAAACATGAAATAAAGAATACCACCGAGGGCATATATATCAGTTCTCTGATCCTTTTGTTGATTGCTCATGGCTTGCTCAGGAGCCATAAAACCTGGGGTTCCTTTTATTTGACCCTGTAGGGTCATGTGATTGAGTATGTCAGGATCAAATTGAGGAGATACTTCAGCTTCTTCATCTTGTTTAAGAATGCGAGCAATGCCCCAGTCACAAACAGTGACTTGGCCAAATGACCCGACATAGACATTTTCAGGCTTAAGGTCAAGATGTAAAATTGAGTGGCTATGAGCAAAGGCAATGGCATCACAGATTTTGAGGAATACATCAATATTAAATTCTTGGCTCGCTTTATTTTCGATAAAGCTTTTTAAAGTTTGTCCTTCGAGCAGTTCCATTGTAAAGAAGGGTGAATTATTTTCATCAATGCCGATGTCATAAATCGTAATGATATTGGGGTGCTGAAGAGAAGCAGTTAATCGTGCTTCACGCAAAAATTGTTCAATGGTTTCTTGTTTTGCTTCACGTTTTAATTGTGCGAGGGCAACAATGCGCTCAGCCTTTAAGTCTTTCGCACGAAAAATCTTTTTCATGCCTCCCTGATCAATTTCACCCAAAATTTCATAATGCTCAGAGAGTTTCTTAATTTCATTTTGAATGGGATAAGCTGCTTCTAGTTCTTTGTCATCGAGCTCAATATCAAAGAAATCACTTAAACTTTCGTCAATGTGGCTAAAGAAGCTTTCGTCACTGTTATCGTTTATGTTCACGGTTAACCATAGATAATTAATAGAAATTGATAAGGAAATACATTTCAAATTAGGCTAGTTACTTTATTTTGTAAAATGAAAGATGATTATTCCACAAGTTATACTTTGTTAAATCGCGCTTGCTCAAGCAATGATTCGATCGCATGGGATGAGCTTATAGGTCTCTATAAGCAATATATTTATGTCATCATACGATCAATGAATATAAGTCAGGCCGATGCGGATGACGTTCAGCAACAAGTGCTGCTT
The DNA here is from genome assembly GCF_028728065.1 of Lentisphaera profundi. Classification (GTDB taxonomy): domain Bacteria; phylum Verrucomicrobiota; class Lentisphaeria; order Lentisphaerales; family Lentisphaeraceae; genus Lentisphaera; species Lentisphaera profundi. The sequence continues at coordinate 1,643,952 of NZ_CP117811.1, read as the reverse complement.
CAGTTATGGAAGTATTTACCTAGCTTTGATAAAAATCGTGAAGGAACAAAATTTCGTTATTGGTTATCTCGTGTAACTCGTAATCAGGCAATTAATTTTTTACGCAAGCAAAAATCTTACGAATCTAAATTAGATAAAGCAAAAAATCATGAAGAGCAGGGCGGATTAGACGATATCAGTCCCGATCTTGAAGAGAGAGAACGGAAAGAGTGGGAGCTCTTTATCTCTAATAAAGCGATGGATAATATTCGTGAGCACTTCAGTGAAAAAGCTTTAAGTGCCTTTGCTTTAACGAGGAAAGGTTTAAAGCCAAACGAAATATCTTCCCAGATTGGAGTCAGTGCAGACTCAGTATACAAATACGTAAGCCGCATAAAACTTAAACTGATTGAAGAAATTAAGTACTTGCGAGCAGAACTCGACTTCTAGTTAATACTTTTTTAGAATCATCTAAGTACGCCTTGAATAAATTGTGTTTTTTGGTTACAGTTATGAACTTAGTAAGTTTATTTAATTGTATAGGTGAGTGTATGAGATTGTTATTTATTTTATTGTTTAGTTCAGTTTTAGTCGCTTCAGATAATCCAAAAGCCTTTAAAGATTTATTTAATGGCAAGGATCTTTCTGGCTGGCTTAATGTAAATACAGCTAAAGACACTTGGTCCGTAAAGGATGGTTTACTGATTTGTAGCGGCAAGCCAATAGGCGTGATGAGGAGTGAAAAGCAATACGAAAATTTCATTTTAGAAATTGAATGGCGTCACATGAAAGCAGGGGGCAATTCAGGAGTTTTTATTTGGAGCGAGGGCAAAGCCTTTAAAAACAGAACACTTCCTAAAGGGGTTGAAGTACAGATGCTTGAACTTCAATGGTCGAAAATTCACAATAGAACTGAAGATTATGTGAGTGGTGAACTTTTCGGTAGTATGGGTTTGAAAACTACACCAGATAATCCACGTGGAACGAGAAGTAAGAGTGTAGAAATGCGCTGCAAAGGTGTAGGTGAATGGAATCGTTACACAGTAGTTGCAGTTGATGGTACAGTGAAACTTGCCATCAATGGAAAGTTTGTTAATGGCCTTAGCATGAGCGAAATCAAAAAGGGTTACCTTTGTTTGGAGTCAGAAGGAAGTGAAATCCATTTTCGCAAGATTCGAATTATGGAATTAGAAAGCGGTGTGACGAGCCCGTCTCAAACAGCTCCTAAAGAAAAGCCAAATGAGTAAGTACTCTAACACTATATAAGTAAATAACGGTAGTGTTTTTTTTGCGAACTGTACTTGTGTTGCTAAGTCGTTTATGACTGTCTCCAGACTTAGTTCATAAAGAAGAATACTTTAATATGAAAACTTCATTAATTTAATCCTAATTAAGATTGAATATCAATTACAATAAGTTATTATTGTGATAGAATCTCAATATAGCTAATAGGATAATATAAAAATGCTCCAAAAATTCATTAAGTACTTTGCACTAAGCTGTGCACTAAGTGGTACTGTGATGGCACAAGAAGCTAATAAAGCTGAAGCCACACCGAAAGAAAATAAGAAAAAAGAAGCCGATACTTCAAGTGAAGTAAAAAATGCTCAAGACGCGGCTGATGCTCCCATAGAGAGTGAAAGAGTTATTGTTACAGGAGAAATTATTCCCGACGGTGGTCAAATCCTTACCGGCAGTAGTAAAAGAGTTGATAACGAAGATATCCGCAAACATAGTTATTCCGATATTAATCGCATTCTCTATCAAGTCCCTGGTGTCAATATTCGTGAGGAAGATGGTTATGGTCTTTTCCCAAATATCTCAATGCGTGGTGTGAACTCTCACCGTTCAGCAAAAATCACTTTAATGGAAGATGGCATTACAGCTGCTCCAGCACCTTACTCAGCTCCAGATGCTTACTATGCACCGAATGCTGGCCGTATGGATAGTATTGAAGTGATTAAGGGCTCAGGTTCTGTACAATATGGCCCACATACAACTGGTGGTGTCATTAACTATGTATCAACTCCAGTACCTACTGAAGGTGAAACTTTTTATTGGAAACAGCTTTTTGGTTCTGATAACGATATCAAAACTCATATGTACTATGGTGATGTGTATGATTTAGAAGCTGGTAAATTAAGTCTTTTATTTGAAGGTTATTATCGTGAAAATGATGGTTTTCAAGATATTCAACATAGTGATCGTAACACTGGGATTAATCATCAGATTGAACCTATGCTTAAATTGCGCTTCGAGCCTAAGACTTCTAAGTATCAATACTTAGAATTAAAAGTTGGTTATACTGATATGGAAGGTAATCTTTCTTATAATGGTTTAAAACGTGAAGATTTTAATAGTAATCCAAACGACCGTTACTGGGGTACTCAGTGGGATCACATGGATACAGAGGCTGTTCGCACCTACTTAAAGCACTATATCGAACTTTCTAATGATGTGAGCTTAACGAATACATTATACTACAACCGCTTTAAGCGTAACTGGCATAAAGTTAAGGGTGATCCAGGTACAGATGTTTTACGCGGTACTGCACCAGGTGAAATCCGTCTTAAAAATAATAACCGTGATTATTATCAAGTCGGTTTACAATCAGAAGTAGATTGGAATTTTGATACTGCTGGAATTGAGCACGATCTAAAAGTGGGTACGCGTTTACATACTGATAAATACGATGATAACTCTTGGTCTGACTACTACCAAACTGGTGGTAACTACGATGTAATTGGCTACAGAGAAAATGAAAAAGGTTCAGATGGTAATAAAGATTACCATACAGATTCAGTGGCTTTATTTGTTCAAGATGCCATTAAATTAACAGATAAACTAACTTTGACTCCTGGCGTACGTTTTGAGCATATTCGTTACGATTACAATAACGATACAGTAGGTAAAGAAGATGACGGGAAATCGGATGTCGATATTTGGGCACCAAGCCTTGGTTTTGCTTACGATTTTAACGAAGAGTACCAACTCTTTGGTGGAATTCACAAAGGTTTCTCAGTAGTTGGGCCTCCTGACGCAGTTATTGGTGCAAAATATGAGTCTTCAGTTAATTATGAATTAGGCTTACGCTATAACCAAATCGATGGAAAATATGGCGCTGAAGCCGTTGTTTTCTTCAGTGAACTCGAAGATATTTATGATCCCGATTCACAGGCATCTGGTGCAACAGAGAGTCGTACTATTGGCGATGGCGAAACGTATGGTTTAGAACTTTCGGCTTATGCTGATGCGGGTCGCATTAATAACTGGGGTTTCTCAAATCCTTGGACAGCGGCTTTCACATGGACACAATCTGAAGTTACGGATGTAAATGATAACCTTACAGATACAGGATCATTCTATGATGGTGTAAAAGATGGTTCAGATACTCCTTACATTCCTGAGTTCCAGTACAACATCGGTACAGGTCTTCACTTTTCTAAATGGGGTACAGACGTCAATATGACTTTTGTTGACGAAATGTTTGTTTCTGCTGAAAATACGACAAAAACAGATTCACATGTTGTTGTTGATTGGTCAGCTTATTATAAAGTGAATAATAATGCTCGTGTACTCTTCAATGTCTACAATTTATTTGACGAAGAGTACGAAGCGGCTCACCACCCAACAGATATCCGTGGTGGATCACCACGCTTATTTTATGCGGGTTTTGAATACAAATTCTAAGCCTAGATTAGCTAAAACATCTTAAAAGGGTGAAGATCATTACGATCTTCACCTTTTTTATGGAATCATAAAAGTGGACTTAGACTTGGCTTATTTAGCAATGGCTTACACTTGCCACTATGACCGCGTGCGGCATTAAACTAACTTTAGTTGAGCGGGGCAAAAAAAGCACATATATAATTCACGTCTTCTTTGACGACGATGCCCTCGGCGCCCATTTTATCATTGGCTAATTTGAAATAAATAGAACTGCCCCCACTAACTACAGGTTCATAAGAAATAACATGATCAAAGTTTATATAGACCTCGGTACCCTCAACAGCATGGGTAAGTTTTAAATAATTCATTTGCCTTCCTTAGCTTAATTAGTATTTAAATAAGTTATTACTTAGGGGGAAATGGCGCAAGTTTTTCTCAGGTACAATATTGTAAGTAAAATACTATGAAAGTTTTTTATTCGCTGCTGGTAGCAAGTGCAAGCCATCGTTAATAAAGGCAATAACATTAGCAAAACTTGGTCTTTTTATAATATAACTTCGAACTTATTGGCTCACTTTCTAACAAAAATATTCGAAAGTCACATTTAACTCAAATAGCGGTAAATAATAAGCTCAACTAAAGCTCGAGCATAGTTAATCAATCTTCTCGATAAATGAATAAAGTTCTTGAGTCTAAATGAGCGAAAAAAGTTTGATTGACTCTAAATGAGCAAAAAGAGTTTGATTGATTCTAGTAGCCTTCAATTAGAATGGGGAAATTATACAGATTAATCAAAGTTTTATAAGCTTAGCGTTTGCTTTGGCGTGAGAGTCTTATAAAGAAGTCACCGCATTGCATAAGTGGTGGACGGTCAGCAGGATTTGTTTTGATCATGAGCTTTAGGAAACTCGGAAGCTTAGTGTCTTTAAAGTTTTCAAGGTAGTTTTCACGTTCGTCTTCAACTTGCTCGGGGTCGAGTTCTTGAAAGGGATTAGCACCACTAAGTAGAGTGATGGCCAAAAGGCCTAAAGAGTAAACGACAGAGGCTTCATTTCGACTTGATTGATGCACTGTTTCGGGAGCTAAATAACTTAGCGGTAAATGATCTTGTATATTCATTTGAGTAAACAAAGCATTTCGTAAACCATAATCACTCACTTGGATAATGCCTTGATCATTGAGCATAAGGTCCGATGGGATAAGGTCACCGTAGATATTCTGTTTAGCTAAACTTAGAATAATATGAGTGATTTGATTTAAAATAGTAGAGGCATCGCTTTTAGATAGAGCACCATACTGTTTTAGATAGAGGTTCATAGGGAAGTGAGCTTTTTCTCGCGAGATGTAATAGGCACTTGGGTCTACTTGGAAATATAGTGGACTTAGGTAGTTTTGGACCCTTACTTGAGAGAATTTTTTTACGACCTCGATTAAATCTCCAAGCTTACTTTCATCTTCTTCCGTTCTTTCATAAACAACGACATCACCGTAAAAATCATTCTCTTTGTTATGAGCGCGAAAAATATTGATTAAGGGCATTTCTAAAATGTGTTTATCAAAAATAAATTCTTCCGTTTCTACGGGGATACGAAAGGTAGACCTGCATTTTGAACAAGTGACTTTTTCAAACATCGTTTGAAATTGAAAGAGATTCTCAACTTTGCAACCCGGACAGACAATAGTGGCCTCGTAAGTGGCGGGTGAATTCTCATCTAAATCACTTAGTTCTTCTTGATCAAGGGACTCATTAGAGACTTCCTTATTAACCGTATAAGCAGTTGTTCGCTTTGGTTTCTTGAACTCAGTGGCGAGTACGTGTTTTAAACTCGTTTGATGTCTTAATAGATCAGCAGAAACGTCAGGTTTATTAATAGGTGATTCGCTCATGTTAGATTCCTATTTGAGTTCTTATAAATACTGATGTAAATGATTGATGATGAATATTTATCATATGTAAACTTATATAAATTGTTATTGAGTTTCAAGAGCCAAAAAAACTTATGGGCTGATTCAGGAGTTTAATTATCTTTAATTAGAGGGTCTTATCAACAGTGATAACTAAATTATCCATGTAAGCAAAACTTTTATTTTTTTGTAGGAGCATAATTCCTAACCAACTTAAGTTTTGTCCTGACTTAGTAGGGATAGATATTATTTTTGCGGGCCCAATTTCTTCAGTAGCGGTACAAATTATATTTTGATTAGCCTTATTGATGGGGATTTTATATTCAAAATGAATCCATTTACCCGGAGTGAAACCTTTACTTATATCTCCTAAGCGAAAACCAATGGGAGTAATGACAGCTTTAAAATGATTGGTGGAAGGATTTACTGAATAATCTCTCGCCTCAAGAGATATAATAGTGGGACTCTCTTTTGGAATATAGATATCAAAAGAGACCGTTAAAGTCCCCGACTTGAGCAGTTCGGGACCTTTAAACCATTGGCTGAGGGCCGGCATGAAGGCATGTTGAACTGTTGGAGAATTACTTATCTTCAGCGAATTTGATCCAGAAGCTTTAGTTTCACTACTAATGGAAATGCCTGCTTGCTTAGAGGGATCAGAACAATTAAGAAGTTTTTGAACTTGTAGGCTAATTCCATTTTCAAAGTCATCAGCAAGTAGAACCGTACGTGTATCACTAGTCTGACTAGCTTTTTTAAAACGCGTTTCAGCATGAGTACTGGCCATGAGCAATGACGATGCCATGAGAAGCACTGAGGTGAAAATATATTGTTTCATATTCAGTATCCTTTTAATTAATGCGATTCATTTTGAATGTGACTGATAACGAGGTTGTCGATGTAGATTTTGCTATCATTTTTTCCAGGTAGCATAAGTCCTAAGCAAGATAAGGATTTGACTTGTGTAGCAGGACTAGAGAGCTCGTGTGTCTCGCCGTTTTGCTCTTGTACCTTGAGCCTAATGTCTGCCTGATTTTGATTGACGGGAATGGAAAGCTCTAGATGTAGCCATTGATTGGCTTGATACTGGATACTTTTTTTGCCGAGAGAAATAGTCGAGGGCATCAAATTAATACTTAAGTGATTGATGGAAGGCTTCACACTGTAATCTCTGCTTTCAATTGCCATGTGAGCACTTTGGGGAACTAAAATATCAAAGGATAAATTAAGTGCACCTGATTTTAGGCTTTGTTCACCACGAAACCATTGGTTCAGTGAGGGCATAAACGAGTGCTGAACATTTGGTGAATTTGAAATAAGCAAGGATTTTCCGCCGGAAGCTTTTTCATCGTACCATTCTTGGATGCCTGCAATACCACTAGGGTCTTTTACATTCACCATTGTATGAATCTTAGGAGACAAATCATTTTCGAAATTTTCAGCAAGGAGAATTTTTTTTCCTTGTTGTGAACTTATTGCTTGAGTAAATAATTGGTCAAAATCAAGTTGAGTATTACTTGTTTCTACAGATCTTAGGCCTTCGACTTGATGCTCTAAGAAAAAACTACTCGACATCATCCCCCGTGAATCTCTAGCATTGAAGTAAAAAGCAAAAGTCCCAGGAGGTAAAGTTGCAGAGATTGAATTCGCTTCTATTTTTGCGGGAAGCGCAAGCCATTTTTTATCGGGCCAAATATTATCAGCATCTAGAGTATAGAGCAATTGGGCTGATTTAAGTTTTGCGGGAGCCGCAACAATCACACGGGCTTGATCTGCTTCTGCTTGAGGAGCTTCAAATTGAATAAGCCCAGCTTGACCTTTTACAATTGAATCTGCAAAAACATAACATTCTTCAGTATCCCAAACGGGACCATGCCCATGATTCATCTCTAGTTCAATTCTCATGGTTTGAGGTGCCTTAGTTGCTTGGGCAGATTTTTGAAATGCGGGCATAGCAAAATGAAAATCATTTGTTCCATTGACCCAAAGAGTAGGGTAATTGACATTTTGAAAGTAGGCTGAACCATCGTAGTAAGTATTCACAACATCACTGTGTTTTCCATCGCTGATTGCGCGACCCTGGTGACCAGAAGAAGCAGGTAAAAAGCCACAGCCGTAGCCAGGGATAGCAAATTTAAATCGTGTATCGACTCCCATGACAGAGCTGGTGAGATTTCCGCCCCAGCTAATGCCCGTTAAGCCAGTCTTGTCGGCATTTACTTCTGGAAACGAGCGAATGAGTGAATGTGCAATCATTATTTGAGCCATGGCATGGTAGTACCATTGCTCTTTTATCGGTTTGTCAAAATCGTGAAAGACGCCAATACGGCTAGGGCCTGGATTTGGAGTAGGCTGACGTCCTTTTTTACCAGTAAGATTCAGTGGGATGTGGCCTTCTAGATCCATTGAAATTGCGGCATAGCCGTGCTCATTCCATTTTTTTACCCATTGAGGAAAAGCCGTTCCACCGCCACCGTGAACACAGACAACTGCAGGCCAACCGCCTTCTGGAGGAGTTCCTTCAGGCGCGGAGTAATAAGCAAAAACCTGAACATCATTAGCAGTGTAGGAGAGAGAATTATAGAGTAGAGCGGTCATTCCAGCTGCGGGTGCTAAATCAGTTTTTTGCCATTGAGGGTTTTTATGTATTTGACTCAGATCCCAAGGAAGACTCTCACAAAAAGCAAGATGACTGAAGCTAATAAGAATAGCAACAAGAATGCCGTGGCTGAAACGATTGAAAGAAGTCATGGATTTACTCTGAGTTAGATTTTATATTACTAAACAAGAAAACTAGTGCGGTGCTACATCTCCTTGTGGATTTTAAGTGATAATAAATAGTGAGAAGCAAAATTGTTATGGTACTTAAAAATTTCAGTTCAAAACTTTAATCTCGTCTCCACGTTTGAAGTTTTTTATTAAAACTCTTTTTGAAATTTTTACACGATTAACCAGTTAAGAGTGTAAAACTTGATATAGCTATTTTTTAGTAGCATATTAATTACATCTAATAAGGAGATGTATTATGCCTAAGAATAAAGTTCAGTTTCAAGTTGGAGTTAGCTTTCCAGAATTCATCAAAACTTTTGGAACCGAAGAACAATGTAGTGCTTACCTGGAAAGCTGTAAGTGGCCTAATGGCTTTAAATGTGACACATGCGATAGTGATAAGTATTATCGCTATAAATCAGGAAGCCGCACAATCTTTCAATGTAAAGCCTGCCGTAAAAACCATCGCTTAACAGCGGGTACTTTATTTCATCGAACGAAAGTTCCTCTCCAGAAATGGTTCTTAGCTCTCCATCAAATAAGTCAATCAAAGAACAGTGTTTCAGCATTAGAATTACACCGTCACATTGATGTGAACTATAAAACTGCTTGGTTAATAAAGCAGAAAATTATGCAGATGATGTATGAGCAGGACAGTAAGTATAAACTTAAAGGCTTGGTTGAAATAGACGATGCTTACCTAGGCGGTCGACTGGAAGAAGGTAAACGAGGTAGAGGTTCAGAAAATAAGTCTCCATTTATAGCTGCCGTAGAAACTAACGAAAATCGGAATCCAGTTTTTGTTAAACTGAGTCCTGTATCGGGTTTTTCTTATGAAGTTATTAAACAATGGGCTATAGATAATCTTGAGGAGAACTGTGATACAATTTCAGATGGACTTAGAGGTTTCAGTGCCTTAAAAGAAGTAAGTAATCATAGCGTTTTAGTTACTAGTAAAGCAAAAAAAGAAGAAATAGAAAGTACTTTTAAATGGGTCAATACAATTTTAAGTAACATCAAAACCTCAATTTCGGGGACTTTCCACTCTTTAAAATTCGATAAATATGGTTTCAGGTACCTTGCGGATTTACAGTTTAGGCTCAATAGAAGATTTGACCTCAGGAAAATGTTTTTTGGCTTAATATCTAAAGCTATGGCTACATCACAGAAACCTGTTAAATATCTTAATACATCGTTAACTGGTTAATCGTGAATTTTTATATAAGTCCTGTCACTAATGAATCATAGTGGTGTATTATCACTAAATAAATAATAATGGGATGACTTATATGCGCTACCTTATCTTTTTCTTCTCATTTGCACTTTTAGTGGCTGATGAGCGCCCCAATGTGCTTTTTTGTATGGCCGATGACTGGGGATGGCCCCACGCAAGTGCTTATGGTGATCAAGGAATTCAAACTCCAAACTTTGACCGTACTGCGAAAGAAGGTATTTTATTTCATCACACTTATGTCTCTAGTCCTTCATGTACTCCGAGCCGCAACGCGGTGATTACGGGGAAATATCATTGGCAATTGGGGCCGGGAGCTAACCTCTGGAGTACTCTACCCATTGAGCATGAAAGCTTCATTCATTTATTAGAAGATGCTGGTTATGTCATTGGTCAAAACCGTGCAAAAACTTGGGGTCCAGGAAAAATTAATACTTGGGCAAAACATCATGGTAATCATCCAGCGGGGTCAACCTATAAGGATTTGGATGAATTTTTCACAAAAACCAAAGCTCTAGAGAATCCTTTTTTCTTTTGGTTAGCCACAAGTGACCCTCATCGTGGATATAAAAAAGATTCTGGTGTAAATAGTGGTATCGATGCGAGTAAAGTTCATTTGTTTGACCATTACCCCGATGCTTTGACCGTTCGTAAGGATGTTGCTGATTACTATTACGAAGTTCAGCGTTGGGACGAACTTGTGGGCTCAGCGATAAAGTTATTAGAAGATAAAGATCTTTTGGATAATACGATCATTATTATGACCGGTGATCATGGCATGCCTTTCCCACGTGGAAAAGGCAATCTTTATGATTCCGGTGTGCGTGTCCCTTTTGCCATACGTTGGAATAAGGGAATTAAAGCAGGACTTGAAAATAGAGACTTTATTTCTTTTGCTGATATCGCACCCACCTTGCTCGAAGTTTGTGATGTTCCCGTGCCATCAAATATGACGGGCAAGAGTTTTGTTTCTTTATTGAAATCAGAAGCATCTGGAAAACTTGAGCTTAACTCGCGTCCTTATGCGATTTTTGGACGTGAACGTCATACTCCAGCACAAGAAAAACCGAATATGGGTGGCTATCCTTCTCGGGCAATTCGAACGCATGAATTTTTGTATATTCGCAATTACCGTCCCGAACTTTGGCCCATGGGAGCAGGAAATGGCAATACTAATAAACCTGGTCAATGGTTCTCTGATTGCGATGGCAGTCCCACAAAAGATTATATTATTGATAATAAAGACAAAGACGAGCAACATCGACGTGCGTATGAACTTTGCTTTGCCAAACGTCCCGCTCAGGAACTTTATCACCTCATAAAAGATTCTGCTCAAATTCATAACTTAGCCAAAGATCCCGAATATAGGGCAATTATGGATAAACTTGATAAACAAATGCAGCAAGGTTTACTGGAGCGTAAAGATCCCCGCGCTCAGGATCCTTTGTATAGTGGTTTTGATACTCATCCTTATTTTGGTGGTGGTGGCGGGAAACGTAAGAAATAGAGCTGTGCTTAATACTTTTTGCTCATTATTAGGACTTTATAATGAGTAGATGCTGTTATATATTACTATTAGAAAGACAGACCCATAATCTTGAGCCTGCCTTCTTGTGTCGAAATATAAAACAAGGAGTCAATCATGACAGCATCGACTAAAGACTGGATAAGCCATTGCGAAGTACCCCACAATATGCATGAAGTATCCCAAGAGTATCATGACATGTTGCACGATGATAAATTTTTAGCCTTAAATGCCATTATCATTTTATTTTTCATGGTGACATTTATGATAATGATGGGGATTTACATGCCTTCAGGAATAGAGTCTCAATATATGCCTAAGTCCCCACTGCAATATGGTTATTACTAAAAATTAATAGTTGAGTTCAAGGATGCGTTTAAGTCATTCTACATAGAATGGCTTCGGGCTAGATATTATCTGAATGGCTAGTCTTTGCGATATTCGCAAGTATCTCAGCTTGATTAGGAGACAATAATTTTTCTGCAAGTACTGTGGCTTAAATTTTCAGCGGAGTAAAAATGTCTAATAATAAATTCGGTCAAGCCACAAGTTTTGAACAGTTAATACGAGTAGGAACTTCTTGTCAATGGAATGAGGATTCACCTGAGCCTATGGCCGAAATGGATTATCAAGAAGAACTCAAGCTCAAAGACCAAGCTTTTACGAAATTCCTCCAAAATTCTGGTATTTCAAAATCACCTAAAAAAATTATTGCTTCACCTAAGCCTAGACAATATCGCACAACGACAAAGCGCCGCGTTTTTTTTAGTAATAAAGGCCTTGGCTTAGGTTTTTCTAAAGCCGTTAAAGCGGGCACTTGTGTTGAATCCAAGCTCGAACCTGAGAAACACCAAGAAATATATGCCTTCTTGCAAGAAACTCTTTCTAAGAAAACTTATTACGCCTTAGCAAAAGCACTCAATTGGTTGATCATCCGCGGCAATTACGATCGTCAATTTCTCATTTTTAATATTTATAAAATGGATGCCGATGTTATTCGCAAACTCAAACTTATCTGTACCGCATTAAAAAAAGAAAATTTAGTCGAAGGGGCGATGGCTTATTACGATCCCTCACGCTCCGAGTATTATTTAGAAGCGGAGCGTCCCGCTAAGGGCTTACAGGTGAAATACCTTTTCGGTCCAAAACTCTTAGGCTTAAAAGTGAAAGATACCTTAATGCGCTATAGCGCAACAGGTTTTTCACAAGTGAATGAATCTATGGTAGAAAAAATGGTAGATTTAGCCACGGCAATGCTGAAGCCGGAAAAAGAAGATATCTTATTAGATCTTTATTGTGGTTATGGCTTATTTAGTCATACTCTTGGCGCGCCGTGCAAAAAAGTATTAGCCTATGAACTGAGTTCGGACTCAATAGATTCTGCCAAAGAGATTGCCAAGCGCTTAAAGACTCAGAGTCGTATGCAATTTCATGCGGAAAGAATTGATGCCAATTTAGTGCAATATAAATTTCCTCCCAGAGCACAAGCAGAACTTATTCTTCTTGATCCCCCACGTCAGGGTTGTGAGTATGGCGTCATTGCGGGAATCGCAAAACGTCAGCCCAAAAGAGTTTTAGAAATTTTTTGTGGTACGGATGTCATTCCTCAAGAAATTTTGGAATGGGAAAAGCACGGTTACAAAACTAAAATTATTCAGCCGATAGATATGTTTGCAGGAACACCGAATTTAGAAACCATGGTGTTATTTGAGCGAGCTTAAGGTTTTGATTTATTAGACCTTCGGATTTTTAGAATACTTAGGCTAGGGGTCTAGCCTAAGTATAAAACTTAGTATTTGTCGTTCAGATGATCTGAATGATCGTCAGTAGCAGCGGATCACTTAATCACTTCAATGCTTTTAGTTATGATGGTGTCACCTGCAATGGAACCAGTGATTTTTACTTCATGCTTACCAGCTTTACAAAGCCCTGATTTGTGTGCGCTATGCTCAATACCCGTGACTTTGAGCTTTTTATTGTCGATATTGACCCAAGTTTCGCAATGCTCTACACCTGGGATATGATAGGTGCACATACCACAGCCAGCATCAACGATTGTTTCCTCAGCAATAACTTGCGTAATGGCAGGTGTGGCTTCCGCAGGGACAGCTTTTACGGAAGTAGCAGCGGGTTTTTCTTGACATCCCGTAAAAAATAATACGGAACTAAGAACTGCGCTTATTATGAGTGATTTTATCATGGTATTTCTCCTTATGTTTTTGTTTAAGTTAGTGACCGCAATGCATTTTTCATCTGGACAGGGATAATTTCACTTCATTTTACTTATCCATTTTTTGAGATTTCTTTTGATGTAAACAAAATCCATGGGTAGGACTAGTAGGCTGATTAGAAGACAAAGAATGGCTAAGGAAGCGAGCACGCCAGCAATGACAATAAACATGGGGTCGATCATGGTATTGAGCGTAGCTGCAGCATAAGCACCTCCAGCTAATCCCAGGACTAAAAAGCTTATGAAGATAGCATCCACACTAGAATCTTTTAGTTTGGTATAAAACTGAAACTCTTTGATCATGCAAAAAAGGCAGGGAACCAAAAAGACAGAGAGTTGCACAATGAGCATGCCACCGAAACTGGGGATAGCCATGGGTATCATGACATCCGAGCCACGCCCAGTAGAACTAAGTACGGGCAATAGGGCTAAAAGCGTTGTTGCGGTAGTCATCAAGCAAGGACGAATACGACGTTGAGCACCTAGGATTATGGAGTTCCGAATACTTTCAATATCATCAGTTTTTTTATCTTTAAACTGATCTTTGAGGTAAGTGCCCATTACGACGCCGTCATCGGTAGCAATACCGAAGAGTGCTAGGAATCCCACCCAAACTGCGACGGAGAGATTGATGGTTTTGATATTGAATAAATCACGGAAGTTGAATCCCCACATCTCGCCATCTAAAAACCAAGCTTGGCCATAGAGCCATATGAGCATGAAACCACCCGCCCAAGCAACCGCAATGCCACTAAAAACCATCATCGTATTAGGAATATTTTTAAAGTGCAGAAAGAGGATGATGAAGATCACAAACATGGCTAGTGGTAAAACCACCCGCAATTTTTTCTCGGCGCGAAGCTGATTCTCATAGGAACCAGAGAATTTGTACTTTACACCATCAGGCAAGACGAGTTCACCTTTAGCTTGTAGTTCATTGAGATACTTTTGAGCATTCTCCACCACATCAACTTCGGCGTGGCCCTTAAGCTTATCAAACAAAACATAACCAGTGAGAAAGGTATCTTCATTTTTAATGACTTGGGGACCACGTACATAGTTAATCGTGGTCAATTGCTTCAATGGAATTTGTTGTCCATTGGACGCAGCTACCAAGATGTTCTCTATCTCTTCGAGGCTGTCGCGTAATTCGCGTTGATAACGTACACGCACGGGGTAACGCTCTCGTCCTTCCACAGTACGAGTCAGCGGCTTACCACCAATAGCAACTTCAATAACTTGTTGAACGCTGCTAATATGTAAGCCATAACGGGCAATTGCATCGCGGTCAATCTCAATTTCAAGATAGGGCTTACCGACAATGCGGTCGGCAATAACCGCTGCGGGATTGACCCCAGGCACGTCTTTTAAATACTTCTCGAGTTGAACACCAAAGTTTTCGATGGTTTCAAGATCAGGTCCATTAACTTTGATTCCCATGGGAGCCCGCATACCACTTTGCAACATGACGATACGCGCTGCGATGGGTTGTAATTTGGGGGCTGAAGTCGTACCTAGAACTTCACCAGCTTTGATAATTTCATCCCAAATATCATCGGGTGAATTAATGCCATCCCAAATTTCTCTACCTTCGTTAAGGTCGGTATCAAGGGGCATACGCCAGTTAGGAAAAGGCATACCATCTTCATCAGGAATAAGAGCGCCTAAGTCATCCCGAAAAAATTTGCCTTGTACAACATAGTCTTTTCCGTCATTGGCGGGGATAGCTTTACCTTCGCTATCGCGCATCAAGTCTGTTTTTGAAAACTCGAATTTAAAACGTTGGCGATGACCATCTTCATCCACAATGTATTCAGATTTATAATTAATAACTGATTCAAACATGGAAATAGGCGCAGGGTCCAAAGGTGTTTCTGCACGACCAAGTTTACCAACAACCAAGTCGACTTCTGGAATATTATCAAAACCAATATCTTGTTTACTCATGGAATCTAAAGCTTCACCTATTGAGGCGTGTACCATAGTTGTCGGCATATAAAGATAGGAACCCTCATCGAGAGGAGGCATGAACTCTTTTTGTAGACCCGGAACCTTATGCTTGAGATTCACATAAAGTTCGGACGTTTTCCAATCATTGGGAAGCCAAGAGAAGGTGGTATCAAAACCTAACCACGCCGAATAACCAGCCATAAGAATAACTATAATGATCATCAAGAAAAAATTTTTGAAGGTCAAAACAGCTCGTAATACAAAACGATAACACTGCTGCCAAAGAATGAAAAAACTTAATAATCCCGCAATAGGAATAGCCACTGCAACGAAGTTCTTAAACTCTCCCGCACTAGGACCGAGAGGCAACCAATGCTGAGAAAGAACCCAACAGACAGCGACTGCAATAACTAAATTAAGAATGACTGTCGAGAATTTCCAAGCTTTACCTAGGAAAATATTTTTAATTTTGACCGGTGCTTTATAAAGTATCTGCGCCAAAACGGGGGTGACGGTGAGGGCCACAATCACCGCTGCCAGTAAGGCAAAAGACTTGGTATAAGCTAGAGGCTTGAAGAGTTTACCTTCTGCTCCTTCCATGGTAAAAACAGGAAGGAAACTGACGATTGTGGTGAGCACCGCAGTTAAAACGGCACCACCAACTTCACTCGTTGAATCAAACACAACTTCATAAAGTGATTTTGACTCACCCGCTTCTTCTAAATTCGTTAAGATATTTTCACAGATTATCACCCCCATATCAACAATCGTACCAATTGCAATAGCAATACCCGAGAGCGCCACGATGTTGGCATCAACATGGAATATTTTCATGGCGATGAAGCAGAGAATAACCGCAAAAGGCAAGGTCAGTGAAATGATGCCCGAACTGCGCAGGTGCATCATCATCACTAAGATAACAATAATCGTAATCAGAATTTCTTCAGTCAAAGCCGTTTCTAAGGTTCCCAAGGTCTCGTTAATCAAAGCTGATCTATCGTAGAAAGGGACAATATTAATTTGGCTATATTTCAACCATTCTGGAGGATCTTCACCACTCGTGAGAAATAATTTCCAAGCCTCTTGATTGAGCTTATTATCCTCACCATAAGCTTCAAAACCATTCTCTTCTGCAAATGATCTCACTGTCGCCATTTTTACTTTGGTAAAATCAATAACAGCTTTGGAGGGTAAGCCAGGAGTGATTTCTTTGATCTTGGCTTTGATTGCTTGAATCGCCGCGAGTGGATTATCGCCATAGCGTACAACACAAACTCCACCAACAGCTTCAGCACCCGCTTTATCGAGTGCGCCTCGGCGTAAGGCTGGTCCGAGTGTCACGTTAGCCACATCCTTTACTAAGATAGGGATATTTTCATTAGATGTAACAACAGCTTTCTCAATATCGCTAATCTCTTTAATAAAACCCAGACCACGAATAACATACTCAGCTTTATTGATTTCAATCGTCCTGGCCCCGACATCCAGGTTCGACATCTTCACTGATTTGAAAACCATATCTAGGGTCACATTATTTGCCCGCATGGCATCGGGATCAACATCAATTTGGTACTCTTGAACGAAACCACCAACGGAGGCGACTTCGCTTACGCCCGATGCTCCTAACAAGCCGTACCTTACATACCAATCTTGTACAGACCTTAACTCATGTAAGTCCCAGCCTCCTGTGGGTAAACCCTGCTTGTCGAGTCCTTCTAGTGTATACCAAAAAACCTGTCCAAGAGCCGTGGCATCTGGACCTAGTATGGGTTTAACACCATCTGGTAACATTCCAGCGGGCAGGGAGTTCATTTTCTCCAGTACTCGAGTTCGTGACCAATAGAATTCCGCATCGTCTTCGAAGATGATATAAATGGAAGAGAATCCAAACATGGAAAAACTCCTCACAGTTTTCACCTTGGGAACACCAAGTAAAGCCGTAGTCAAAGGATACGTTACCTGATCTTCCATATCCTGCGGAGAACGCCCTGGCCATGAAGTAAAAATAATTTGTTGGTTCTCACCAATATCAGGGATTGCATCCACGGGTACAGGATCACGAGGAAGAGCATCTAGCTTCCAATCAAAGGGCGCGACCATGAGGCCCCAAAGGAGCGAGGCAATCACCAAAAGAAATATGAGTAACTTATTAAGTAGACAAAACTTAATCAAGCGATCCATAATTGAGAGCTTGGGATTTTCCGTTTTCATTTTTCCGATCCTTTAAATGATTTTTTAACGGATCCACAGCGAAACATCATACTGCCAAAGTAAGGATTCTCGATTTTGTTAGCAAGCTGAAGCCATGACGCTCCCTTATTTTCAAAGGCCATCGGACAGTAAGCTTGATTAAGGGGACTTTTAAAAGTCCCTGCTTCAGCCATGGTAATCATAACTAGTGATATTTTCTCAAAATCACTCCGTGCAGACTCGATATCTTTATGATGCATATGCGCAATACTTTTAATGAGTTCTGCTGTAATCAATTTATGATTTTCACTCAGCTTTTGCAGTGAGTTAGAAAGTGATTCAACTAGCGGCCCATCAGGTTTTTTATCATGACTGAAAGCTTGCTGCATTTTGAGATAATCTTGTAAAAGAAGCTCAGCGTTATCACTGAGATTAACACTCTGGTGTTTCTCATGCTGGCTATGATCTATTACAGTTGATTCATTTTTTTTGTGGTTCATGTGTTTGCTGTGATCTAGCTCGGGCGCTTTTTGTGTCGGACTTGATACTGGACCATAAGATTTTTTTATCTCGCCGCAGGAATACATGCCACTACCGAAATAAGGATTAGCTACTGCTTCCCCAAGCTGAAGCCAAGGAGCGCCTGCATTATCAAAGGCCATGGGGCAGTAAGCGTGCTTAATGGGTAAATGGCTGCCAAATTGCTCAATGGCCTTAATCATCAAGAGAGATAAAACTTTAAACCTCACTCGAGCTTGATCTAATGAGGCGCTATTGCTTAGGTGCTTCATTTTTAATTCAATAAGGCGTGACGATTTAATCCAGGGATCTCGTGCGCCCACTGCTAGTAGCGATGGGTCGATTGTCGCTAAAGCGGCCTCCATGGCTTCGCGCTGCAGTTTGAGCCTATCAAATTTATCTTTGCTTAGGTCAGTACTAATATCTAGGTAGGCCTTATGGAAGTTTTCTAAGTCTTTTTGGAATTCTTGAGGTGTATTAAAAATAATTAAATCATCCTCAGGTGCCTGACTCATCATACTTGCTTTGGCTAAAATTTGTAGAGCTGAATCAATTTTGAAGTTGCCGTTGACGACAAGTAAATCACCCTCAAGTAAACCTTCTTTGACAAGGTAGAAATCACCTGCGCGGGCCCCCAAGGTGATCGTGCGCCCTTCATAGATGCCGGGCTTAGTTTTTGATTTGAGATAAACTACGGCGCGCTTACCCGTAATTAAAACGGCCGTGGCCGGAATTACTAAGGGACTCTTCGTATCACCAACTTTAGTGAAACCGAGTTCTTCTGCAGGGACAAGGTCCATACCACATACGGTACAATTACCCGGCTTATCACTGATTATTTCTGGGTGCATGGGGCTGACCCATTTTCCTGATAGTGAATTATCTATCATCTGGCCATTTTTGCCAAGTTTCACTTTTACCGTCGCGCTCACAAACATATCTGGCTTGAGACGACCGTCTTGATTGTTTACATTGATACGAACTTTAACTGTACGTGTTTTGGGATTTAAAACGGGATGAATGAAACTGATTTGTCCTTCAAATATTTCACCCGGATAACTTTCGCATTCAAAACTGACTTTTTGTGCGAAGTGTAGCCAAGATAAATCTCGTTCATAAGCCTCTAGTTCCACCCAAAGGTGACTCAAATCAGCTATGGTATATACGGCTGTGCCTTCTTTTACGTAAGCGCCTTCTTTTAGATATTTTTTATGATGACACCACTCGACGGAGAATACTTAGTGAGATGTTCAAAGACCTTTCCGCTCTTTTCAATTTCTTTAATTTGACTTGGATTGAGCCCCCATAAACGCAACTTATCTCGTGAGGCATCAATAGCTAAATTAGAACTTTCACGGACAAGATCAATATCACTTTTTTGCATTTGTTTAGCAGACTCAATAGCTTGAATGAGCTCTTCCTGTGCGGTAATAAGTTCAGGACTATAAATCTCAAAGAGGTGATCACCTTTCTGTACGGGAACACCCGTATAATCCACAAAGAGTCTATCTAAGCGCCCATTTAGACGAGCACTCACCACTTTGAGTCGCGACTCATCAAAATTCACTTTCCCAAGCATACTAATCTCCATCGAGACTTCGCGTTTCTCAACAGCTTGAACCTGAATTTCCGCCAACTTTTCAGCATACTTACTAATCTGTAATTCACGCGCACCAATTTGTGCTGTGTTTTTTAGTGGGATAAGGTTCATTCCGCAGAGGGGGCATTGGCCTTTTTCTTTCATCTTGATCTGTGGGTGCATCGAGCAAGTCCAAGTAGTCTCGTGCGCTGGCGCTGTTGTAGCTATAGATTTTTGTTCTCTTAAAACTTCATGCTGAGCTGAGCTAATACGACCGATAAAAAAACTTGTCAGTGCGGTGACTGCCATGGCTGAAATAGCTATCCCAGAATAGATTAATTTTTGTTTATTCATAATAAGACTCCTAAAACACTGTGGATGATTTTAAAATTGAAATAGCCATTAGTTCAGCTCCTTGTCATCAAGAGACGGACTAGTGAGTTCACGTATAAGTGCTTCTTGCTTGAAAATATTACTGAGCGATCTTTGTTCCATGAGCTGAAAGGCTAAGAGCTGTCGCTGTATATCTATCAAGTCTAAAAAGCTAGCCTTGCCATTGCGGTAGGCTTGTTGAGTAATTGTCAGCGATTGTTTATTTTTAGGAATCAAGGTGTCTCGATAGAGCTTTAAAACACGTTCATTATCTTCCAGTTCAAAGAAAGCTATACTAAGACGCCGCTCGAGTGAACGTTGATGCTGTAACTGGCTCCAACGCACACTATCTAATTCTTTATTAGCAGAAGCTTCCAGAGTTCTATATTTACGCTGATTGATCGGCAGAGTAAAACCAAATGTTGCCATGATGGGATCTTTGCCATTATCATCGACATCCATATCTGAATCGTCAGTGCGAATATATTTAAAGCCTAGTGAAAAATCAGGATATGAATTCTTTCTAGCCAAGATGACTTTATTCTTCAAGGCCTCGGATTTATAATCGTAGGCTTTGACTTGTGGATTGTTTTTGACTTGCCACATCAGCTTCTCTTCATTTAAGGGCAAACGCTCGGGTAAGTGTGCGATAAGGTCAATAGCTTCACTCTGTGCTTGGTTAAGTATCTCATTTAAGCGGGATTTTAGGGGGGTCCAGCGCAACTTCAAACCAGAAATCTGATCTTGAATCTTGCCTAACTCAACTTGAACTTTAAGGAGATCTGCACTGCTTTTACCCGTTTTTATTAAATTGCGGGCAATGGGCTCGAAAGAAGCTAAGAGGCCTTTGTTTTCCTCTGCAATCCGAAGTGATTCCTGCAAGTAATAAAAATCAAAATACAAAAGCTCGATTTCTTTAAATAAGCTCAGTTTAATCGCTTCATAAGATTCTTTAGCTGCTCGTGCACTATGCGTCTGCATAGCCTTTTTTAAATCTAGTTTCCCAAACCAAGGAAACTTCTGCATCACTGATATTGCCTGCTTTTGAGGGCCAACACGTGTCTCAACTTCATCTATATAATGAGTGAAACTTACTTGAGGATCTGGAAGTGTTCCCGCAGCATAAACCTTCAATAATTCAGACTGCCATTTCAAGTAAGCGGCCTTCAGCCCCGCGTTACTAAGTGCAGCAATTTGTTTTAATTTATTTAAGCTAATATTTGCCGAAATAGCAACAGTCTTGGACTGATTCAATTCGATTTGATCTGACGGTGGGGAAAAGTGTGGAGTATAATTTTGTTGTGACCAAGGTTTCGCAGCGCCTTGATGAGTACAAGATACTATAGCGAATAGAACAAGTGTGATAATGTATATGTTTAGAAGTTTTTTCATGATTTATCCAAATTCATTAAAGAAATACCCAGCTATGGGAAAGGAATAAAAAATGCATAAGTTGGGTACTTAGAAAACTAAGCATCGATAACTTATGCAGTCATGAAAGGACTAACAGCGGTAGGAATTATATAATTTGAATATAGCTAATGGAAATGTGTCTCTATTTAAATCAGGCTTGGGAGGACCTTTATTTACTAAAGAACTTTTGAGAGATCTAATAATGGCGCGAGTCTTATTAGGGAGATCAAAATACATACTGCTAATGAGCTGCGATTTAAAAACTAATTTGAGTTCTCCTTCCAAAAGTAGTGGTGAGTCGACTTGGTGCTCGAGAACCTTACAGCAAATACCGTTTAAAGTTACTTCTGTTTGTGTGACTACTTTATTTTTGTCAGCACAACAAGTTTTTTGTGGTTTAATGATTTCCTGTTTGGCTTCACAGCAGGATTTCATTACATGAAATGAATTTTTCTTCACACAAGAGTATAGGGGTATGTCTCCAAGGGAGAATACCAAGGCAAAAAGGCCTGCCATCATTATGCACATTATTCGTTTCATGTATTTAACCTATACTTCACCTAAAGGTAATACCAATCTTAAGTTTTATCAAAAATCACTTATGATTAACTATTTTCACTGGGAATAATATTAATATAATCCACAGAAGATAAGTAACTGAGCGAGCCTTAGCTGCTCAAAGTTTTTTTTGGCTTTTTTTCTTGGCTTTCTTTTGTTTAGGATTTTTTGGCCATGGTGTAACGAGGGTTCGCTCGGCCTGTTTAGTCCAGGATTTGATCATGGACTCCAGCTTTTCAGGATTCGCTTTGGCTAGGTTGTGAACTTCACTGCGATCGTTCGCCAAGTTATAGAGTTCCCAGGGCACATTTTCTTGGCCATGGCGACCTTTAGCAACTATTTTCCAATCGCCTATGCGCACGGCGCGATTTCCTTCGTGTTCCCAGAATAGGTAAGGGCGTCTTTGTCCTTGTCCTTCAAAGATGGGAACTAAGCTCATGCCTTCCATTGGAGTAATATTTTCATCATTAAATTCTTTCGGGTAATCCGCTTTGGCGACTTCGACACAGGTACTCATGATATCAATGAGATGGCTAGGTTGATGACGTAGTTCATTCTTTGCAGTGATTCCTTTGGGCCAATGCGCAATAAGCGGAGTAGAAATACCACCTTCATGAACATAATGCTTATACATACGAAAGGGTGTATTAGAAACATTCGCCCAATTCAGTCCATAGCCGATTGCGGTGTCCGCAGGTCCAGGCATGACATGTCCACGGCGCATTGGGAAACCTTCACGACTCTTTTTTGGGGTCATATCGTATTGATGTTCATCTCTCGCCATTGGACCGCTATTTAACTTTCTTTCTACACGAGGACCCTTTGGATTGCGGCCATAAGCCTCTTGGCATCCGCCATTATCCTGCATAAATAAAATGAGAGTGTTATCTAATTGATTAGTCATTTTCAGAGTATTGATAATTTTGCCAATTCCTTGATCCATGCGATCCACCATGGCGGCATAAACTTCCATCTGTGCCGATTCCCATTGTTTATCGGGAATACTGTTCCAATTGCCGAGAGTTTCGGTATATTCTGTATGGGGAATAACGCCGAGTTCATTTGCTTTTTCATATCGAGCCTTACGTATGGGCTCATAACCCTGATCATATTTATCATTATATTTGGCAATATCTTCAGGTAAAGCATGTAAAGGCCAATGAGCGGCCGTATATGCCACATACATAAAAAAGGGCTTCTTCTGATCGTGTTGTTTTATATATTTGACCGCATTATCAGAAATTGCATCCGTATAATAATAAGTATCGGGCTGGTATTCAGGGTCATTTTCTGGTGTGATATAACGATTGTTTCTAGTTAATGAATTGGGGTCAAAGAAACTTCCTGCCCCGTGAATTGTTCCATAGAAGCGATCAAAGCCACGATTGAGTGGCCAGTTGTATTGGATATCTTCTTTATCTGATTTTTGATCTGGAGTAACGTGCCATTTCCCTACCATATAAGTACTATATCCAGCGGGTTTTAATACTTCTGCAATAGTGACGCTAGTTTTGTTTAAATCACCTCTGTAGCCATCGACTCCTCTATCGCTCATCATGTGTCCAATCCCAGCTTGATGTGGATAAAGTCCTGTCAATAAAGAGGCACGAGTAGGGCAGCAACGTCCGGTATTATAAAATTGAGTGAAGCGCAAACCTTCATTAGCCAAAGAGTTGAGATTAGGTGTCTCTATTTCTCCACCATAACAGCCAATGTCTGTATAACCCATATCATCTGCGAGGATGACGACAATATTGGGTCGCTCATCTGCGAGTAAGAATGAGCTTATGAATAAAGTTGAACTAAGAATGATTTTTTTAAACATTAGGGAACCATAAAATATTTATTAAGAATAGTTTTAAGGATTTATAATTATACACCACAGCTAGTTTGGAAGTTACCTTACAAGTTAAAATAGGCCTGTAAATAAAAAAAAGAGCCCCGATAAGGACTCTTTTTTTTAGTTATGTCAAGAAAAGCTAAGTAAGGATTTCCTTTATAACTTTGGCTTTGTGCACACCGGTGAGTTTACTATCGAGACCTTGGAATTTAACTGATAGTCGATGATGATCAATTCCCAAGAGGTGTAAAATAGTTGCATGCATATCTCTGACATGGACTGGTTTTTCAACTACTTCGTATCCAAATTCATCAGTTTTACCATAAGTAATACCTCCCTTGATACCTCCACCGAGTACCACATGAGAAAAAGCTGACATGTGATGATCTCGGCCCGTTCCTTGTGCCATTGGGGTACGACCGAATTCGCCACCAAAGATGATCAAAGTATCTTCAAGCATTCCCCGTTGATCAAGATCAGAAATTAGTGCGGCCGTGGCTTGATCAGTTAGCTTTGCCGCATTTGGGAAAGCACCATTTATATTATTATGGTGGTCCCAACCACGGTGATAAAGTTGTATAAAGCGAACGCCGTTTTCAGCAAGTTTTCGCGCCATTAAACAGTTAGACGCATAGGAACCATCTCCAGGCTTACAACCATACATATCAATAGTAGCTTTACTCTCTTTTGAAAAGTCGGTAAGTTTAGGCACAGATGTTTGCATCTTAAGTGCGAGTTCATACTGAGCAATACGGGTCTCAATAGCTGGATCATTACGTTTCGTTCGCAAATGTTGATTGAGTTTTGCGATATTCGCGATAATTCTCGATTGATGATCCAGACTAACTCCTTTCGGTGAGTTGACGTAGTGAACCGCATCTCCTTTTGAGTTAAATTGAACACCTTGAGTTTTTCCAGGTAAGAAACCATTGCTCCACTGACGTGAAGAGAGTGGCTGTCCTTGACCTCCACCAGAAGAAACAAGAACCACATAGCCAGGAAGATCATTAGTTTCGCTACCGACAGCATAGTTAATCCAAGAGCCCATACTTGGTCGTCCAGGAAGAATAGTCCCAGTATTAAAAACAGTGTGAGCGGGGTCGTGATTAATTTGATCAGTATGCATTGAGTTAATAATACAAAGTTTATCGGCATGCTTGGCTATGTTTGGAAATTTGTCACTAATCTCTAGTCCAGATTTTCCATGTTTGTTAAATTCAAAACGTCCACCAAAAGCTTTTAGTTTTTGCCCCTGAAGTTGAGCTAGTTGTTTACCTTTAGTCATGGATGCAGGGATTTCCTTGCCATCCATTTCTTTGAGCAAAGGTTTATTTTCAAAACTTTCGAATTGTGAAATACCACCTGCCATACAGAGATGTATAACTCGTTTTATTTTTGGATTATAATTCGGGAATCCTGGAGTGATGGCTTCGTGAGCACTAAGAGGGAGGCCTGCACTTAAACCGAGAGCACCTGTTGTTTTAAAAAAAGTTCTTCTATTCATAATGATCTCCTAATATACCGTGATGGTTTCGTGAAGGTTAAGCATGATACGGGCAAACGAAGTCCATGCCGCTAATTCTTTTTGATCAATTTTCACATCGCTGACTTTTAAACCTGCTCCGAGTAATTCGGATGCTTCTTTAGGTTTGTCAGAGTAGTATTTAATTTCCTCTTCGATGATATTTTTCAGCTGTGATAGCTCAAGAGCATCAGGGTTTCGACCAGTGGATTTTTCAAACATCCAATTAAGTCTCATGTTTTCATTTTTGAAGAGATTTACGGTGTTTTGTGCAAAGCTTTTTGCCGCTTCTACAAAGCTTGGATCGTTGAGTAAATTTAATGCCTGTAAAGGTGTGTTTGAGACAGAACGAGAGGCCACGCATTGTTCACGACTTGGTGCATCAAAAGCTTTGAGCATGGGATGAAGGTAAGTACGTTGACGATGCATATAAACACCTCGACGATATTGTTGGTCATTTTTATCAGCTTGATAAGTTCTTCTAGGGAAATTTAAATCCTTATAGTAGCCTTCAGGTTGGTAAGGTTTTGCAGCATCTCCACCTTGGCTGTGAACGAGTAATGATGATATTTCGAGTAGGTTATCACGTAATAATTCAGCTTCCAATCTACGAGAGTTTTGACGTGCGAGCAGGTCATTAAAAGGATCCTGTTTTTTTAGCTCATCCTTAATATTGCTACTTTGGCGGTAAGCACGTGAGCTGACAATTGTTTTTATTAATGATTTTATATCCCAGTTTTCTTTGAGTTCGGACGCTAATTGATCAAGTAATAGGGGATTTTCTGGTGCTTGTCCCTGAGCTCCGAGATCGGTGACATCTGCAGCAAGTCCACGACCAAAGAACTGTTTCCATAAACGATTAGCCAGTGTACGAGAAGTGAGAGGATTATCTTTCGAAGTTAACCACTCTGCTAGGTCAAGACGTGTAGCAGGACCTTCTTTGTTAATTTCACCAAGAAAAGCGGGTATGGCAGGTGTAACAATTTCCCCGCTATTATCTTGCCAATTACCCTTAGCTAAAATACGTATAGGACGTGGGTTAACCGGAACGGTGATCTGACAGATTTTACGCATTTCATTTTCTGTTACGTTGAGTCTTTTTTCTAACTGGAGAACTTTGTCATAATGTGTTCTGTATTCTGCATTTGTGAAGTGAACAAATGTTTTTTTCTTGTCCTCAGTTTTACCTGAGCGAATAGCCTGGAGTTTTTTAGCATCGTAGAAACAGCCGGTATATGAAGAGATCTTTAAATTAATTCCGGGAGCTTTTTCAAATTCTAAGTCAATTTGAATATCACCCTCAAGTGGGTGGTGAGGAGTCATGACAAGAACTTGCATCTGCTTGTGATCAGCTTTCCATCCCCGAGGATTGTTCTGAATGAGGAAGCGTGGATTAAAACCACGTTCGGATTTGCTAGCATCAGCATTTTTAAAAGTGATTGCCTTACCATCTTTGCTGATCCTTAAGGCTTTGAGTTTTGGAAGTGGCTTATCAGATTTTGGGAATTCAAAAGCAACTTGAGCTGTTGCTTTTTCAAATTTCACTGGGATGGTGATTTTGGCGGCATCAATTTGTGTACTTGCATGAATCGTGAAAAGCTCGTCGAGTTTTTGTGTGTCGGGAGGATTAAATTGAGTTTCCTCAAGATGTTTTTTTATTATCGCTTTTGATTCAGTAATCCTTCTTTTAACGGGGCGTAAAACTGTGTCAATTTCGGCTTGATTAAGTGTGATATAAGGTGGAAAGGGATCGTTGTTGCTTAAGCCACCGGGTGCAGAAGGATTCCTATTATAGACACCCACTTGTTGAATGTCGGAAAAGAAAGCGGCAAATGAGTAAAAGTCTTTTGCAGTAAATGGATCATATTTGTGGTCGTGACATTCGGCACAGGCTAAGGTGCTGCCCATCCAGGTAATAGAAGTCGTTGCAACGCGATCCTGTGCGTATTTTGCAAGATACTCAAGTTCTTGTGCTCCGCCCTCGCGACTCATCATATTGAGACGATTGTAAGCTGAAGCAACTAATTGTTCTTGGCTTGGATTCGGGAGGAGGTCGCCAGCGAGTTGTTCTTTGGTGAATTGATCAAAAGCTTTGTTATCGTTAAAGGCTTTGATTACATAATCGCGGTAAGCTTCTACGTGTTGGATCTGGTCACCATGGTATCCTACGGTGTCCGCGTAGCGAACGAGATCCAACCACATGATAGCCATTTTTTCCCCATAGGAGGGAGAGGCTAAAAATTTATCTATAAGTTTTTGCCAAGCATCAGGTGATTTGTCTTGGAGGAAAACTTGTACTTCTTGCGGGCTAGCAGGCAATCCGCGAAGGTCAAAACTAAGGCGACGGATCAAGGTTCTTTTATCAGCTTCGCTATTGAAGTTTAGTTGGTGTTGCTTGAGCTTCTCTTCAACGAGTTGGTCGATATTGCTAGCGGGATTTTTAATATTTGTATAAGCCCAGTGCGGTTCATATTCGGCACCCTTGGCAATCCATTGACGAATAATTTCTTTTTGTTTTTTATTTAAGGGTTTATGGTGCTTAAGAGGAGGCATGATATCGTCTTCATCATCAGTACTAATACGTTCCCAGACAATACTTTCTTCAGGTTTTCCAGGAATAATAGCGGGTTCGAGTATTTTCTTTTTTCCGCTTTTACTTGTGTAGTGACGTTCAGTAGTCGCATGTTCAAAAGTATGGAGCTGTAGTTTACCTTTTATATCGTGAGCATCGGGACCGTGACAAGCATAGCATTTGTCAGATAAAATGGGTAAAACATCTTTATTAAAGCTGATATCATTGGCATGAATAGACAGTGTTGAAATAATAAGAGAACTAAGTAATAATTTTTTCATATAGGTTCCTTTGATGAAATTTATAATAACAGTTTCCCTAATAAAATTTTTTGTTACATCATTGTTTCAAAAAAAATGATAATTAAGTAAAATCACAGAAAAAACAATTTTTTAGGTAACAAAATGCAAGTAACGGGAAATAGTAGGTAAAGACCTTAACGAGAATTAGCTTATGAAAGAGAATACGGATTTTATTCGCCACTTTGCGCCGCTTCAGCAACAATTACTGATGTATATCAGATCACTACTACCCAACTTGAGTGATGCTGACGACTTACTTCAAGAAGTTGCTGCAACCGCATGGAATAAATTTGAAAGTTTTGATAATTCAAAAGGAGAGTTTAAATCTTGGTTATTTGGTATTGCTCGTAATAAAGTTATGCATTCCAAAAGAAGGTTTTTACGAGCTCAAAATTTACTTAATGAAGTACAAATGCAAAAAGCAGAAGAGCATTTTTCTACACGAAAAGTCAATGACTTAGATGAGCGTCAAAATGCATTGCAAAGCTGTATAGAAAAACTATCCCATGATCAGAAACAACTTTTGATTGCTCGTTATCATGAAAAGAAAAAAAGTTATGAGTTGGGAGCGATCCTCAATAGAAGTGCAG
Organism: Lentisphaera profundi; assembly: GCF_028728065.1. GTDB lineage: Bacteria > Verrucomicrobiota > Lentisphaeria > Lentisphaerales > Lentisphaeraceae > Lentisphaera > Lentisphaera profundi. The sequence continues at coordinate 1,615,237 of NZ_CP117811.1, read as the reverse complement.
AGCAAATTCGTATCCAACTATTTCGCCTACGCAAAGTATTAAAGAGCTGTGTAATGGAGAATGTTGAACAATGAAAGACCTAGAACTACTCATAGATAAATGCCTTCATGGAGAAGCCAATGAAGAAGACAAAAATGAACTTAAAAAACTCATAGATGAATCTGATGAGGCTTTTGAATTCTACCTGGAGTCATTAGAACAACAGAGTGAGCTTAAAGAGTGGGCTCAGAATCAAAAACCAGAAAAGAATAAAGTTAAATCTTTTCAATTTTATAAGTATGCTTTAGCTGTTGCAGCCTTATTCGTTTTAGCTTTTGTATTATTTACTCCAATAGTTAATAAACCAAATCTAGTTTTGAGTATTCACTCTGTGAGTACGAATTATAAGCTGATTCGCAATGGAGAAATGATTGAAAATGCCAATCGTATTAAAAAAGGTGATCAAATTCTTGTGGGCTTAGGTGGTCAAGTCCGCATCGATATAGCGCAACAAGATAGTCAAATTCACCTAATGGAAAATAGCAGTGTGAATTTTGTAAATCGCGACTGTAATTACATAAATCTTCAGCAAGGCGAAATTCGAGCAAAATTAGAAAAACAGAAAGTTCCCTTTATCATAAAAACGAATGAGGGAGAAGCCGAAATTATTGGCACAGAATTTTCTTTGTCCGACAAGGGCGAAACTCAATTGTGGGTGAGTAGCGGCAAAGTGAAGCTAAATCGCGGCGCAAAGGATTCGGTTTTTGTAGGAGCAGGTCAGAGAATAGATACTGAATTATTTAAGCTGGAAGAGAAAAGAGGGAGCCACATTATTCCCGAAATTCACCAAGGAGTCGAATATTTTTACTACGCCAATCCTAGTGAAACATTAACTCTTGATGCAGATATGGATCTATTATCCAATGGCATACGCAATGACTTTTCTTATTTAACAGGAGCCTACGATGGTTATGTGCGGGCATCACATACCGCGCATAGTTATGTCAGTCATAAACCTTTTTTGATGGTATTGAAATCTTACTATAAATCAGAGCTAACTGGACCTCAAATTTTTCGAGTCAGCAGTTTAAGAGCAACGAATTTACGTATCAATGAAAAGCTTTATAAACTTAATGAAAACGGAGAAATTAGCGTAGACCTTAAGAAAGGTTTAAATCTTATTGAGTTAAGAACCATAGGAGGCTTAGAAAAAGATACTGGTGAGACTTTAGTGAATATCCAAAAACAGGATGATAAAAATCCTTATGCGAGTTTAAGTATGGAAAATCTTTTTTATACATCAAGTGAAGCTTTAGCTGATTTGACAGATTTAGAACTTCAAGAAGCTTTGACTTGTGACTTGCCCTTAAGTGGAGACTTTTTAGATAAAAGTACTGGTTTAGAGGCTGAAGTATTTGGTGAACCTCAATTTGTGATGGATGATGAAATGGGCACCGTGATGGAATTAAATTCATCAAATACAAAAGATTATTTAGTCCATACTCGAGCTGATGAACTAGGTTTAAATGGTTCCTACACGGTGACTTGTCGTATTTACTTTAATGAATTAATGAGAAGTAATACACATGATGATGCTATTTTTAGTACGGAGTTTAAAGCTCCTGTAGAGGGCAATTCAACTTTAGTGCTGTTAATCAGACGAGCTCATCCTTACTTAGCTCATTTAGCAAATGACTCCATTTCTAGTGTGGTGATGCAAGAAAAGAAATGGTATGACTTAGCTTTTCGATTTGATCGCAATACTCAATCCATTTTTGTAGATGGTGATTTAGTAATGAGTTCCAACAAGCACAGTAAGCTCTACTCGAAAGAAAAACTTCAGATTGGTCGATGGACCAGAAATTTTTTAAAAGGGCGTATTTGCGATATTCGCATTTATAATCGCGCTCTTTCATTAAATAATATAGCTCACTTATATGACTGAAAAATAGTGGTTTAATGATGTATTACATCCAATTATAAATGGTAGCAATACTCAAAGTTCGATATAGCTATTTCCAGAATGAAACATAAATCAGAATGATCACAACAATTGTCGCAATACCGAGTTTTTTTCTTACTTTTGAATTCTACTTACCATTTTATTGGCGATAGGGACATATAGCTCTATTGAACAAGTCTGAGCAATTAAACCAGAGCTCACGTTCACGTTGATTGAAAGCTGTGTTTTGGTTTGGAGGTCAGTGCCTTTTTGTAAGAAGATGCTCTGATCCTTAATAAAACAAAATTGCGCGTCATCTCCTGTTAAAGAAATTTTAGCCTCACTATCAAAATTGAGCTCGGATAATCGTATTTTTGCAAGTTTAATATCTTTTTCTGTAATTAGAGGGGAGAGTTGTTTCGGCTGTTCCTTGAGTGTTAGGATAGATTCATTCCAAAGTTCAATATGATCAATTAAGCCTTTGTAGTTAGCGGTGCCCACTGTGTTTGAGCCAATGCTCAACTTGCTCATAGAGGGTAAATAATCGCTGTAAGTATCTACTTTTAGATCACCGTTTAGCCACACAAGCAATCGCCCTTGCTTTTTATTGTCAGGGTTGACATCCTTAGCGTTGTATGAAATAAGGAATTGTTCCCATTGTTTTTCGATAACTGGTGCAATAATATGCTTAGTCCAATTTGGCTCGTAACCTTTTGACCATATTTGCCAATTGCCTCGGGGGCCTTGGTATAGGCAAAATCCTTCTTGGTCTCGCGCATAGAGTACAGACCGGTATTTACCGTCACGCGTCACAGCGGATTTGGTGTAAACTAGGCATGAGAAAGATTTACTTTCGAAATCTTGGTGTTTGTCGACAAGAATCATGCTATCGAGAGTGCCTTCAAATCTAGCAGCGTATTTAGTTTTTTTATCGTAGCCTTTAAAGCCAAAGCGGGCTGCCTTGCCGACCATAGTTGCTTGGTGTTCTTGGCTGATAGAAGTATCGGCCAGAGTATTTTTTGAGTTGTTAAAAGTCCATTCAGCTACTTGTCCAGCAAGAAGACTCGCTTGTGTTACAATTAAAGTGCTGATGATTTTTGATGCTATATTCATATTTTTCCCCGTTTTATTAAATACCAATCGTTAGCCTTGCCGACCATAGTTGCTTGGTGTTCTTGGCTGATAGAAGTATCGGCCAGAGTATTTTTTGAGTTGTTAAAAGTCCATTCAGCTACTTGTCCAGCAAGAAGACTCGCTTGTGTTACAATTAAAGTGCTGATGATTTTTGATGCTATATTCATATTTTTCCCCGTTTTATTAAATACCAATCGTTAGATTAGTAATATCCAAAAGAAATTTAATTAGTAATATCCAAAAGAAATTTATAGAGAGGATATTGTATCTTTCTCTATTTATAAAACTCCTCGTTTCCTATGGCCCATTACCATTGTTAGGATCATAGGCCAATAACCATGTAAATAGAATTAGCCATCTGTAGATAGTTAAAAATACCGCCAGCGTTCATTAATAGTGGAGCTGAAGCCATAGCAATAATGGCCATGATTAAGCTGAACTCCCTACCGACTTTCACTTGTTTTTCTTCGCTAGCCTTAGGGTTTATTTTTCCTTTGTAAATATCGAGAGCAAAGAGTGTACCTGCTGAGTTTAGCCCTCGAAGGAAAAGATCAAGGGCCAAATGTCTGTTTAGGGATCCCTACAGTTCAATGTTATGGCGAACATGATGCGAGTTTATTTTTTGAAAATAATTTTTTGAACTTCTTTTAAGGATGAAATTCTATCGATTTCTTTTTTGTAATCACCATCCTTTATTTCATTTGGCATTTGAGATATAGAAATTTTTGAATTTTCAGTCGTGATTATAAAAATTCTTCCTGTATTAAAGTCGTAGTTATTCCCATTTATATTCAAACTTTCTGATGATGCAGAGTATTCAATTGATGGACCTTCAAGAGGCTTGATTTTCCCTTTCCATGCAGACCCACGGAACCCTTTCCATTCAGTCCCACCAGAATTTCTAGTTCCAATTGAGCTAATATCACTACATATTATAAAACCCAAAGTTTTGTCTGATTTGATTCCGTAGGCAAAAACTTTAGAATTTATGCTACTACCTCCGCCTCCAATTTGCTCGCTACAGCTAATCAGACTTATCAATAAGCTGACTACTAATATGAAATTTACCGGTTTTATCATTTCTTGTGTCCTCATGTTTTTTATTAAAATAACCTGAATCCGTGAGCTACATTAAGTTAATCATCTTGGTCTTTCACCTTCATTGACTTACAACTTTTTCAAAAGACCTACGGGTATTTCTGCAAAAAGTTGTAAAGTTCTGAAAATAAAATTCCGACGAGATTATTCCAAAGCCAGCTCACGGCTTCAGGATTAAGTAAATAAACTCCTTTTGAACTTCTTCGTTACAAATCTTAATGATTTTAATGCAGTAAAATTTGGCAGGTGTTGAACAAAAGGTATTCTCAGGTAAGGAGTCGGGACTCCTTGCAGGGAGAGTTTGAGGAGGAGCGGCGCCTTCCCTCATATATAGATTTGTCGAAGAGAGCTCTGTTCCCCTCGAACACCCCCAGAAAGGACTTCCCAGGCCATTACGACTAAACCACCTCTATAAGCAGCACCAGTTAAACCAATGATTTGCTCGGTAGAAAGATTAGTTAAAAGAAGTGAACCGCAAATGACGCCAGCAGATAGACTACGACCACCTAGGAAATAACCGTCAGAAGAATTATGATCATCTTTACGAGTTAAGTACATGGTGACAGCGAGTACACCGAGAGTGAACATGAGAAAAGAAATGAATTGCATAAGAGCCTATTTAATTTTAAGAGGGTTTAAAGCCCGATGCTTGCGCCGCATTGTAAATTACAAATCCGTATAAAGGCACCTGGTTTTCCCAAACGAAGACTCGTTTAAGCGAAAGGGCTTGCCTAAGGAGCTTCAGTTTTGATGAACTCTATGCCATGATCTGATGAATGGGCTTGGTATGTTCGACGCCAACGAGTTTGCGGTCGAGTCCACCATAGAAATAATTAAGGGCGTTGGGGTCGAGACCCATAAGTTGTAGAATGGTTGCATGCATGTTATTGACATGAAAGGGGTCGACTACTGCTTCGTTACCGAGCTCATCCGTCTCGCCCACTGAGACACCGCCCTTGATACCACCTCCGGCCATCCACATGGTGAAGCCCTTAGCATTGTGATCGCGACCGGTACCTTTTGCGTATTCCGCAGTTGGCTGACGGCCGAATTCACCACCCCAAACAACGAGGGTTTCATCCAGTAATCCACGTTGTTTAAGATCTTGCAGAAGCGAAGCAATCGGAAGATCTGTTCTGCGGCAATGATGCGTATGATTTTTAACGAGATCGCCATGGGCATCCCAGTTATCATCATTGTGGCCGCCACCTGCATAGAGTTGAACAAAGCGTACACCACGTTCAACCATGCGACGAGCCATAAGGCATTTGGTACCAAATTCTTCTGTGTATGAATCATTGATTCCGTACATTTCTTTAGTTGTTTTACTTTCACTCTGCCAATCAACCGCTTCTGGAGCATGCTTTTGCATGTTGAAGGCGAGTTCATAAGAGGATATTCGAGCCGCTAGATTTGAGTTATCAACGCGATCAGCGAGGTGTTGAGAGTTATATTTTTTCAGACTATCGAGCATGATGCGTTGTTGATCGCGGCTCATTCCTTTTTGAGGATTTAGGTCAAGAATTGGCGCACCCTTGGAGCGCATCATAGTACCTTGATATGAGGCAGGCATATAACCGGAAGTCCAGTTTTTTGCACCACTAATAGGGCCACCTTTAGAATCGAGCATAACGACATAACCGGGCAGGTTTTGGTTAACGGAACCGAGACCATAATTAACCCAAGAGCCCATAGTGGGATTACCAGAAATGATTTGCCCTGAATTCATTTGAAGCATAGCAGAGCCGTGAATTGGGGAATCGGCCTGCATGGACTTAATGAAAGCAATATCGTCGACATGTTTAGCCAAGTGGGGAAAGAGATCGGAGACCCATTGACCACTCTTGCCATGTTGTTTGAAGTCCCACTTAGGACCAACGACACGCCCGGTGTTTTTGTGACCACCGCGACCATGAGTTTTAATCGGGATATCTTTACCATCGAGTTTATAGAGCAGGGGTTTGTAGTCAAAGGTATCGACTTGTGAAGGACCACCATACATAAATAGGAAGATTACTGATTTGGCTTTCGGAGCAAACATCGGAGCTTTTTCTAAGAGGGGATTTTGCCAAGCAGAACCATCGGCAGCATGGGCAGTCGAATTTAAAAAACCATCTTTAGTGAGCATGTCGGCTAGTGCTAATGAGGTGAAACCAGCACCCATATCGCGGAGGAAATTTCTTCTATTCATAATGTGAGCTCCTTAATCTAGATAAATAAATTCATTGAGGTTGAGCATGATTAGACAGAATTGTTGCCATGCCTTATCATTGTTGCCATTATCCTTGGTGAATGTAGAAATAAAATCTTGGGCGATTTTGATTTCATCTGGCGTCGCTTGGGAAGATGTAATGAGTTGCCACGCGAGTTGAATCTTCTTAATTTCAGAATCACCGGCATCTTTTTTAAGTCTTTGGTGAAAATCATCTGCAGCTTGATTAATAAAATCAGAATTAATCATGCTCAATGATTGCGTTGGCGTGGTTGTTTGAAAACGAACCGCGCAGGAAGAGTCAGTCGTCGCACCATCAAAACTTTCTATAACAGGAAGAATAAGTGAGCGCTTGGTGAAAGTATAAACTGAGCGTCGGTATTGATGATTAGGATCTTTGTCTAAGCGTGTAGGCCAGGTGATTTTAGATTGACTAGCAAGTACTTCATCACTAATTTTGGGATAGACACTAGAACCACCATAATTCAGATTGAGCTTACCGGTTGCCGCCAAGATCGAGTCGCGAACTTCTTCGGAAGTAAGGCGACGCATATTAAAGCGCCAAAACAGATTGTTTCGAGGATCCATTTTAAGAGCTTTTTTATTGGCCTTAGAACTCATTTGATAAGAGGAACTGAGCATGATGTGTTTATGCATTTTTTTCCAGCTCCAATCATTTTCCCTAAAGGTAACTGAGAGGTAATGAAGGAGATTTTCGTGAGTAGGGCGGTCACCTAAGTTACCAAAGTCATTAGCACTACGCACAATTCCTCGCCCGAAGTGATATTGCCAAATGCGATTGACCATCACTTTGGATGTCATAGGACTCTCATTGACGAGCCATTCAGCTAAGGCACGACGGCGGCCACTTGAATGTGGTGTCGCCTTAATCTGTGCTTGGGTATCAGTGAGGATTATTGGGAAATGTGGTTCTATAACAGCACCTTTAGCATGGGCACTTCCCCGAATGAGTAGATGAGTTTTTCCTGCTTTATTTCCTTTTTCTCTAACCGCGAGCACATATTCAGCGACAGTGATGAGCTTAAGCGTCGTGTTGAGTTGATGCTTGAGTTTATTGTAGTGGGCAAATCTCTCTTGACCGAGGATTTGTTTTCCTTGTACTTTGATTACTTTCGCTAAGCTCTTGGCATTTAAACTATTTTCGGGTAGGGAGAGATGACGATTTTTAAATCCAGGACCACTCCACATAACTTTGAGACCTAAGCCTCCGATATTTTGGAAATATTCTAGTTTTATATCGTGTTCACCAGCCGTGAGTGAAAAGTTGTTTGCATGATCTTTTTTTGAAAAACCATGAATACCATCGAACTCAATGATTTGTTTACCATTGATAGTCAGGCGTGCGCCATCATCTGAATTTAAATAGAAGGTGTGAATACCTTTTTTGGCAACTTGTAATTTGCCCTCAAAAACGTAGCCGAAAGCAGTTTTACGTGAGGCTTGAGAAATATCGAAAAAGCCACTTTCAACAAGACCTTCTTCTTCAGCTTTAATCATGTCAAAATCGGGAAGTTTACTCCAGGTAGAGCGATAGAAACGAAATTTCAGCTTGCGGATGTCGGACTTTGAAGCTTGGCTTTTTAGAGCTAATTGCTGTTCGATTTGGGCAACTTCTTTAAGGACGACTTGGCGCTTAGTGTTAATTTTGACGTTTTGACTTTCCACTTGTTTTTTACGCTCTGGGCTAATGACATTGCTTAATATACTGTTTTCATGTCCACTACGTGAATAGGGTTTGATATTGTGAAAAAATGCCAGCATTCCGTAATAATTTTCCATGGGGATAGGATCGATTTTGTGTGAGTGACAACGAGCACAGCCCACGGTCATGCCCATGAAAACTTCTGTAGTCGTTTTTAATACATCATCATAGCCATCGTAAATGGACTGCAATCTATCGGCGGGTTCATCATCAAAAACTCCCAAGCGGTAATAGCCTGTAGCGGTGATAGTTTCGCGAGTTGGATTATCAAGTTCATCACCAGCGAGTTGTTCCATGATCATTTGGTCATAGCCCTTATCCTTATTAAAAGCATCAATAACCCATTGACGGTACTGCCATGCTTGGGGTTTATTGCCATCGCGTTCATAGCCATTAGTTTCGGCATAACGAACGAGGTCAAGCCAGTGACGGCCCCATTTTTCTCCGTAGTGTTTGGAGGCGAGCAGTTGGTCTAGAACTTTCTCGAAAGCTTGGGGTGATTTGTCGGCAATGAAGTCATCAATCTGTTTTTGAGAAGGGGCTAAGCCAATGAGGTCGTAATAAGCACGACGAATAAGTGTTTGTTTATCGGCTTTTTCAGCCGGACTAAGTCCCTTGTTCTCTAACTTTGCTAAGATGAACTTATCGATATTATTACTCGCCCATTGTTCATTATTAACTTTGGGAATAGCAGGCATTTTTTCAGGCTGATAGGCCCAAAACTTTTTCGTGTGTTCATTGACTTCGTTCTTTTTGACGAGCACGTGTTCTAAATCTTGCTGATAAGGAGCTCCACGCTGAATCCATTCAGTAAGAATAGCGATTTCGGAATCCATAAGTTTTTTCTTTTTGAAAGGCATCTTCATTTCGGGATCGAGATGATTGATGAAGTGAAGCAGACGTGATTGCGCAGGTTTTTGTAAATTAACAGCCATACCGAGATCTCCACCTTTGAGTAGATCCACCCGTGAAGCTAGCCAGAAATCAGATTTCATGTGTTTTTCATCATGGCCATGACATTCGAAACAGTTCTTTTCGAGAATGGGATGAACTTTCTCGGCGAAGAATTTCTCGTCAGCTTTTTGATCTTTTATAATGAGTGAGTTGGAAACGCTATTGCCAAATCCAGGGAAATCTTTGAATTGCCAAATGAGTTCTTTGTCACGCGTTATTTCAATAATTTGCGGATTCTCAGGACCTGCATGGCAATTACCAATGACATAATTACCATTCTCGAGAACTTGTAGAGTGGTGACCCAAGCCAGAGTGACGCCTGGGATGTCATTTTGCTTGAGGTGCCAGACAATTTCTTTTTCGGGACTTACTTCTAGAACGGAATGGCCATTGCCAGTGGCGATTAAAGTATTACCATTTTTTAATCTTAGGCAGGCGAAGCTACTATTGCCCCAAGCGTCAGGGCCATGCCCACCTTTTTTAGCTTTGCCAAAGAGTGGAATCTGATATTCCCAAACGACTTTTCCCTGTGGATCATATTCGCGAATAAATCCATCGCCTTCATGGGAGACGAGGTAATGACCGTTCTCTAATTTTCGTGCGAGGCGTGTATCTTTGTGAGGATGAGGATGATTGACTTTAAGTTTGATCTCTTTGTGGATTTTTCCTTTGGAATCGACTTCTATGATTCGTGCCGTGCCACTTTCGACAATCATGGTGTGGCCGTTTTCTAATCTTTGGAAAGCGTGGATTTCAACTCGTTTTCCCTTGTTGCCATTCATGAGTCCGGCATTATAAGTCCAAATGATTTTATGGCTTTTTGGATGGATTTCGATAATTTCTTGCATGTTGCGTTGTGTCAGGATATTGCCATTAGCCAAATAATGGAGGTCATGATGTGGACCAATTTTATACTGCCATTCAATTTTTCCGTATTTATCAAGGATGGCAATTTTTCCATTTCCTGCAGTAAGAATACGGTGACCAATTCCACGCATGATATGAGCAGTCTTTTCCGAGCTGATTTTTTTGCCATCAGTACTCTTATCTTTTAAAGTCAATGCTTTTGGCCATTTTGCGCCAGCCTTAATCCATTGCTTCATCGCCTCAATTTGGGTTTTATTGAGGGGTTCACCTTTGGGAGGCATGATGTCGTCATCATCGTGTGGCAACCCAATTCTTTCTATTAAGATACTATCTTCTATCTTGCCGGGAACAATAGCTTCCCCTTCGTCTCCACCTTTTAGAGAAGCTTCCAGAGTATCGAGTCTTAGTGAGCCTTTGTCTTTTTTTGGTCCATGGCATTTTATGCATTGACTTTCTAAAATAGGTTTTATATCCTTGTGAAAGTCGACGGCAAAGAGAGAGCTAGTGATGGTGGTGTAAGCGAGTAGTGAAGTCAACTTCATGCTTAGACATCTCCTTAAATTTTGTTCAAATATTAAAAGTTAGATAATTATAGTACTAGTAATTTGAAAAATCAAACTTATTTTTTAAGATATAGATAAAGTTTTAAATATCAAAATATAGGTTTTAAATATGAAAACATTAAAATGGGGGATTCTTGGTCCCGGACGAATTGCAGAGAAAGTTGCTGAGGCAATCCTGCAAAGTGAAAATGGAGAACTTTATGCAATCGGTTCAAGAAGTTTAGATAAAGCTGCGGATTTCGCAAAACGTTTTGGTGCAAGTAAGTCTTATGATTCTTACGAAGAACTCTGTGCCGATGATAAACTCGACATTATCTATATTGCTACACCACATAGTTTTCACTGTGAACATAGTATGATTGCCATGAAGCATGGTAAGCATGTTTTGTGTGAAAAGCCTTTTGCTTTAGATGCTGATGAAGCAAGTCAGATGATGAATTGTGCGAAAAAAAATAATGTCTTTCTGATGGAAGCCATGTGGAGTCGCTTTCTTCCAGGCATGAAGAAAGTAAAAGAGCTTTTAGCAAGCAATGCTATCGGTACTATAAAAACCTTTACGGCAAACTTTTGCTTTAGTTCTAGTCCAGAGCAAAAACCACGTCTATTTGAGCCCAGTTTAGGTGGTGGAGCTTTGCTAGATGTGGGCATATACCCAGTGACTTTAGCCTGTAGTTTTTTTGGTTTTCCGCTTAAGTCCTCTGCAAGAGCGGATTTAACTGATAAAGGCGTCGACGCAACGAGTTATTATAACTTAGAATTTGTTAATGGCGTAAAGGCTGAAATGTTTTCTAGTATTGTTCAAGAGGGTGATAGCAAAGCGGTCATTACTGGTGAAGAAGGACAAATCATTATTCATGCGAATTGCTGGACGCTACAATCAATCACTTTAAAAAATGGTAAAGAGACAAGTTTTCATACTCCCTATGAAGGCAGTGATTACCGTTTACAGATTGAAGAAGTGAATCAATGTATCGAACATGGGCTTAAAGAGAGCTCAGTAAATTCTTTTCAATGGACGCAAGGGATGATGCAAGTCATGGATGATCTTCGCGAAAAAATGGGCGTCGATTATAAGACGAAGATGTAAATGCTTTAAGCGCCGAGTTTTTTAGATATCTCAGTGGCAGCATCAATACAGGCTTGTCCGAGTTTAGGGAAGTTCTTTATAGGAATCCTACTCGAAGGACCCGTAAGCCATATTGCCGCAATCGGCTGACGCTTGGAGTTAAAAACGGGGGCTGCCACACAGCGCATTCCCTCGCGTTCTTCATCGCAGTCCACTCCATAGCCTTGGATTTTAGCTTTGGCTAATTCTGTACGAAAATCATCGGCATTTGTGATCGTATTCTTTGTATACTTTTCAAAAGACATCGCTTGGATGAAGCGATCCTGTTCTCTTTCACTCATGTGAGCTAGCATGGCTTTTCCCGGTGCAGCAGTATGGAGGCCAAACTGAGTTCCAATATCAACCGTGAACTTAAAACCGTGATGAGCAGGAGCTTGCTCAAGTACCACACCTTTTGTATCAACTAAAGTCCCGAAAAGAATGGTCTCTAAGGTTTCGTCACGAAGCTGTAACATACTTGGCCAAGCATTTTCTACTAAGCTTTTTTCAGCAAGGGTTGAGTGTGAAATATTCGTCATCTTATTGGTCAGGATATAAGCTTTGCTCAAGGGGTCACGCTCTAAAAATCCACGATGATCCATGGTTGCAGTGATGCGGAAGGCGGAGTTTTTTGGGATTTTTAGGGCGTCAGAAATTTCCGACATGGTCAGCCCCTTAGGATTGTCAGCTAATAATTCCATGACGCGCAAAGCTCGATCAAGGTTGGGGATGATATACGAGCTTTTAGTTTCTTTTTCAGATGACATAAATAATTCCTAATTGACTATTGTTTGAAATATAGCACAGAGATTGATATATAGAAATAGTTTAATTTACTTTGTTATAAACTGTACCATCAATAAAAGCCTGGATGTTATCTGCGGCAATTTGAATGAGCCTATCACGACACTCTTGTGCAGCCCAAGCAATATGTGGGGTAATAGCACAGTTTTTGGCTGAGAGTAGGGGATTGTCTGCTGCAGGGGGTTCAGCACTTAGTACATCTAAGCCAGCGGCGGCAATTTGACCCTTGTTGAGTGCATCAGCTAAATCAGCTTCATTGATGAGTGGTCCACGACCGGTATTGATAATCACGGCAGTAGTTTTCATGAGATTAAGGGATTTGGAATTGATAATCTCTTGGCTTTCAGGACTTAAAGGACAATGAAGGCTAATGATATCGCTTTGAGAAAAGAAATCATCATGCGTTAAACGTGGGGTCGAATCTTTTGCAGGTCTCGCAGATTCGAGGGCGACAATATTCATGCCCAATGCTTTTGCGATGTTCGCAACCTTTTGTCCAATTGCACCGAGGCCAATAATGCCGAGGGTTTTTTCTTGTAACTCATGGAGGCTTCCGTGGGTATATGAAAAATCTTGGCAGTTTGCCCATGCGCCACTTTTAGCGGATTCGGAATGCTCAGCGACTTTATTAAAAATATTGAGTATAAGGGCAATTGTATGCTGAGCGACAAAGGGAGTGGAGTAAGCAGGGATATTTGTTACCGTGATGCCTTGTGCGGCGGCAGCTTTTAAATCGACGACATTGGTACCAGTCGCAAGCACACCAATATATTTTAAACTTGGTAAAAGCGCCATGTCTTCGGCAGAGATGATAACTTTGTTAGTGAGCAAGGCTTCGGCATCTTTCGCTCTGGCTATGAGCTCACTAGGAGTAGTTCGTGCATGAATTTGGAGCTCAGTGATTTTTTCAATGGCGTTCCAATTCAGATCGCCGGGGTTGGCTGTGTAAGCGTCGAGAATAAGTGTTTTCATAATAGAGTTCCTAAATTTGATAAGTGAATGCGTTTGTCTTCTTGAAGACTAAGAGTCACGGCTTCGGTAAATTTCATGTATTGAAAAGCGGTATCGAAATCGGTTAAATTAATTTTTTCTGTACCGCGTATGGCATTGATGAATTCTTCTTCTACACGCCATATGGCATCGGCAGGTGGAGTAAAATTATGTAGCTGAAGTTCGGTATCACCTTTCTTGCCTAGGAGTAATTGATCATTTTTCAAATCTAAATGAGCCGTGCCATTTGATCCAAAAATCCAAATCGACTGAGGACAGTCCTCAAGTGCAGTGACGGAAGAAAACTGCAGATGAGCTTCCACACCATTGTCGACTTGGGCAAGAATATTAAGATGTTCGGGAATATCTACGGGGCGAGCTTTGCCATTGTAATCTTTTAAGCTACTAAATATTTTACCCGAAGCAATGACAGATTTGGCGGGACCTAGCCAGCGCGACATACTTTCGTAAAGTATGCCCATGAGCATAATATTGTTTCCAGAGATATCGCGGTTTTCTCGCCAATGCATGGGAGCATCTGCATCCAAGAAAGTATTAAAATTAAAGCGCCCATTGACGGCTAAAATATCTCCAAAGAAGTTGTTACCAATGAGTTTAATGATTTCAGTATCATATTTGAGGGTGAAAGGAGCAGGCACAATTTGAGCTATTTGCGATGGTCGCAAATGCGATTCATCAAGCATCTCACGAGCTTCGGCCAAGTCTCTTGCCATGCGTGCTTCGCAAAGAACATGCTTACCGGCTTTTAATGCTTCGCAGGTGAGTAGCTTGTGCATATTGGGCCAGGTGCCAATAAGGACAGCATCAATAGTGGGATCATGTATGATTTTCTGCCAATCGTCATAAGCATTCGCAATATTAAATTGATCGCAGACTTTTTGAGCCGATGCCATACTGCGGTTGGAAATGGCGACAATTTGTACTCCCTCAATTTTTTGTAAGAGGGGGATATGCTTCAGGCGAGTATTTTCTCCAGCGCCAATGATGCCAATGCGAATGTCCATGAAAAATCCTAGGCTTAATGAATTAAGAGCCATACTTAAGCACTAGTTTTATTAAAATGTTATGAGCCCAATAAAATAAATAAACTTTTTTTTGTGAATGTATGTAATGAATCCATCAAAATTTAGAATTAGTAATAGCAAGACATACAAAAACTTAACTAGGGATGATAAAGATGAAACTCAAAGCAATTTTACTCACATCAGTACTTTTAATGACACTTAATTTAAGTGCTGCCGATAAAAACGTTGTCGATCTTACTGATAAAGATTTCAAAGAAAATGTAATCCAACAGAAAGGAATAGTTTTAGTCGATTTCCACGCTACGTGGTGCGGTCCTTGTAAACAGCTAAGTCCAGAAATTCATAAACTCGCTGAAACGTATAAAGGCAAAGCTAAAATTGTGAAAGTTGATGTAGATAAAGCACCCAAAATTTCCAAGCAGTACAATATTCAATACATCCCTCATGTACTGCTCTTCAAGGATGGCAAACTTGTGAAAGTTGTCGAAGGGCGTGATGCTAAAAGTATAGGTAAAGATATTGAAGCAGCCATGAAATAGTCAAATAAAGAATTTTTTCAAAAAGTGCTCATTTAATGAGCACTTTTTTTGTGTCTAGATGAGTTTGGAACTTTTGGAATAGAGCTTATTTTGTCGGCATTATTGCACAGTACGATTAGTGCACAAAAATTATTTAATTGGAAGACTTTATGGAACTTGAAATAGGTTCATTTGAGCATCGTTTTAGCGGTATTCAGCGTTTATACGGAAAAACGAATGCTGAAGTTTTGCGAAAGGCGCATATTTTAGTTGTTGGCGTTGGCGGCGTTGGTTGCTGGGCAGTAGAAGCTTTAGCACGCGCGGGCATAGGGCAATTAACTTTAGTTGATTGGGATGATGTTTGCTTCTCTAACTCGAATCGCCAAATTCAAGCAATGACGGGCATGGCGGGTCGTGCCAAAGTAGAGATTTTGAAAGAACGCATTGCGCTCATTAATCCAGAATGCCAAGTTCATGCAGTGCGGGATTTTTATACAGCAGAAAATGCGAACGAGATTTTTACTCATGACTTCGATTTTGTGGTAGATGCGATCGATAGTCTCGGACCAAAATGTCATTTAATAGCTGAATGTAGAGATCGTGGTATTGGCATGGTCGTTTCGGGTTCTGCCGGAGGACGTTTAGATCCCTCTCGAATTGAGGTGGAAGATCTATCTCGAACTAAATATGATGCCTTAATTGCGCGTGTTAGAAAGAAGCTTCGAGCTGATTATGGTTTTACTCGCTATGAAGGCAAGAAGTTTAAAGTGGAAGTTGTCTATACTCAGGAAGTCCCCGTTTTACCTGAGAACTGTGAAGTTGGAGAGGGCGATTCACGTAATTTAGATTGTCGTACTGGCTACGGAACAGCAACTTTTATGACGGGAGTTATTGGTTTTATAATGGCAGAACGTGCAGTCGCAGGAATTTTAAATAAAGTAAAGGGTAGCTAGGATGTCGTTTTTAAATCTCGAAGAAAAAACTTTTGTCGTACTTGGCGTAGCAAATAAAAAATCAGTCGCATGGGGCATTGCCTCCGGTTTGGAAAGCGAAGGAGCTCAAGTTATTTATATTGTTCGCTCTGAAAAACGTAAAGAAGAACTCTCTGCACGTCTTTTAAAAGATCGTCAAATCGTTATTTGTGATGTTGAATTTCAAGACCAAATTGATTCGGCTGCAGAAACAATCAAAACTCTAGCACCCAATGGCCTAGATGGCTTTGTACATTCCATTGCCTTTGCGAATTACTCAGAAGGCTTACAGCCTTTTCATTCCACAGTAAGAAAAGATTTTCTGCAAGCCGTAGATATCTCTTGCTTCTCATTGATAGCAATGACCAAAGCTTTGAAGCCGCAGTTTAATCCAGATTCCGCTATTGTGACGGTATCAATTTCCACCACGCGTATGGCGTCGGAAAATTATGGTTACATGGGGCCGGTGAAAGCCGCTCTTGATTCATCGGTTGCTTTCTTGGCAAAATCATTGAGTGCAGATACGAATATCCGCGTTAATGCCATTGGCGCCTCTTTATTAAAAACATCCGCTTCTGCAGGCATACCAAATTATATTAATTCATACTTATTTGCTGAAAAAGTGATTCCGCGCAAAAAAGCTTTGACTACTAAAGAAGCCGCTAATACAGCCTTGTTTTTATTGAGTCCTAGTTCCAGTGGAATTAATGCTCAAACAATTGTTGTGGATGCCGGAATGAGCATCAATTATTTTGATCGAGATGTGATTAACGATTGCATGCGTTGATCTGGCTATACTTAATACAAAGTTAATTTGCGACAAAGTGTGGGAACTCTCCTCGCTTTGTACGTGATGACTTTGATTATCTGTAGGCTTGAGTCAGATTAAGAGAAATGAGTAAAAACTAGGGATTTTTGATGAAAATTGCGATTATTGGTCTGGGCTATGTGGGTCTTCCTCTGGCGGTAGAATTTGGTAAGAAAGTAGAAACTATTGGCTTTGATATAAATCAAGGACGTATTTCAGCACTCAATAAAGGTCATGATAGTACCTTTGAAGTAGAGAATGAAGAGTTCAAAGAAGCTGAAAAAGTAAGTTTCACCAGTGAAATTAATGATTTAAAGGGTTGTGACTTTTATATTGTTACCGTGCCAACACCCATTGATAGAGCAAAAAAACCTGATCTTGGACCTTTGATGAGTGCTTCAAAAACTGTCGGTCAAGTCATCGAAAAGGGTGCAGTGGTTATTTACGAATCAACTGTTTATCCTGGTGCTAGTGAAGAAGTTTGTATCCCCATTGTAGAAGACGTTTCGGGACTGAAATTTAATAAGGATTTCTTTGCGGGTTATTCACCTGAGAGAATTAATCCAGGTGATAAAAAACATCGTCTCCCTAATATTTTAAAAATCACATCTGGCTCCACGCCAGAAATTGCAGATAAAGTTGATGATCTATATAAAATGATCATTGTTGCGGGCACCCATAAAGCCTCAAGTATCAAAGTTGCGGAAGCCGCAAAAGTGATTGAGAACACCCAAAGAGATGTCAATATTGCTTTAGTGAATGAGTTGTCTTTAATTTTCAACCGAATTGGGATTGATACGCTAGAAGTCTTAGAAGCGGCAGGAACGAAATGGAATTTCTTACCCTTTAGACCAGGCTTAGTCGGAGGTCACTGCATTAGTGTTGACCCTTATTACCTGACGCATAAAGCCCAAGAACTTGGCTATCACCCAGAAATAATTTTAGCTGGTCGCCGTTTAAATGATAATATGGCAAACTTTGTGGCTCAAGAAGTTGTAAAACTTATGATTAAAAAAGCTCACGCCGTATGCAATGCAAAAGTACTTGTTTTAGGAATTACCTTTAAGGAAAATTGTCCTGATGTGCGAAATTCTGGTGCCGTACAAGTGTACCATGAATTAGCGGAGTTTGGCTGCAATGTCGTTGTTTACGACCCATGGGCTAATAAAGATGAAGTGAAGCATGAATATGGCTTTGACTTAGTTGAGCAATTAGAAAACGATTATGATGCGGTGGTACTTACTGTTGGTCACGATGAGTTTAAAGAACTCGACTTGAATACAATAACACATGATACCAGTGTGATTTACGACATAAAATATGCTCTAGATAAAAAACAGGTGGATGGTCGTCTTTAATGAATAAGTACGGACTCATTTATAATGCTAAGGTACTTATCACGGGTGGAGCTGGTTTTATCGGTTCTAACCTCGTAGATAGCTTATTGGAGCAGGGCAACCTTGTTCGTGTTTTAGATGATTTCTCAACCGGTTTTGAAAGTAATTTAGAAAAGCATTATAATTTTGCGGATCAAAAAAGCATCAATCAAAATTTCGAACTCATTCGTGGAGATATTCGCGACCAAGAAGTTTGTGCAATTGCATGCGAAGGGATTGATTACGTTTTTCATCAAGCAGCCTTAGGCTCAGTTCCTCGTTCCATCAATGACCCCATTCTCACGAATTCAGTCAATATAACGGGCTTCCTGAATATGCTCACCGCATCTAGGGACGCCAAAATTAAACGCTTTATTTACGCAGCGAGTTCATCGACCTATGGAGATTCAAAAGACTTACCGAAAGTAGAAGATAATATCGGCAAGCCACTGTCTCCTTATGCGGTGACAAAGTACGTCAATGAACTGTACGCCGATGTCTATTATAAAACCTATGGCTTAGAGACTATGGGTCTTCGTTACTTCAATGTCTATGGTCGTCGCCAAACTCCTGATGGAGCTTATGCGGCAGTGATACCTCTCTTTGTGGATCATTTGATTAAGCATCAGTCACCACAAATTAATGGCGATGGAGGGACTTCTCGAGATTTTACCTATATAGATAATGTTATAAAACTCAATCAATTGGCGGCACTCAGTTCTGATGAAGCCTCTTTTGGTCAGGTCTTTAATTGTGCTTGCGGTGATAGCACCAGCCTCAATGAACTTTTTAATGTTCTCAGAACTGAGCTCAGTAAATTTGATGCTGATATAGCACAAGTCGAAGTCAATTATGGACCTGAGAGAGCAGGGGATATACGTGACTCTTTGGCAGATATTAGCAAAGCTAAGTCACTACTTAAGTATGATGATATCATCGGTTTTGAGCAAGGAATAAAAGACTGCGTTCAATGGTACTGGGATAATCTAAAATAGCTTTGATCCTAGTACATATTATGAGTTCACAAAAAAGCCTTATGAATAATAATTCATAAGGCTTTTTTGATTTTGAAAATTTCTAGAACTTAGTCTTCGAGTTCCGCGTTGTGATAGATCTCTTGAACATCATCGCAATCATTGAGCATATTGATGAATTTTTCAAAGCGGGCTTCATCCTCTTTGCCGACTGCATGCATTGCTTGCGGCTCAAAAGTAATTTCTTCCACTTCAAAATGAATGTCAGCATTTTCTTCTGTGAGAGTAGTTTTTACTTTATAGAATTCAGTATGAGGCGCAAAAACCGTGACAATGCCTTCTTCTACAGTGACATCAGTAACGTCGATATCAGCCATCATCAGTGTCTCTAATACGACTTCATCGTCATCCCCTTTAAAAGCAAAAATAGCTTGATGCTCGAACATGTGAGCGACTGAACCTGGTCCGCCGAGTTTACAGTCACATTTGGTGAAACAATTACGGACTTCTGAAATGGTACGGTTACTATTATCAGTTAAGCAATCGACAATAACCATACAGCCACCGGGGCCATAACCCTCGTAGCGAGCGGGGAGGTAATCTTCACCACCGCCACCCTTGGCTTTTTTAAGAGCATTTTCAATAACGTGTGAGGGGACAGAACTCTTTTTTGCCTTGTCAATTACGCGACGAAGTAAGGGGTTGTGATCGGGGTCGGCACTCATGTTTTTTGCACAAACATAAATTTCTTTAGCAAACTTGGTGTAAAGTTTGATTTTCATGGCACCGGTTTTTGCCATAGAATGTTTACGGTTTTCGAAAGTTCTTCCCATAATAAATCTCTTACTTAAAATTAATATTTCGTATAACAGAATCTAAGTGGCACTAAGCTTTTTGAAAGTGAGTAAGACTTGAAATCCCTACTTATCCCCAGATTTCATTCTTTTATCTCTGGTAGAGCTCACGCTTGCTTAAAGCATCTTTGCTTTAACTAAGTAAAATAGTCATACTCAGAATAAAAGCGCTCCATTTCTATGGGGCTAAATTAATTAGTGAAATTACTTGGCACGAGACTTTTTGATCGCCTCGTAAGCTTCGTTGATTTTTACGATTTCTTTATTGGCAAAATCCATAAATTCCTCTGAAAGACCTCTGCTTGCAAGTGTATCGGGATGAAACTCACGACATTTTTTGCGGTAAACTTTTTTGATTTCGATATCAGTCATTTCCGGCGTACATTCAAGTATTTGGTAGTGGTTCGCCAATTCACTTGCTGAACTTTGGCCTGATCGCCCTTGGCGAAAGCGCGCTTCCATAGCTTCAAAAACATTGCGCTGGACCTTGAGGTAAGGGCTGATCTTTCTTAAAATAGCTTCTTCGTCAGGGTGGATATGACCATCCGCCATTGCTACAGTAAAGAGCACTTCATACAACATGAAATGCATATCTGCCTGAGGAAAGACTTGGACAAATTGCTTTAGGTAATCGAGGATGGGGGTATTATCATCTTTAGCAGCTCGCACAATTGAAATGGCATATTCACGTTGCTTGGGCTCCAGTTTTAACTGATGCTTAATGAAGTGCTCAATAAAATCGATTTCTTCTTTAGTTATTTTCCCATCAGCTTTCGCCATCTTGCCCACGAGAGTGAAAATAGTCACAAAAAAGATCATTTCTTGTTCTTCACGTGAGCTGATTCTTGGCTGATTAGTCGAAGTCTCGGCATCAATTAAAGTATGGCCGAGAGCCGCACCCGCCATGGCACCCAGAGGGCCACCTATCATGAAACCAATTGTTCCACCAGTAATCTTGCCAAACCAAGACATATTTTTCTCCGAACTCTAAATTAATTTTCGAACTTTACACGTCTTCATCAGCAAGTCGAATGCAGAACGATCTTTTCTCTTGCCTTCATCTTTTATGTTCTTACTTATTTTTCCATTCTTTTTTATCTATAAAGAATGATTTATATCTTATTTGAATAAAAAGATGTTTTATTTACGGTAGTTGAATCTATTAGCGGTATTGATCACAATGACTTGCGATAAATATCATATTTTTAAGCAGGAACTGTCAATTAATGCTGCTCGACAGTTATTAAGATGTGTATATAATCAAAACTTCTTAGGATGATAATTACATGATCTTATCAAAAAAACTCAATGCATTACTTTTTGGCCTAGCTTGTACAAGTTCGTATCTGTTTGCGCAAGACGCAAAATTAAGTGAAAAAATACGTGTCAATCAAGTTGGCTATTTCGCTGGCGAGGAAAAAACCGCTGCCATACAAGTCCCTCTTAGTATCTTTAAATCATCAAAACGCTGGGGCGAAGGTGCCAGTTTTGAGATTGTGAAGATCAATCCAAAATCAGAAAAAACTGTTTATTCATCGAAACTACAAAAAGCTAATTATTATCCTTTTTCAAAGGAAGCAGTGAGGCTCGCAGATTTTAGTGAAGTCAAAGAAGCGGGTACGTATTACTTAAAAGTAGGGGATGAACGCTCCTTTGATTTCGAAATCAATAATTCCATTTATGATGAGGTTTCTAAATCGGCATTGAAAATGTTTTATTATTTCCGTTGCTCAGATGAAGTCACTGAAAAAAATGGTGGCCAATGGCATCGACCTTCAGGAAAGCCTGATACAGAAGTTTACGTTCATGAATCAGGGGCGTACACGGGACAAAAAGCAGGTACCAAAATGTCAGCACCAGGCGGATGGTTTGATGCCGGAGATTATAATAAATACTCAGTGA
This sequence comes from Lentisphaera profundi, assembly GCF_028728065.1. GTDB lineage: Bacteria > Verrucomicrobiota > Lentisphaeria > Lentisphaerales > Lentisphaeraceae > Lentisphaera > Lentisphaera profundi. The sequence goes on along the minus strand of NZ_CP117811.1, from coordinate 1,593,417 downwards.
ATGCAGGGATTTCCACCTTCAGTTTACTCGCTCTTTATGAAGCTATGCCACAAGCTTTCCCGGATGGATCTTTGGATATACCAGAGAGTGGCAATGGAGTCCCCGACTTACTTGATCAAGCTTGGTGGAATATTAAATGGTTTGAGATGATGCAGGATCCTACTGATGGTGGCGTTTATCATAAACTCAGCACTATGGGCTTTGCGCCAGTTAATGAACTTCCGCACCAACATACAGCCAAACGTTGGATGATTGGAAAAACGACTTCGGCAACTTTAAATTATGCGGCGACAATGGCGATGGCTTCACGTATTTTCAGTAAGTACGAATCTCATTACCCTGGCTTCGCTGCGAGAGCTTTAAAGAAATCAAAAATGGCTTTGCAATGGGCTGAGAAAAATCCTTGGAATCGTTTTGTTCAACCAGAGGGCTGTTCCACGGGTAAATACGAAGATGAGAACTATAGCTTTGTCGATGAGCTTGCGTGGGCAAAAACGGAACTCTTTATCACTAGCGGTGATAAAAGCTACTTAGAAGGAACGGCTATTCCTTATTTAGATATACATTCTCCCGTATGGACGCATGTTCATGCCTTACCCTATATTTCTTTAGTTCACAACAAAGATAAAGTTAAAGATTTGATTGACATGGATGCGGTAGAACAAAGACTACGAGAATTTGTCGACTACTTAATTTTTGATGCGATGGAAGCCACTGGAGTGGCTTATCGTATGGGCAATAAACGTTTTGAATGGGGCAGTAATGGCTTTGTCGCCAACCAAGCCATGCTAGCTTTAGTTTGTTATCAGACAAACAAAGATAAAAAATATCTGAATTTCGCTATTTCTCACATGGATTATTTACTGGGAAAGAATCCATTAAATCATTGTTTTGTAACATCTTTCGGTAAAAAGAAGAGTATGAACGTACACAATCGCTTATGTATGGCCGATGGTATTAAAGATCCTATCCCAGGCATACTTGTGGGTGGACCTAATCCTTGGGAAATCATTTGGGACTTAGGCCCCGAGGCATACCCTTCTGTTTTACCTGCTTTATCGCATTTAGATTCAGATAAATCTTTTTCAACAAATGAATCTGCTATTAACTGGAATGCAGCTCTAGTTTACGTCAGCGCTTATTTGAATTACGAACTCAACAAAAGTACTAAATAAGGTTTTATAATGACTATTTCTCCAATAAAATTATTTTTCTCCCTAGGTCTGCTTTTGGCGGTGAATTCAAGTTTTGCGGTATCTAACAATGATCAGCAAACTCCACCTGCTGAGCAACCCAATATTATTTTCTTTATTGCCGATGATATGCGTCCTCGTCACTTCAATTGTCTCGATGAAGGCAAAGGTAAAAACTACACGCCTAATTTAGATCGTATGGCTCAAGAAGGTATTGTGCTCAATGAACAACACGTCGTCTCTCCTGTATGTACTCCTAGCCGCTATAATTGCCTGACGGGTAAATATGCGAGTCGAGCGAGTAATGCTTTCTTTAAGCAAGTAACGAAAGCTAATGATAATCAGACTGTGGTTGAATTCAATACTCATATTACTAAGCAAGATCAGAGCTTACCAAAATTGTTAAAAGACTTGGGTTACACAACTTCTATGAGTGGAAAAAATCATGTTGTACACGCTCATGGATTGAAACGTCCTAAGGATTTTGATGGCAGTGCTAAAGATCCTAAAAATGTGGCAATACTCAAAGCAAATCACGACCATGTTCAACAGGCCATGCGCGAAGCTGGTTTCGATCATGTGGGCAATGTTTATCACAATAACCCAGATTTCTTGGGGCTTCATGAAGTCGCAGTTCAGAACATGGATTGGATCACACAAAGTTCTGTGGACTTCCTCAAGCAAAAGCGCGATAACCCTTTCTTCCTTTATTTAGCCACCACAATTCCACATGCACCAGATGCGGATAAACGTTCATGGAATGCCAACCCTTTAATTACGCCGATTGGTTATTTGGATAAGCCACTCACAGTACAGCCTGCACGTGCAACGATTCCTGCTCGCCTCAAAGCAAATGGCTATAAAGTCAATAGAGACACCTGTAATATGTTATGGTTGGATGACTCGCTTGGCGCTTTAATCAAAACCTTAGAAGAAGAGGGGGAGCTCGACAATACAATCATTTTCTTCTTTAATGACCATGGCCAAAATTCTAAGGGAACACTTTATCAAGGTGGCGTTCATAATCCGAGTATCATTTGGAAAAAGGGCGGTTTTAAAACGGGTAAGAAACTCGATGCGATTGTCTCCAATGTAGATTTCGCTCCCACGATAGTAGATATGGCTGGTGGTAAAAGCATTGACAAAAATTTCGATGGTATCAGTATCTTACCTTACTTAAATAAAGAAAAAGAAGCTGATAAAGATCGCATTCTCTATCATGAACTCGGCTATGCTCGTGCAGTTCGCCTCGGGAATTGGAAATACTTAGCAGTGCGCTATCCGCAAAAATATGAAAATATGACTGATGAAGAACGTAGCAAAGCACTGAAAGAATGGAATGCGGAGAGACGTCGCAAGCATATCAATATTGTAACCGAAGATCCGAAGGCTCCTTTTAGTCACCTCACAGCTCTACCTGGTGGTGGACATGCCGAATCAGAATCTACTGGTTCTTATCCCGCTTATTTTGACAAAGATCAGCTCTATAACTTAGACTTAGATCCCAAAGAACAAAAAAACTTAGCCAGTAATCCCGAGTATCAAGAAAAACTCAAAGAGATGCAAAAAATCTTACAGGGAATCACGACTGAGCTTCCTGGCAACTTTAATCTTTAAGGATATAAACAAATGAAAAAATTCTCATTTATCACGAGCCTTTTAGTAGCGGCTTTTTTATTAGGATCATGTCAATCTCATCGTGAAGATAAGGGAAAATCGGAATCCGTTAAAATTCAAAAAGTATCTGTGCAAGGGAATCTACTTGTTGATGCCAAAGGAGATAAGGTCATTTATAAAGGTTTAGCCTTAAATGATCCTGCGGTACTGACTGCAGAAAAAGAATGGAACGAAGCTCACTTTGACCACATTCAAAAATGGGGTGCCAATGTTGTACGTATTCCCATAACACCAAGTAATTGGCAAAAGCATGGCAAAGAATTTTATTTCGATGCCATTGATAAAGCCGTAACTTGGTCAAAAACTCGTGGAATCTCCATTATGATTGATTGGCATTCCATTGGTAATTTGAAGGATAGAAAATTTCAACGTCCAGGTTATACCACCACACTTGAAGAGACTATCGAATTTTGGGACTTGATGTCTAAGCGTTATAAAAATGAAGAGACTGTAGCGTTTTATGAAATCTTCAACGAACCCACAACTTTTTTTGGTAAGCTCGGAGAAATGACTTGGGATGAATGGCGTGCCATCGTCCAAATCATTGGTCAAACAATTCGTAGTAATGATGATGACACCGTGATTATTGCTGGTGGCCTCAATTGGGCCTATGATTTACGTGATGCCAAAAATAAGCCTTTCCTCTTAGATAATTTAGCTTACTCAGTTCATCCCTACCCACAAAAATCTAAAGATGATAAAAATAGTAGCATGGAAGAAAAATGGGACAAGACTTGGGGCTTCATGGCCCAAAAGTATCCTTTAATTGCTACTGAATTTGGCTATATGTCTGAAGATGATAAAGGAGCTCATATTCCCTGCATTGGTGATGATGCCTGGGGCAAGCGCCTTGTGAATTACTTCAATAAAAATAATATAAACTGGACGGTATGGTGTTTTCATTGGTCTTGGACACCTTCACTCATTGAGCGTGACTATTCACCCAGAGAAGGTCAGGGCCAGTTCTTTAAAGATGTCATGAGCAATAACATTACAAATTTTGATGATGTGAAGATTCCCGTGATTGGAGCAAAGAACTAAACTTTAGTTCATTAAAATTCTGAAATAAAAGAGCTACCAGTTTTAACGGATAGCTCGATTTTATTTAGTAATTGATAACTTTTTTGACGAGTTTTTCAATACCTAACCATGCTTCTGCAGGCCCTTTGGCTAACATATAAGCAGGCGTAGTAACGAGTTTATTAGCTTCATCCACTACAATGTCACCCACCGTACAATCTCGATGAATAGCGCCGCAAGCCTCGATGGCATCCGCAGTTCCTTCATCATTTCCAATTGTCAGTAAAACTTCTTCTTTGCCTAAGACTTTTGCGAGTAGAGCAGGGGCAATACACATCGCCGCAATCACTTTCCTATCCTGAAAGAACTCCAGTATCAGTTTTTCTACTTCTTGATTGACAGTACAATCGGGTCCCTTGAGAGCAAAGTCACAGAGATTCAGAGCTGCACCAAAACCACCAGGTAGAATGAGTGCATCATAATCCTCTGATTTCACCTCGGCTAAATCCAAAATTTCCCCACGAGCAATTCTAGCAGATTCTTCGAGTACATTTCGTTTATTTTGTGAAGGCTCATTATTGAGGTGATTCACATTCGCATATTGCTCAACATTTGGAGCCATGCACTGATACTTTACTCCAGCTTGATCTAGGGCTAATAAAGTTAGCGTCGCCTCGTGAATTTCCGAACCATCAAAAACTCCTGCGCCTGATAAAACAACTGCAATATTCATTCTCTGACCTCATTAATTATTTCATTTCTTTAAATTAAGACCAAGCAAGAAAAACTGCCAGTTCGGCATACAAAATTTTGCGAAGCTAAACCGCCTGCTGAGGCTCTCCTTCCGCCGGAGGCATTTATAGATTTTTACTATGCTAGGGAACTTAAGCACATGCCGAAGGTATGTAGTAGGGTAGCCACCGGATTTATCCGGTGGGTATTGTTGAAAAAATGATAGTCATGCCGAAGGTATGAAGGAAAACCCTCTGCAGCGTACCTTCGGCACACACCTTACTTTTTTCAAACACCACGGACTTACGTCCATGACTACATTTCTAAGCTCTTCGAGCTCAAATATCTGTCAGTATCTCTTGATTTCCCTACCATTAGGCGAAGTCCCAGTATAAATACCTCCGGTGGCCGAGCAGACCTCGGGGCCATACTGAAAAAGGTAGTAGCACGTGTAAACACCCTTAAATCCCCATCCATTAGAGGCTCTCCTTCCGCCGGAGGCATTGATTGATTTTATTCTGTGGAACTCAGCTAGACCTGCGGGAAATTTTTCCCAAACGACAGTAAAAGCACCCTAGATCCTTAGCTACTTCATCAAAAAAAAAGCCCCATCCGAAGAAGGGGCTTTTTGGAAACTTGATTAGTAGAACTACTTAACGAGTGTGCCGTACAAATCGTAATCTGTGGCTTCTTCGATATGCACTGTCACGAACTGCTGCTTCAGGATTGATTCATCTGCAGAGAAGTGAACGAGGTTATCCACATCAGGAGCATCGCCCTCGGTGCGTGATAAGACGTAATAAATACCTTCTTCTTCCATGACGGCTTCATCAAAGCGTTCATCACTTGTATCGATATCAGTTTTCAAGAAAGCTTCGTCGACAATGACACGCAAATCTTGATCGGCGAAACGCTGATTTTTCTCGTAGGAAATGTCTTGCTGAATGGCCATGATTTTATCTTTACGGGCCGCAGAAGTTTCTGGGTCAGCAAAATCTTCGAGTGATTTAGCGTGAGTATTTTCTTCATGTGAATAAGTAAAAACACCTAAGCGATCAAATTGCTGTTCCTTAACGAAATCTACGAGCTGATCGAATTCAGCTTCTTCTTCACCAGGATGACCCACGAGTAAAGTCGTACGCATCACAACACCAGGCATCGCCTTACGGAATTTATCTAGGAGGATTTCAGTACGCTTGCGAGTGATACCGCGACGCATTGATTTGAGTACTTTGTCAGCACCATGCTGAAGTGGCATATCAATGTATTTAGCAATGTGCTTAGACTTAGCAAAAGTATCGATTAACTCATCGGTCACAGTTGTTGGGTAGAGGTAGAGTAAACGCACCCAGTATTCATCACAATCGAGCTTATCAAGTGCTTTGAGTAACTCAGCAGTATTGGACTCATCTTTTAAATCAGAACCATAACCAGTAGAATCTTGTGAAACGAGAATGATTTCGCGAACACCGCTATTGAGTAGGGCTTGAGCTTCTTTAACAATAGATTGAATTGTACGGCTACGCAATTTACCACGGAAGGTTGGGATCGCACAGAAACTACACTTATGATTACAGCCTTCGGAAATCTTGATATAGGCGTAGTGAGCGGGTGTTACCAATAAGCGTGGCGTATTTTCATCGTAGAGGTAAACCGGTAAATCATCTTTCTGAATAGTATTAATACTCGGCATTTTGCGCAAGAGGTTATTCACCATTGTACCAATGCTGGCAACATCATCAAGGCCGAGAAATAAATCTACATCGGGGTGATTCTTCTTGGTTTCTTCAGGGCTTCTTTGGGGAAGGCATCCAGCAACAACAACCTTGCGGCTTTTGCGTTTCTTTTTCCAAGTAATCGCATCCATAATAGCGGCATTAGACTCTTGGCGAGCACCTTCAATAAAACTACAAGTATTGACAACGAAGATATCGGCATCATCCAAATCACCTGTGATCATCACACCACTTTTGGCCATACTACCAAGCATAACTTCGGTATCAACTAGATTCTTTGCACAACCTAGGCTGCTGACGCAGATTTTTGCTGTTTTAGGCATAAGTTATTTCCTTTAAATTAATTTGCTGACAGAGTATTGATTTTATCGAAAAATACAAGCTCTTAAACACGAAATAAAACCAATGAGATGACAAAATGAAAAATCTACAAGATCCACTGGCGCTGAGGATTGCATCAATTATGGGCTTTCTTTGCATACTGATTGGGGCTTTTGGCGCCCATGCATTAAAATTGGAACAGCCTCAGTTAGATTGGTTTGAGAAAGCCAATCGTTATCACATGTTCACTACTGGCCTGATGTTGTTTCTCGCTTTATATAAGCAAAGAAGCATTATGTATCTCAATTTATTTGGCTTTATCGTTTTCTCTGGAGGACTCTATGCCATGGCTCTAGGTGCACCACGTTTTTTAGGTGCTATCGTTCCCTTTGGTGGACTCGCAATGATGCTTTCCTATATTTTGCTATTTATTAAAGCCTGGCAAGCAAAAGACGGAAATGAGCTAAAAGAATAGGGCGATTAACTAGCCTCTTGCTGATTAAGGATTAAAGTTTAAGAATTAAAATTTTAGGAAATCTCATGTCTAGTGCCGTACTCAAAATTAGCTGTCCCGATCGCAAGGGAATTGTCGCCGAAGTTTGCCAAATATTAGCCGATTGTTCCGCTAATATTATTGATGCTCAACAGCATCGTGAAGATCTTGATAGCCAGTTCTTTATGTATGTTAAATTCGATTGTTCAGAGCTCAATTGTGAACGTGAACTTCTTGAAAATCGTTTAAAAGAAAAGTCGGAACTCATTGGTTTTAACTGGACTTTGAGTTTTAAAGATCAGAAAAAGCGCTTGGCGATTATGGTTTCAAAGTATGATCACTGCCTGTACGACCTCTTACTCAAGCACAAATATGGCGAGCTTGATGTGGATATTGCTTTAATTGTGAGTAATCATCCCGACTTAAAAGCGACTGCCGAGCACTTTGGTGTCCCTTATTTTCATATTCCTAGAAATAAAGATAATCGTGAACAAGCGGATCAAATCGCAGTTGATTTATTCAAAGAGCAAAAGATTGACTTCATTGCCATGGCACGTTACATGCAAATTTTGACGCCAATACTGATTCAGGCTTATCCCAATAAAATCATTAATGTTCATCATGGTTTTTTACCGGCTTTCAAGGGTGCTAAACCTTATCACCAAGCTTACGCCAAAGGTGTTAAACTCATTGGTTCAACCAGTCATTACGCCAATGAAGAACTCGATATGGGACCCATCATTGATCAAGTCACCGTTCGAGTCAGCCATGCTTATTCGGCGGATGATATGGTTCGCAAAGGTCGCGATATGGAAAATCGAGTTTTGACCAATGCAGTTAAAGCCCACGCGGCTGATCGCATTATTGTTTACAAGGGTAGAACGATAATTTTTTCTTAAGCCTAACTTAAGTCATGAGCACTTTTATCTAAAGGTTAATAATGTCGCATAATATATCTTATGTATAACTTAATGTCGGATCTTATGTAATCTGTACTATTGTCTTCTCGTTTCTAAGACTTTTTTAAATTTGCATATAAAGGTTCTTTCATAATGGCTCTAAATATTTCAGCTACTAGTAAATGCTGCTTTCAGCACATAGCCGATCATTTATCTTTAACTGAAGTTTTGTTATCATTAAAATTGTAAAAGTATTAGGTTTAACTAAAAAAGTGGTATAAGATCAAATATGAACGTTTTGAACGTTTTGTGTATTTAAGTCTTAACTACTGAACAAAAAAGCCTGTTTACAAAACAAGGATGGCCGCATGAAAAAATACTTCACTCTCATACTTAGTTTAATTCTATTGACTCAATTGAGTGCTTCATTAATGGGAGGAAGTCAACTAGCTAATATCGTCGATACTGCACAATCCGCTAAACAATTCAAAATTCTCATTGCAGCTCTCAAGCAAGCTGATTTAGCTGAGGTACTCAACAAACCAGGTCCCTTCACGGTTCTGGCACCAAATGATGAAGCCTTTGGAAAACTGCCTTTAGGTACAGTGGAAAGTTTATTGCAAGAAGACAACCGCGATAAGCTCATTGCAATTTTAAAGGCTCATGTCATCTCTGGATCATTAGATGCGCGTCAATTGGTCGCTAGTCAGAGCCTCATTAATCTACAAGGACAATCCATGCCTGTGACATTTAATAAGGGTCAACTCAATATTTCTGGAGTCAATCTCATTGCCACTGATATAAAGGCAAGTAATGGTGTGATCCATATTTTAGATACAGTTATTTTACCTACTGTAGAACTCAGTAATTCGCTTAAAATGCGCCAACTAATCGAATTCTCCATTGCTCAAGGTGTTCCCTTATTTAACAAGGGTGAACTCCAAGCCTGTGCAGCAATCTATGAACTTTGTGCCCAAAGCCTGAGTCATTTTAATTCAGATGATATCAGTAAAAATTTAGCAACTGAACTTACTCAGACTTTGGAAAAAGTGAGCCGTAGTGATGATGCAAGATCAAACGCTTGGTTATTGCGCAGTTCTTTAGACAAAGTTTATGCAGAATTAACTAATCCTATTCACCAGAGTTCTAAGCCCATAAAAAAGAGTCAATATGAATTCAAGGTTATTCTAGAGGCAGACCTACCCCGTGGATTCCCTGCTCCAGGTCCTTTAAACAAGCTCATAGTTAAGCAATATCCCGCTTACCGATCAGCCAAACTGCAGAGTTCAAAGGGTCAAAGTTTATCCTTCATGAAGCTCTTTGGACATATTAAGAATAATAAAATCTCAATGACTGCACCCGTAGAAATGCAGATCGATAAAACTACTGGCCAGCGACAGAGCATGGCTTTTCTTTATGGAGATAAAAATATCGGTACAGCAGGTCTGCTAAATTCTGGTGTCGCGGTAGTAGATGAAGTGGCCCAAGATTATGTGAGCATTGGTTTAAGTGGTCGTGAATCAAGTGAACTGATTAAAGATGCTATCGCTCAAATTGATGCTTGGCTCTTAGAGAACCCATCCTATACATCAGCTGGTGAAGTTCGCTTATTAGCTTATAATAGCCCTATGATCCCCGCTTCGAAACGTTTCTGGGAAGTTCAGCTCCCCATTAAAAAACAGTAGTTTCCAGATGACCGAAAATTTCTATCAGTACTGAACGGGTCCATTTAATAATGAAATCAATAAGACTTATATTTGGAGATCAGCTGAGCTTAAGCTTGGCGAGTCTAGAGAATTGTAACTACGAAAATGACCTCATTGTTATGATGGAGGTTAAACAAGAGGCCGATGCCCTGCCCCATCATAAAAGAAAGCTTCTTTTTCTATTTTCGGCAATGCGCCATTTTGAACAGGATCTAAAAAAACAAGGTTTCAAGACGCGTTATTATAAGTTAGATGATAGCGATAATCTGCAGAGTTTTCAAGATAATTTACGTTTTTTAATTGATCAAGGAAAATTTGATTGTCTGCATATTACCGAACTGGGTGAATACCGACTTCAGCAAGAAATTTTAACTTGGGAAGAGCAGCTCGAGATACCAGTGAAAATCTATTCCGATAAGCGTTTTTACTTGAGTAAAGATGAATTTGCCGATTACGCCAAGGATAAAAACAATCTACTGATGGAGAATTTTTATCGCTTCATGAGAAAAAATACCTCCTATCTCATGGAGCAAGGAAAGCCCCTAGGTGGGAAATGGAATTTTGATTCTAAAAACCGGAATCGCTACGACAGTAAGTACGCTATTCCACAGCGCCCTCTATTTCCTCCGGATGCAATTACCAAGGAAGTTATCACATTACTTGAAAAGTATTTTGACAATCGTTTTGGTTCGATTGATAATTTTCAAGAATGTATCAATCGTGAACAAGCCTTAGAGTGTTTGGAATTTTTTGCAGTGGAACTCATACCGCATTTTGGAACTTACCAAGATGCTATGGTTGATGGCGAAAAACTGCTTTTTCATAGCAGGATTTCCCATCTCATAAATTGTGGGTTGCTCACCTCAAGGGAAGTTTGTGAGCGAGTTTTAAAAATCCCTATTGATAATAATGAAATCCTCTACTCAATCGAAGGCTTCATTAGGCAAGTCATTGGTTGGAGGGAGTATATACGCGGTATTTATTGGCTCAAAATGCCCGATTATTTAGAAAGCAATCACTTCAATGCCAATAGGAGTTTACCTGACTTCTATTGGAGTGGGAAAACGCGAATGAACTGCGTCAGTAAAGTAGTCAAACAAACAATGGAAACAGCCTATTCTCATCATATACAACGACTCATGGTCACAGGTAACCTAGCCTTGCTTATGGGAATTAATCCCATACAGGTCCATGAATGGTACCTAGCCGTATACGATGATGCCTATGAGTGGGTGGAGCTCCCCAATACTTATGGTATGGCGCTCTATGCGGATGGTGGTTTATTAGCGACTAAACCCTATGCAGCAAGTGGGAACTACATAAATAAAATGTCCGATTTCTGCAAGAATTGTTCCTATAAAGTAAAAGAAAAGAGTGGTGAAGATGCTTGTCCATTCAATTATTTATATTGGTATTTTTTAGATAGAAATAAAGATAAATTAAAAAATAACCACCGTCTTTTTATGCCACTCAGAAATCTTGAGAAAATGTCTGCTGAGAAAAAACAACTCTTGATTGAAGATGCAGAAAAATTCATAGCGCAGAATTCCGCAGGTCCGAAATCTAAGTCGTATTAGAATCCAGTTAAAATCAAGTCAATCCTTAAGCACCGTCTCAGGCTCATTTAGAGGTAAAGTCTCGTTATTAAATTTCAATATTCAAATACTTATTCTTTAGGAGATAGTACACATGAAACTCGTTAAATCATTCTTAATTATCCTTATAGCTATTTTATTGATAAGCTGTTCCAGTTCATCTAAACTACAGGCTTATAAAAACTCTGAACCCAAACTAGACTTACAAGAATATTTTACCGGACCCATAAAAGCTTGGGGTATAGTGCAGGACCGTAGTGGGAAGGTTATTCGGCGCTTTGATGTAAGTATGATCGGCTCTTGGCAAGGAAATGTCGGTACGCTCAAAGAAGACTTTATCTATTATGACGGCGAAACTCAGCAACGTACTTGGACAATAACTAAGATTGACAACAAACAATATCTAGCAAGTGCAAGCGATATACTAGGGGATGCTGAAGCCACTGTGGAAGGTAATGCTATGCGCTGGGTCTATGAAATGGATCTGCCAGTCAGTGATACAACTTACAGAATCAAATTCGATGATTGGATGTTTCTGATGAATGATGGCGTCTTAATCAATCGCTCCTATTTAAAAAAGTTTGGTTTCACCGTAGCCGAATTAACTCTATTTATGCAAAAACAATGAGTAACTAAGCACCATTAGGAACTCATAGTAGACCTAAATAAAAACCTCATATTTTCAAGTCGCTATTTTATAGAGACTTGAATTAATTGACGAAAGTATATCTATTTGCTGAGTAGATAATTTTAAATTAAAGTAGATGAGAAATGATTAGATTTTTTGTAATTATATTTGTTCTTTTTTCCATGTATAAAGTCACAACTGGATTTAGTAAACGTGCCAAGTCTACCGAGCCGACAAGCAAAAAATTGACTTTAGTAATGGATTCAGGTGAAAATATTAAAGGTGAAATCACTTCTATAGATGGCAATCTTGTTGAAATAAAAAGCGAGAAAGATCAAAAAATCCTAGTCCTGACCAAGGACCAATTATCAAGAGATTCTCATTTCAAAGTATCTGAAATGGGAGAGTTTACTTCTTCTACTTTTGAAAATTCGCTATATGAAAAGTTAAAACCCCGATTAACACTTGAGCTTCACTACACCAAAGAAGACCTTATTCCCAATAGTTCTAAAAATTGTGTCAGTTCCGCATGTAAGTTAAAACCTGCTGACTTGCGCATTAATCGTTTAAAGAACTTACTCCACAAGATGGGTATAAAATGCAAAACACTCAGAATTGATGAGTTAAATAAAAACTCTAAATACTCACCTTACATTTCTTATCGCGAGCAGATAAATAACAGTCTTTCCGAGGCTGAAATAAAAAAATTCATTGCTAAAACTTACCTCTATCATTCAAAAAAGAAGCAACTTGCAACAAAGTGATGACTCCAAGTATTCTTATAGTTCGCTTGCTAAGGATCTTTAAGACCTAGTCAATTATCCAAGCAAGCGAAGCATGAGCTTTATTTCTTGACTTCTCGTTTACCATAGGTCTGCCAAGCTTTGGCAAAGGATTCACTTGGAAACCAGTTAGCCGTCGATTTATCACCTTTAAAGTCAGCGTAGGGTGCAATGATCAAATCTTGACGCCCGCCTTTCTCTAAATCGTATCTTGCACCGAGCCAGCCCTGCTCTATAACAACAGGTTTTAGCGTGCCATCTTCGTTTAAACGAAAATCCATTGCAGCTTTAAGAAAATCTCTAATAAAAATCCAAGTGGCATCTTGATCTGCAGGTCCATGCCCTACGCCACCTTCCATCATCACATTCATCGCCGCATTTTTTTCTTTACGCATCTGTGCAACGGTCTCATCTTGGCGAGCATTTAGCAGGTATTTATCAATCGTTCCACACATTACCATAGACGGTACTTTCTCGGTATTGGGAAACTGAAGGTAACCACTATAACCTGGATGAAATGCAACCCATGCAATAGTTCTTTGATGCCAATCACGGGGGAAACTCGCCGCAAATCCTGTTCCATTTGAATGACCGAAAGTCATGATTGGTGCAGTTGTTAATTCGGGGTGTCCAGATAATTCAGCTAATTTTTCAATATGTTCATTAATGAGTTCTACATTATTGATCCCGCGCTTAATGGGATCACCATTCATTCCCACAAGTGCCAGCTGCTCATCTTCGGCAAACTGTTTCAAAATGGGTTTGCTTATATCTCCCATGCCATGCATGGAAATATAGAGTGCCGCTCGAATTTTCTTTACCGATTCAGGAATATAAATATAAAAGTCGGCTTCTCTTCCCGTTCTTTTTCCAATAATAGAATTTGTAGGATCCATATCTGTTCTGAAACCGAGTAAACTACTATCCACGGCTTCAGGTGATAGCTTTACTTCAAGTGGCTTAGCAAAGAAGCTCATTGAGCGTATTCTAATACTTTGGGCGACATGCCCTGCCCGCTCTATTTTTAAACTTGCAATGAAATTTCTTTTCTTAGATGCGAGTGGTTTATCAAGACTAAATTTAAGAGTAAACTCACCATTGGCATTAGAATATGTTTCAATCTTGAGTGGCGACAAAGTGACTTTTGCCTCATTTAGCCAATTATCATCCGTATCCATAATCTTACCAGACAATATATAATCTTCTGCCGATAGTATGCCTTGCGTCATTAATAAGCTACAAAGAAGTAAGAACTTATACATAAAATTTTCCCGATTTTTGTTTTCATTATTAGCTATAACACATAAGTAATCAAAGATTGGACAGCTAAGCGTCCTTTTTTCTGCATTGTGTCGTGGGCTACTAGCGAAGTATTCTTTCATTGCATCTCAGATAAGCTTATCTCAATAATTAAAATGGGAACGTAGCGACTAAACTTATTGAACTTGTTGAGCGAAGATATAAGTTCACAAAATAAAAATTAGCCGATAAATATAGCATTTAAATTCCACCATCAACTAGAGGTTTTAACCCGTATGACAGCTCCATCTAAGTCCTCAAATCAAGCACTCGTAAGTACTTTCGATGATTTTATTAACTTGGTAGATTATTCTTTGCTGGAGAATTTAAATGCCGACCCAGATGCTAAGCAAGATGGTGAAAATCACGACCCACGCCAAGTTTTCTCTGGTCATTTCGTACCCGTCACTCCCACGCCTCTGCCAGCACCAGAATATGTCAGTCATAGCAGTACTCTCTTTAATGAGCTAGGACTCAGCGATGAAATGGCCCTCAATAAAGAATTTAGTCAGATTTTTTCCGGTGATATGTCGGCCGCGCGTCCACCTATGCGCAACTTTGGCTGGGCAACGGGCTATGCACTCTCAATTTACGGCACAGAATACACCCAGCAATGTCCTTTTCGTACAGGTAATGGATATGGTGATGGACGAGCGATCTCTGTAATTGAAATAGTAGCAAATAATAAACGCTGGGAAATGCAATTAAAAGGTAGTGGACCTACACCTTACTGTCGTGGAGCTGATGGTCGTGCAGTCCTGCGCTCAAGTGTTAGAGAATTTCTCGCTCAAGAATATATGCATGCCCTAGGTGTACCCACGTCGCGATCGTTGACTTTATACGTATCAAAATCAGAAACCGTTACCCGACCTTGGTATTCCCAGGATTCAGCCACTGCTAATCCCGATATCCATGTTGAGAATCCGGTGGCTATTTCAACCCGTGTGGCCCCCTCATTTTTACGAGTTGGTCAACTAGAATTATTTGCCCGCCGTGCACGCAGTCATGCTCATCCAAACGCCTTAGAAGAATTGCGTATGATTGTTACGCATTTGATTGCAAGAGAATACAAAGAAGACATCGATCAAAAACTTGTTTTTGCTGATCAAGTCATTGAGTTAGCCAAACAATTTCGTAAGCGTCTTAGCGTATTGGTGTCCAATTGGCTTCGCGTTGGTTATTGCCAAGGCAATTTCAATAGTGATAACTGCTCCGCTGGTGGCTTTACACTCGACTATGGGCCATTTGGTTATTGTGAAATATTTGATCCTGAGTTCCAGCCTTGGACTGGTGGAGGAAATCACTTTGAATTCTTTAATCAACCCACTGCAGCAGAAAAGAATTTCCATATGTTTTGTTCTGCCCTGCGTCCTCTTCTGGAAGAAGATACCAAAGCGCTAGAAGAGCTCGATCAAGTAAGACATGACTTCCCAGCAGAAATGGAAAAACAAATTGAGAAAATGTGGGCAGACAAACTGGGGCTTACTAAAATTGAACCAGAATTATTTAATCAATTAGTGGTACTCATGATTAATACAAACGTGGATTACACCTTGTTTTTCCGTGAGTTATCACATATACCCGAAGATGTTTCAGCATTACGAAAGAGCTTCTATAGTAAAACATCTCCAGAACTTGATGAGCAATGGCAAACTTGGTTAAATACTTGGCGTAAGCTAGTAAGTTCTAGTGAGGACCTAAGTACCCTAACCAAGAAAATGAAACTAACTAACCCAAAATACACCTGGCGTGAATGGTTAGTAGTTCCAGCCTATGAACAAGCTGCACAGGGGGATTACTCCCTCGTCAAAGAGCTTCAACAAGTGCTCATCAATCCCTATGAAGAGCAATCACAAGAGGTGGAGGATAAGTTTTACCATTTAAGACCTAAAGAGTATTTCAATAGCGGCGGGATATCCCATTATAGCTGCTCATCGTAAATAGGACTTATCTTAAGGAGCCTAAGGGTGCAATCCGTCGGCGGGGGCTCTCATAATGAGTGGGAACTTAAGCAACATGCCGAAGGTATATAGTATGGTACCCACCGGATTTATCCGGTGGGTATTGTTAAAAAAATGATATTCATGCCGAAGGTAGGAAGGAAACTCTCTGCAGCGTACCTTCGGCACGCACGATGCTGTATTCAAATACCACGGACTGACGTCCATGGCTACATTCCTAAGATCTTCGAGCTCAAATATCCTTAAGTTTCCTACCATTACGGGGGCTGCCAACTCACCGAAGGCATTTATAACTTTTACATATATAGCGCGCTTTGCACTGAGTTTACGATACAGAGTTGACGGCTGATGACTGAGTTGACGCTCGGGCCGAGCGGAGGATTTTTTTTTGAACCGCCCGCGGAGGCATTTATATAGAGAATTAAGCAGTGTTAGCTGAATATCCACGCTAATATTCGGGTGATTTTGTTGCCCTGCTTCATTTCTAATTCTCGTATATCAATGGCACCAAGTCTGCGGATCAATTTTTTTGCAGGCTTAAGGTTATCCACTTTCGAAACGAGCGTAGTAAACCACCGGCATTGATTTGAAAAAACTTGACTTTCTTTGATTAATTTTTTCAGGAACATTAATTCACCACCCTTGCACCAAAGTTCGGCATCAAGACCACCGAAATTCAGCTTGGGAGATGTAGGTACTGATTTTTGCTTGGTTTCATTTTTAGCGGTAATCTGCTCACCGCGATTACGAGCAAGGTTATTGAGCTTGCGCTGATTAGCTTTGTTGGCTTCCTCTTGCGATGCATGAAAAGGGGGATTACATACACTGACATCAAATAATTCTCCGGGCTGAATAATACCATCAAAAATATGATTCTTATCTTTTTGTCTACGTAATGTAAAGCGATCTTTTAGCTTGGGATTCTTCGCAAGAATTGAGGCCACATTCTCAAGAGACTGAAGATTAATATCACTGCCAACACATTGCCAATCATAAATTTGACATGCCAATAGTGGGTATATACCATTTGCCCCCGTTCCGATATCGAGCAAGCTGATTTTGGAGGGATTATTAGCTGTTTTAGCATTTGACTTACCGAGTCCCAGTAAATCCGCAACGTAATGAATGTAGTCGGCTCTACCTGGGATGGGCGGACAAAGAGCTCCTTCTGGAATATCCCAATCGCTTATATCATAGAAGCTTTTCAAAAGCGAGCTATTGAGTGCTTTTACGGCCAATGGATCGGCAAATTCTATGGAAAGATTGCCGTGAGTATTTGTTTTTACATGTGACTCTAATGGAGGAAAACTTTTTATGAGCTCAGGAAAATCGTAATATTGGTCATGTCGGTTCCTAGGATGTAGGCCTTTGCTACTTGCTTTAGTGGGGCTCTTTTTACTTTGATGGGGTTTGCTCAAGGTAATATATCCGAAATTTAGAATTCAAAGTTGGCGGGTATTTGTATCGTTGGTGATTATAACCTTAATATGTGACATTACTCGCTTGACGGCTGACGCCTGAGTTGTCGCGCTTCGCGCTGAGATCGCTCATTTCATTCGCAGATAGATCGTTCGCCCTGCTCACTGGCAGATCGGGCAAAGCCCTGCAGAGCATTTGCAAGCAAACTGAAAGAACGCTGCGCTAAAAGAAGAAATAGCTTAAAGCACAGGTCATAAAGATAAGGCAGGTTTTAAGTGAAGGACAAAAAGCAGGCGAGACGCCCGCGCTCCCAGGGTTATCTACAGGAACTTTGTGCCGATCTTTCAGCGAGCCCAGAAAACGGTCTAAAAAGCAGGCGAGACGCCCGTGCTCCCAGGGTTATCTGCAGGAACTTTGTGCCGATCTTTCAGTGAGCCCAGAAAACGGTCTAAAAAGCAGGCGAGACGCCCGTGCTCCCAGGATTATCTGCAGGAACTTTGTGCCGATCTTTCAGCAAGGCGAGACGCCTGCTGTATCAGGTTTTATACGAGCGCTTTTAAATTTGCGATTTCCGCATCTCGCTCTGCAAGCATTAATTGAAGCTGCTCAATTTCTTTGCGAAAGGCCAACTCACGGGGGCTAAGAGCTTCAGAAGAAGTCTCAATTTCCTTTACCGACGCCTCATCTGCAATGGCTGACTCATGCTGATTGACTTGGACTGACTCAATCTGCACTTGAGAAACAAGTGATTCATTTTCATCATTAGCCGAATCTTGCAGGCTTTCGCTTGGTGAATCAACGGGTAAAGTCACATTGAGGACAGACATTTCTACGTCCGGTAAATCAACTTTATCTGCTTCTAAAGATTCTTGGAGTGCTTGAGCTCGCTTCTCTTCGGCCTCAACCTTTTTCTTTTCTATTTTTTTCTTTACTCTCACAACCGTTTTTTCAGGGACGCCAGTACGTGCAGCCACTGATTCATTAGGGGTGAATTCACCATTATTATCGAGATCTTCGATTACTAATTTTTCAGCTGTATAAAAACGAAATTTACAGAGTCGTGCGACCTTCGTCAAAAGACCATTATCACAGTCAACTCTATCCAGAAACTCGGTTTTTACCCAACGGCGACATTTGGGCTCTGCCATATAGGCTAAAAGTAAGTTAGTTTTTGATGTGTTGATTGCTGATGCGGAAGCATGGCAGGCCTCCCTAATCATCATTGCGGCTGACTCGATAGCCTCTAAGTTTAATTCAAGTGACTCTAAATCAAAATTATCTGAACATAGCTCTAACATCAGGGGTGTCGGGTCGATTGTGACCTCAGGAACAATAACATGACTCATAAGTGAAACGGCCTTAAAATGAAAGTTAAAAATAAAGGTCTAATATAATTGAGCTTTGCAAAACTGCCCATGAATCCACTCGAGTTTTGGAGGATTTTCTAAAATTTCACAAGTCGGTACTTTACGGCTGAAGCCTGAGTTTACGGCTGACTCAGTAAATCCTAAATATGTCAAGATTTTAATATCCAGGTGAACAGTTTTCATGGTGTTCTTGAAGTCAGAGCAAGGCTTGGGATCTATGTGATTCGAATTTATCTATAAGTCTTTTGTGGACGGTACTTTGAACGTAATCATGACTTATTGATTAACAAAACCATTTAAATTCTTCAAAAAAATTCAATTTTCCTCATGATTGTGTAAGAAAGCCGAATAGATTTACGTATATTAAGTAATTGATAAAGTAAACAAGGTAAAACTTATGTTAAATCGCAGGAATTTCCTCAAGAGCAGTGCTGTGATTGGCGGCGGTGCTTCACTACCTTTGTTTGGTTCAGAAAAAAATGGACCTCGGGCGAAATCAGTTATTCATATCTATTTACCTGGTGGACTTTCGGCACAAGAAAGTTTTGACCCAAAGCCCTACAACCCTTCTGAGTATCGTGGCCCCTACTCCACTATATCGACAAAGTTGACTGGCGAACGCTTTAGCGAAAACCTAAGAAAAACGGCTCAGATTGCCGATAAAATTTGCGTCATCCGCAGTATGACTCATGGCGAAGCCGCTCATGAACGCGGAACTCATAATATGTTAACAGGTTATAGGCCTAATCCGGCCGTTATCTATCCGAGTTTGGGTTCGATTACAGCTCATCAATTAGGCTCACGAAATAACCTGCCTCCTTATATTTGTATTCCCAAAGCCTTTAATGAATTTTCAGGGCGCGGTTTTTTAAGTAGCGCTTATTCCCCCTTCTCTACTGGTGGGGACCCTTCTCAAAGCAATTTTAAAGTTCAAAACCTACAACGCCATGGGAAGCTGAGTGAAGAGCGATTTGACCGTCGCAAAGCCATTCTTGCCGATATGAATAAGCATTCGAGTATTAATCACGAAGCGGCTATAGTTTCTGCCATGGAAGCTTTCAATGGTGAGTCCTATGATCTTATGAATTCTCCTAGTGCGGTTGCTGCCTTTGATTTGAGTAAAGAAAATAATAAGACCAAAGACTGGTATGGGCGTAATCAAACGGGACAGCGCATGCTCTTAGCACGTCGTTTGGTTGAAGCTGGATCACGTTATGTTGCATTAACTGCAGGTGGCTGGGATCATCATGATAACATTCGTGATGGTATTCGTAAAAGTTTACCTCCCTTGGATCAGGCTTTTGCGGCACTGATTAAAGATCTAGATCAACGCGGCTTACTCGATTCAACTTTAGTTATCTTAAATTCTGAGTTTGGTCGTACACCAAAAATCAATAAAACTGGCGGCCGTGATCATTATCCGAAAGTCTTTAGTATGGTAATGGCCGGTGGTGGTATTAAGCGCGGTCTCATTCACGGAAAATCAGATACAACTTCAAGTATGGTGGAAGAGAAGCCCGTTCATGTTGCGGACTACGCAAGAACAGTTTATACCCTCATGGGCATAGACCCCGACAAAGCCATCATGTCCCCTGGAGATCGACCTGTACGCCTCGTTTATGGAGGTCAAGTCATCAATGATATCCTGGCGTAATCTTCTAGTTTTAGTCCTATTGATTCAACAGGCTCTTTTTGCTTTAGTAGAAATTAAATCATTTTTCCCCGCAGGTGCTCAACAGGGTTCACAAGTGGATCTAGTTATGGACGGAAGTAACTTAGGGCTGGCACGCAAAATACTTTTTTATAAAGAAGGTATTAGTCTAGAGAAAATGACTCTAGAAAAAAAGAAATTACTCTTGAGTTTTAAAGTTTCAGCTGATGCAGAAAGAGGAGCTCATCCTTTCCGTATTATTGGTGATGATGGCTTAAGTAACCTTCGTTATTTCCATGTGGCAGCTTTCCCCGAGGTCAATAAAACGGCTAATATATTTAGCTTTGAAAAAGCCCAAAAAATCACGGTGCCTTGTACCGTCAATGCCAAATTAAATGGACGGCAATTTGATTATTACCAAATGGATCTAAAAAAAGGTCAAGCCTTCTGTGCATCATTAACTTGTATGGATTTAGCTTTGAGCTTTGTCGATTGTCAGTTAGAACTTTTAGATAAAGATAAAAAACGCCTGGCTTTTAGTGACGATTCCCTACTATTGAAGCAAGACCCGCTAATCAATCATACAGCGCCCTACACGGGAACTTATTATTTACGTGTTAATGACTTCCGATTTAGTGGTGGCAACTACCGCCTACATGTAGCTGATAGCCTGAATGCCTTACAAATATTTCCTGCTGGTGGCTTAGCCAAACAAAAGCTAGAGATTTTTTACGATGATCAAACAAGTCACAATCGAGAGCTTATTATTTCGGGTCGCGAGGGTATAAACCAGATTTTTATTGATACTCAATCAGTACATGCCCTTCCCTATCATTATTCAGCACACAAGAATTTTTTCGATCAAGAGAAAGGCCATGAACGGAAAGATGCAACGGCCTGTGAAAGTATCCCCTTAGCCTTTAATGGTCGCTTGGACCAAGCAAAGGATATGGATTGGTTTAGTTTTATCAGCCCCAAAGATGGCTCGATAGAAATCCAAGTCTTAGCCAGAGAATTACGCTCACCGATCGATGCTCTACTGGAGCTTTATGATAGCAAAGGCAAAATGATTAAACGCCAAGATGATAGTGGCTCACTCGATCCTAAAATATTGACCAAAGTTAAAAAAGATACGACTTACTTTGTGAAAATCCGCGATTTTACCAAGGCCTCTAGTCTGCGCTCAGTTTATAGAATCCTCATTGATTATCAAAAGCCACAACTTTCATTGAGTATAACACCCTCAAAACAACGGACTCACCAGGGCCAATTACTCAATATATCTCCAGCTAGTCACCAATTGATTACTTTTAATCTAAAAAGAGAAAGTGCTGATTCCCCGATTGATTACCAATTTAATAACTTGCCGAAAGGACTCACTTATAAAGTTTTAAATCACCCCGAAAAAAGTGATAAAATTCCCATTTTATTCACTTTGGAAAAAGGTACCAAACTTGGAGCTCATCGCATTTCAGCTAAACTCAGTAATGAAGAATCTAAACTGGGCAACTATAGCGAAAATCTGATCATGCTAATGGGACCAAATAACAAAGAATACCGTTACTATAAAAGTGAGCAACTAGCCCTATCCACTACCATCCCTGCACCCTTTCGTATCGAGCTCGTAAAAAATCCAGCACCGATGCCTCGCTTTGGTAGCCATACAACAAAAATTCGCGTTCATCGCAATGAAGGCTTTAAAAAAGAAATTGTGATTAAAGCTAAATCCGTATTACCCGGCTTATCAATGAAGGATCAAATCAAAATACCTGCAGATAAAAATGAGATGGATTACAGTATACAGGCTTCATCTAGTACCCCTCTAGGTAAATGGCCCTTTATTTTTAATGCCAGTACAAGTATTGATGGTAAAGTTTTCACCCTAAGTTCTGATCCACACGAAATTGAAATTACAGAACATTACTTTGATTTAAAAATGCTTCAGTATACATTAAATCGTGGTCAAGAACGTGAAATCACTGTTGATATCAAGACTCTCAAAACTCCACAGTTCCCTATTAAAGCAAGTTTATTAGGTCTTCCCGGTGGGATTAGTTCTACTCCCATCGAACTAAATAAACTCGACGAAAAAATAACATTCAAAATAGCGGCCACAGATAGTGCCAGCTTCGGTTATCATCGTAATTCCTATGTCCGTTTCGAATTCCAAGATAAAGGCTATAAACTCAATCAAAATATACGTTGTAATGGAACCATCTATGTTCCCAAGCCCAAAAAGAAAAAACCATGAGATACTTTTTCATCATATCTATTTTATTTTTTGTTTCTAATCTATTTGCCGAAGATTTAATTAAGCAAAGTCGAAGCAGCGTGAGCGATTCGATCACGGAATTCAGAGTGTTACCCTTGAAAATATCTTTGGATCATCAAGATGATTTTCAACATATTATTGCTCAGGGAATTCGCAGTGATTTAAGCACGCTAGATCTCAGTAAAAAAATCGAAGTCGTGATTAGTGATAAAGCGATTTGTAGCTTTGAAAATGGACAATTCAAAGGACTAAAAAAGGGGAAGACTGAAGTTCTCGTAAGTTTTAAAGATAAACAAGAGAAACTCGTCGTTGAAGTTAAAAATGATCAAGTAAAAGAAAGTACGAGTTTTGCCTTAGATATCATCCCTATTTTCACGGGAGCCGGTTGTAATAGCGGAGGCTGTCACGGAGCCTCTCGTGGACAAGAGAAATTCCATCTATCTCTTTTTGGTTATGACCCTCAAGGGGATTTTAAACGTATAAAATATGACTTATCTGGGAGGCGTTTAAACCTGGCCGTCCCCGCAGATAGCTTACTTTTACAAAAAGCTGTAAAAACCGTACCTCATACAGGAGGAGAATTATTTAAACAGGATTCTTTTCATTACAAAACAATCTTAGCTTGGTTAAGTGCAGGTGCTCCTGCAGATGAAAAAGACCTAAAAAAAGCCGTGACTCTAGAAATATTTCCAAAACAATCGGTTTTATTCAGTGGTGATAAACAAAAGATTTCGGTGCGCGTTAAGTATTCAGATGGCAGTGACCGCGACGTCACATCGCTCTGTGCATTTTTTACTAGTGATTCTAATTCTGCCGAAGTAAAAAATAAGGACCATATACAAACGAAAACACCCGGCGAAGCTCACCTCATGGTTCGCTATGGAACACTCAACGCCTTGAGTAGCTGTATCGTCATTCCCTTAGAAAAACAAGACTTTGTTCCCATAGAAGAAAAAAATTATGTCGATCGTTTAAATAATCAGAAGTGGAAACGTCTGCGTATGCAGCCCAATACATTATGTAGTGACGAGGTTTTCATTCGCCGCATTTACTTAGATCTCTGTGGACGACTTCCTCAAGAGGATGAACTCGATTCCTTTATCAAGGATAAAAATAAAGACAAGCGTGACTTACTTGTAGATAAATTGGCCATAAGTAGTGAATTCATGGATCTTTGGGCCATGAAATTAAGTGAGTTATTGCAGATCCGTACAGATAATAATTATGATCTCAAAAACGTCATTCTCTATTCACAGTGGATTCGTGATCAGTTTCACCAAGGGAAAAAGTATGATGAAATTATCTATCAATTACTCACTGCTTCAGGGGATAGTTTTGCGAATCCCGCAGCTAATTTTTATCAGATTCAGAAAGATAATAAAATAATCAGTGAAAATGTGGCCCAGGTTTTCATGGGTATACGTTTGCAGTGTTCGCAGTGCCATAACCATCCTTTTGATCGCTGGACAATGGACGACTATTATTCTTACGCTTCTTTCTTTGCCCAGGTCGGCCGTAAAAACGCGGAAGATCCTCGTGCCCAAATCATCTATGATAAGAATTCGGGTGATATAAAACACCCTGTATATAAGAAGGGTCTTGAACCTAAATATTTAGGAGGGGAGCAAGTTAAGGAAATCAAAGAAGATCGCCGTGAACTCTTAGCTCAATGGCTGACGGACAAAAAGAACCCCTATTTTGCCTCTGCCTTGGCAAATCGTATGTGGGAGCATTTCTTTGCACGTGGGATCATTCAACCCGTTGATGATCGCCGCCTGAGTAATCCTGCGGCAAATCCCGAATTGCTCGAAGCTCTGAGTCAGAAATTTATTGATTATGACTTTGATTTGATCCGTTTAGCAAAAGACATCTGTAAATCGAATACTTATAGCCTTTCCAGTGAGAGTTTAGATTCTAAGGGCAATCTGGAGAAATACTTTGCTCGTGCCCCTATTCGTCGTATTCGTGCTGAAGTCTTGCTTAATTCAATTAGCCAAATAACTGAAACTAAGGATTATTTTTCCAATAGTCACCTCAGTAGCAAGGCAACGCAATTATTGGTGAATAATTCGGGCAGTACTTTCCTGAGTACTTTTGGTCGGGTGAATCGCAAAAGTCCGACGATTTCTTGTGAAAGTATAACGGAACCCAACTTAGCTCAATCACTTGAATTACTTAATGGCAATGTGATTAACGGAAAGATTAATGGGAGCCTCTTTATCAATCGAGCGATTAGTGAAAAATGGAGCCCTGAAAAATACATTAATACCACTTACCGTAGAGCTCTTTGTCGCGATGCTAATGAACAGGAAATGAAGCAATTAAAGTCTGTTTATGAAAACCCGGAGAACCCTCGCGAAGTTCATCAAGATATCCTTTGGGCTATACTCAACTCACAGGAGTTCATCTTTGTTCGCTAAAGCTCAGCTGATTATCGGTATCTGGCTTTTTTGTTCTTTGCCTTTGCTAGCGGAAAAAATCACTTACGACGATCATGTAAGATCCATTTTCAAAGCCGATTGTAGTGAATGCCACAACGCGAATAAGGCTAAAGGAGGCTTAAATCTAAGCACTTATGCACAGGCAATGGAAGGTTCTTCCGCGGGCCCTATTCTCGAATCTAGTAGCGTAGATAACTCCGTTCTTTTTGAATGTATCACCAGCAATGATAGTGATATTCGCATGCCTCCCAAGGGCGCCCGCATGAGTAAAGCAGATGTTAAAATGATTAAGCAATGGATCTTGGGTGGCTTATTGGAAAACCGAAGTAGCAGCAAGAAAAAAATCTTTGTTAAAAATGATGCCTTTAAAGCTGAGACTAAAAAAGGCGAAGTGATTATACCAGAGCAGCTGAGCCTGCTTCCTTGGCATTATTATAAGCAGGCAGGTCCTATAAAGAACTTAGTTAAAAGTCCTTTTTCACCATTAATGGCTCTATCTATGTATAAACAAATAGCCCTTTATAATAGTGAGACATTGACTTTAATTGGCTACCTAGATTTTCCCGAAGGAACTATTAATGATTTGAGTTTTAGTGAGGATGGTCGCTACCTATTAGCTGCGGGTGGCCATGTGGGCAATGAAGGAATGGCGGTTATTTGGGATATCAAAACAGGCCGTAGAATTTTTCAACTTGAGCACAAGGACATGGATATTCACGTGGCTCACATGAGTCCCGATATGAAACTTCTTGCTTTGGGATCCAATGATAAAAAAGTGAAGATTTTCAGTATGCAAAATAAGCAAATCTTGCTAGAAGAAAAAGCTCATTCCGAATGGGTATCTGCCTTGCGTTTTAGCCCCGATGGAAAATTCCTTGTTAGCGGAGATCGCAATGGGCAAATTATTGTTTGGGATAGCAAGGAACTCTCGATGCTCCATACCCTGTACAAGCACAAAGGCATGATCAATGCGCTTGCCTGGCGTCCCGATTCAAAAGTTTTTGTGAGTGCGAGTGAGGATTCGAGTATATTGTTTTTTGATCCAATAAAAGGCAATGAATTAAAAAGTATTAAGTCACATAAAAATGGCGTTAGCAGTTTATTTTATGATCAAAAAGGCCAACTCTGTAGTACGGGAAATGATAAAACCGTGCGTGTTTTTGACTCTAATTATAAACAAGTGAGGTCACAGGTCTTTACTAAGAGTGCGCCTCTGTTAAATGCACTGATGAATGATGAGCATATTTTAGCGACTAATTACAAGGGCAATATCTTACTTAAAAGAAATGATGAAAAAGAGATAGAGTTCATTTCTATTCAGCCCCAAAACCTAAAAAAACTTAAAGAAACAAAGAAAGCTCATGCCTCGATCAGTATTGAGGTCGAACAGCTCAATAAGAAACGTCATTTAGAAATGTTAAAACAATTTAATTTGAGTGAAGATATTCAGCAGCTTAAACTCGAACAGCTCTACTTGCTCGATGAAATTGAAGAAGCCGTAAAAATGAAACTGGACCCCATAAGTAAAAATCGCCTCTATACAAAAAATGCTCAATTTTTCAAAGAATCGAAAAAAATAAATGATTTGATCATGGAAAGTCAAAAGAAACAATTGCAGTTAAAAGATGCCATGGAGAAAACTAAATCTACTGTACTCAATGTCTCAAAATAGCACGATCATTGCATGCAATAAAACTTGACGAAAGCTTCTTCACTTATACTTTAGCAGAAAGTTTAATTATTGACTATTGAACTTATAAATTAGAATTATCTAGTATCATAATTTAAACTGTCTAATCCAAATTTATGTTATGCTAAAAAAACTATTTCCATTTCTCGACTGGTTTCCCATAAAAACTATAGATCTGAAAGACGATCTTGTGGCAGGTATTACGGTAGCCTTACTACTTGTTCCCCAATCGATGGCCTATGCCGAACTTGCGGGTCTACCTGTTCGCTATGGTCTATATGCAGCTATTATTCCAGTGGCACTCATGGCTTTATTTGGAAAGATGGCACAGATTTCAGGCGGCCCTACGGCGATGACGGGAATTATCACTGCTTCTGTTTTATTCCCCTTGGTTCAAGATATTCCTCCCGAGTTGCGCGAAGCTCGCTATATAGAACTCGCCATATTACTGTCACTTACTGTGGGGGTCTGTCGCTTGCTCATGGGGGTTTTTAAACTCTCGAGTTTAGTTAACTTACTTTCCCACCCCGTTATAGCGGGCTTCACAAATGCCGCCGCCATTGTCATTGCACTATCTCAACTTCCCAAGCTTCTTGGTATTAGCGGTATTAGTATCCAACAAGAGTTCATGGGCTTAATCAAAAGTTTAGCGAGCTTCGCAAACAACCTTGATCAGATACATCCCCTCAGTGCTATTACGGGTGTCATTTCTTTACTCGGGCTTGTCTACCTCAAGAAAATTTATCGAAAAGTCCCCTGGCCTTTAATTATCGTTGCCGGCTCCTGTTTTGTTTTTTGGAAATTCGGAATCCAAGATGAAGCTTTAATTGTGGGTGAAATCCCCAATTCCTTTCCTTCCTTAAGCTTTCCTAAGAATAGCCAAGGTGAATGGTTAGATACAATTATTTTGCTCATTCCTGCCTCCATTATGATTACTTTGATTGGCTTTGTCGAAACGGTCTCGATTTCAAAAGCCATTAGTTTTAAAACTCGTCAGCCGATGAATTTAGATCAAGAACTTATTGGTCAAGGAATTGGTTCCATTGCTGGCGCTTTTGCTCAGGCTTACCCCGTGGGATCGTCCTTTACCCGCTCGGCACTGAATTTAGTGAGTGGTGCAAGAACAGGCATGAGCAATATATTTGCCGTACTTTCAGTTATCTTTGTGCTCCTTTTTTTGACTCCCGCACTCTATTATTTACCCAAGGCAACTTTGGCGGCACTTATTATCAGTTCGACGTTTGGGCTCATTGATTTTGAACCCATCAGAGTCTCGTGGCGAGTGATGCGTCGTGAAGGCTTAGTGGCAATCTTTACTTTTGTCGCCACCCTTTGCTTTGCTCCTTCTATTATGGATGGCTTCTTGTGGGGCGCGGGGATTTCTATTGCTGCCTATCTATATAGAACAATGAAACCACGTATCGATATCTATGATTGGAGTGAGAGCTGCCCATCAGACTTACGCACACGCTCCTTGCATATTGCAGCCCTACGCTTTCGCTGCGCCATATTTTTCGCTAGTGTCGAAGCCTTTGAGGAGGCTATTATTACTTGTCTTGCTCAAAGTAAGAATGTCAAATTCATGCTGATTGAAGCTCAATCAATTAATCGTATTGATGCCTCTGGTGAATGGGGCCTAAGAAATTTAGTGAATCAACTCAAGAGTCATAATGTAGAATTAGTCTTTGCTGCTCTGCCTGCGGAAGCTAAAGAAATGATGAACAAGACTCAACTCGATCAACTTATTGGAGAAGAAAACTTCTATCCCGATACGACTTCAGCCATTCATGCACTACATGAACGCATCAACGGCCGTAACCTCGAGTATATGATTTAGTGTTGCCTGTCTTAGGTATTAAACATAAGTGCGCAGCACTCAATTCGCCTGGTCAAGGAATAGGTGTTGTCACACGGACGATTATAAAGATATGAGTCTTGTAAATATATAGAATATTAGAAAGGGTTTATGAACCGACGAATGGAATTTGAGAATGATGAAGCTTGGCATAATCGTGGATATTTACCTCACTATGACCAAGCTAATAAGTATCAAATGATTACTTATCGCTTAGCTGATTCTCTGCCAAAAGATGTTTTAGCTGGGTTCGCGGGCGGCTCGCCCGCAAATAAGCTTAGCCCTATTCCTGATTCTTCGTCAATAGACGAAATTAAAAAACGTAAACTTGTCGAAAAATATTTAGATCAAGGCTATGGAGCCTGCTATTTAGAGATACCCGAAGTGGCTCAGTTAGTTGTAGAAAACTGGTTTCATTTCGATGGTGAACGTTATGATTTAATTGCTTATGTAATTATGCCGAATCACGTCCACTTATTGATTAAGACTTATGCAAATTATACTTTAAAAGATGTAATACATTCATGGAAGAGTTTTACCGCTCATAAGATCATAAAGTTTTTGGATAGAAATGCGGGCGAGCCGCCCGCGAGCCCAGGGAATGAAAAAGTTGAAACTAGTATTGGAAAGTCACTAGAACTCCCCAAGAAAATATGGATGGAGGATTACTGGGATCGGTTCATTAGAGATGAAAGACATTTCTGCTCAGTGATCAGCTACATTGTGCAAAACCCTGTGAAAGCTAACTTGGTGAAAGATAGCAAAGAATGGTTATGGACTTACATCAATCACAACAAAAACTAGCCTTCCGTTTTAGGCTTACACAGCACTTCAATCATCAAGACATAAAAGCAAGCAATGATATTGGATATGGGAACTTGTAAGGGTGTCGGCATCGAATAAATAACTGAGCATGCAGGAATCCAAACAAGCCAATTAGAGACGAGTACCGTGGGGATCCTCACTTTAAAGAGTTCATTATTGAGCCCTGCTTTCCAATGCCTAAAAGAAAAGTTGGCATCTTTCCATACATAGACAATGACGATACAGGGAACTGCGTAGAGCGCACTAAAGACAAATTGGTCGAATAAGACTTTTTTGATAATAATACTGATATCGCTTCCGGTATTAAAAAGTTCCGCTTGTAGCGAGTAAAAATATTCAATTTCGGTTCCTTTCCAAAACCAAAACACCATCATAAAGAGCAAGACATTAAAATTGAATTTCACTCGTTTGCTCAAGCTAAGAATGAGATAAGGAATGATGCCAGCTGCTAAAGTGGTTGAGAGACCTGAAAATAGATAGCGGTTTTGTTCTTTGAGCTCAGTTAAACTCACTAAGCTCTCTTGTACACTAAGAGAATTATAATAAGAGAAAACTAAAATCAAAGCAAAGGCTTGTAAGACTAAGCCAGGCTTCATATTCTGTTTCAATGCATTCTTACATTCTCGAATTAATCGACTCATGCGCGAAGTTCCTTAAGAGTGATTTGACCTCTTGTCATTTGTTTGAGCTCATTTTGAAAAGATTCCAACAATTGATTATCCAAAGTGAAGCTCCAATTGATACCACTTGCTAGGTATGTTTCTTCCATACTTTCTGGTGGGTAAGTTTTAAAGAGGTGATGAACCTGTGCCGACAAATCAAAGCCACTTGTGAATTCATAAGATTTAAAATGGCGAATCTCAATAAGTTCACCTGCTTTTAAGCAACTAGAAGCACTGCCACCATAAGCTCGACAAAGTCCTCCAGTACCTAACTTAATTCCTCCGAACCAGCGTATGACTAGAATCGCGACATTAGTCAAATCGGCATACTCAATAGCCGCCAAAATGGGCTTGCCCGCAGTGCCGGAAGGCTCGCCATCATCATTGAAGCGATAATCATTACCCACTTTAAAAGCCCAACAATTATGTCTTGCGGAAGCAATACTCTGACTTGAGAAAAAATCCGTTGCTTGCTTTATGCTTTGAACCGGAAGTGCATGAGCAATAAAACGGCTTTTTTTGACTTCTAAGCTAAATTCACAGGCTTCTTTCAGGGTATACAAATATCTGTCTCGTTTAAATTTCGACCACAATAGAATACAGTCAATTGAATTCAAGGTACTCATAACAAAGAGCTTGTACAAAGAAGTCCTTTTGAAGATGAGCATATTCAATTTCTCGAAAATTAGTTTTACTCCAAAAACTCTAAACCTTTGATTGACTCATGCTAAAAAGACGTTATTCTCTAAGCACAAAACGGAACGTAGCGCAGTCTGGTAGCGCACATGTCTGGGGGACATGATGTCGCAGGTTCAAATCCTGTCGTTCCGACCATTTACTAAAAAGCACTTACAGAAATGTAAGTGCTTTTTTTTGCTTAAAAGGTTTCAAAACTCAATAAAGATGCCTGATCATTAATAAAAGCATTATAAATTTTATTCGCCGCAGGACTTGCCGATGATGAGCTTGGCTTTGTAATTTTGGGTCTTGTAATCTTCGCCTCGCCAGGATGATACAATTCTTTTGATACTTTCTTCCGCTATGGCGTAGGGGTCATTTTCCAGCATGGTCAATTCAACAGGGCTTACAATTGGACTGTTCTTATTAGCGTGACTCAAAAGGTAGAGATCATTGGGGAATTTTTTCCCCATCTCATAAAGAAACAAAATAATGTTGCGCGTCAAGTTATCGTCTAAAGATAAAATGGCATCGTAGTCTTCTGACTGCAACTTAGCCTGCAGTTTATCACGAAGTTCAGACTCACGGCCAATGGCGTTACTTGCGGCTTCAAGGTCAATTTGAATATCCGATGAAAAATCTTCTAAAATAGCTTTTGTACATTCTTGAGTAGCTTTAGTTACTGAACTATTCTCAATGACGAGGATTTTTTTACATGAGCGTGCTACTAGGTAGGAAAGACCTCGATAAGGTATGGTATCTTGCATCACTAAATCAGTCGACAAACTATAAGTATAAGTCGGTATAGATTTCTTTAAATCCAGCCCATTATTCCATTTTAAAACGGCTCTTATACGACCATTATCAGCTAGAGCTTCGATGTCGCGTTTCGTTTTTTCGATATTCTGATTATTGATAATCGTATAGGTAACTTCTGCATCATAATTTTGCGCAATTTTGTTCATTGCCGCACAGACTAAACGCATGTAGCCGAAGTTTCTCTGAGTCAGGAACTCTTCATCCATGACAACACAAATAGTATTACTCTTTACATGTGGTGAAATAAAAGTCCCCATTCCAGGCGCCCTATCCAAATACCCACGGGCTGATAGTTCTTCAAAGCTTTGCTGGATAACTTTTCGACCTACGCCCATTTTCTTGGCTAATTCATCAGTAGAGGGGAGTTTGTCACCGGGAAGAACTCCGCCACAACGCAATTGGTCTTCAAACCAATCAACCACCTGTTTGTACATGGGCTGATTGCCCTGCTTCTTCAAAGTCGTAATTTTCATAGATATACCTTTCATGGGTAGTTATAATCAGTTATTAAAATAAGGGGAAGTTTATATTCAGCAAGTGAAGCTGCCTCTATTTAAGGAGATTTTAACACTTACAACACTTGATTGGAAGGTTTCTTA
Source organism: Lentisphaera profundi (assembly GCF_028728065.1). Classification (GTDB taxonomy): domain Bacteria; phylum Verrucomicrobiota; class Lentisphaeria; order Lentisphaerales; family Lentisphaeraceae; genus Lentisphaera; species Lentisphaera profundi. The sequence continues at coordinate 1,561,097 of NZ_CP117811.1, read as the reverse complement.
GGTTAATTTAGGTTATAAATATTTTACTTTAAAAACCAGTGCACTATCAGCAGTTAGTGACACTAAACAAATAAGGAAACACTATGCCCAAAAAAGGTTCAATAATACTCTTTCAAGGCGACTCTATAACGGATTGCCATCGCAATAAAGAAAATCCCGCTCACAACGAACAACTTGGCATGGGCTATGCCAATCTTTTAGCTGGGGAACTTCTAGCAAATGAACCACAGAACAATTATAAGATATTTAATCGCGGTGTTTCTGGCCATCGTGTTGTAGATCTCTACGCTCGTTGGAAACGCGATTGCCTAAACTTAAAGCCCGATGTACTTAGCCTTCTTATTGGCATCAACGATATTTGGCATGAATTTAGTAATCAAAATGGCGTAGATGCTAAACGCTTTAATCAATTTTATCGCATGTTATTGGATTGGACTAAAGAAAAAAATCCAGACATTAAATTTATTCTTTGTGAACCCTTTGCCCTCCCCTGCGGTCACATTACTGACGAATGGTTCGAAGTATTGGACCAACGCCGTGCTATCGTCAAACAAATTGCCGAAGATTACCAAACTGTTTTCGTCCCCTTTCAAACAATCTTTAATGAAGCTATGAAAAAGGCCCCTGCAAATTATTGGGCGCCCGATGGGGTTCACCCTTCTATCGCCGGTCACAAGATCATGGCAGAGGCCTGGTTGAAGGCGTTTAATTAAACATCTACGAAAGTTTATCAATTGCTAGTCCTGGAAGTTAAATAGAATTTCACCTCCGATCGCCGTGAGGCTATTGCTAAGCTCAGTGTTTTATATCCAGAAGTCTTGAAAACAGAAGATCTTACTAAGCATAGCAATAAGCCTTTAACTACGACCGATTGCTGTAAATCTAGCTCAACCCTCCACTTATGATAC